>NZ_JAHGAC010000036.1:0-38501 GCF_030248355.1 Vibrio sp. B172a | reverse complement strand
CCATGATCAAACTCTTCAATTTAAGATTTTGTTCGGCTCAATGAATACTGAACATTACATAAGTAATGTTTGAATTGACTGTGCTGAGTCTTTCGACTCAATGGTCACTTCGTTTCATTGAAACCTAATTTGATACCGCTTTCCGTTAAGAAAGAAATATCTAATTGGATTATCATCAACGAGTGCCCACACAGATTGATAGGTTCTTATTTTTAAAGAGCACACTCTGAAGTTCTCTTCAAAGTGGACGGCCATTTTAGCGAGATAACTTATCGTGTCAAACACTTTTTTAAGTTATTTCTCTGTGAGTTACTTTCTAACTCACTGACCTTGTTATCTCGGCTTCGCTTTGTTTGCTTTCCCGTGACAACGGAGGCGCATTATAGGGAGTTCGTTTAGGAACACAACCCTATTTTTCAAAAAAACTTATCTTTTTGGTTCGTTCGTATAGAAAACAATCAAAACCCGATAAAAGTGCATCAAAAAGGGGGCTACCGCCCCCTAAACCTTGAACTTCGTCTCACTTTTCACTGCATTAGTGAAATTACTGGTGAGCAATAATTTGGTCATTGTTCACAATCAGCTGTACTTTCTTATCTGGCAATATTTGGCCGGCTAAGATTGATTTAGCTAGTGGGTTTTCGACATTTTGTTGAATGGCACGTTTTAAAGGACGCGCACCATAGACAGGATCGAAACCAACTTGAGCAATCAAATCGAGAGCTTTCTCGGATACCTCTAACTGATAGCCTTTTTCTTCTAGGCGTTTCGCTAGACGATCTAGCTGAATAGAAGCAATCGACTTAATGTGCTCTTGACCAAGAGGATGGAAGACCACGCTTTCATCAACACGGTTTAAAAACTCTGGGCGGAAGTGTTTACTGACCACATCCATCACTTCATTCTTAATACCTTGGTAATCCAGAGTAGCAAAGTTCTCTTGGATGCGAGCTGAACCTAAGTTCGATGTCATGATCACTACAGTATTACGGAAATCAACCGTTCTCCCCTGACCATCAGTTAGTCGACCATCATCCAATACTTGCAGCAGAATATTGAACACATCTGGATGTGCCTTCTCTACTTCATCTAATAGGATGACAGAATAAGGTTTACGGCGAACCGCTTCTGTTAGATAACCACCCTCTTCATAACCAACGTAACCCGGAGGCGCACCAACTAGTCTTGCCACAGAGTGTTTCTCCATGAACTCTGACATATCGATACGTACCATGGCATCTTCACTGTCAAACATGAAGCTAGCGAGTGTCTTACACAGCTCTGTTTTACCTACGCCTGTTGGACCTAAGAATAAGAAGGAACCAATCGGTTTGTTCGGATCCGATAAGCCAGCTCGGCTACGACGAATTGCATTTGATACCACTTCAACCGCTTCCGCCTGACCAATCACGCGTTTGTGCAGAACCTCTTCCATGCGGAGCAGTTTTTCTTTTTCTGCTTCGAGCATTTTAGAAACGGGGATACCCGTTTGCTTAGAGAGTACTTCTGCAATCTCATTGTCCGTCACCTTGTTACGCAGCAGTGTCATCTCTTGCATTTCAGCTTGAGTAGCAAGATCGAGCTGTTTTTCAAGTTCAGGAATACGGCCATATTGCAGTTCCGACATGCGGTTTAGATCACCAGCTCGGCGTGCAAAGTCCATATCCATTCGGGCTTGCTCTAACTCACTTTTAATATGTTGAGTGCCAGATAGTGCGGCTTTTTCTGCATTCCACACTTCTTCTAGCTCTGCATATTCACGTTCTTTCTCGTTCAACTCGTCGTTAAGCACGTCCAAGCGTTTTTCACTTGCTTCATCATGCTCATTACTCAGTGCTTGCTGCTCGATCTTAAGTTGGATGATTTTACGTTCGAGTTTATCGAGCGATTCTGGTTTAGAGTCGATCTGTAGACGAATACTAGAAGCGGCTTCATCAATAAGGTCGATCGCTTTATCAGGCAACTGACGATCCGAAACATAGCGATGCGACAAACTTGCGGCTGCCACGATCGCTGGATCGGTAATCTCTACGTGGTGGTGAAGTTCATAACGCTCTTTCAAACCACGAAGAATGGCAATCGTGTCTTCAACCGTTGGTTCATCCACCAGCACTTTTTGGAAACGACGCTCAAGTGCCGCATCTTTCTCTATATATTGGCGGTATTCATCCAATGTAGTTGCACCCACACAGTGGAGCTCACCACGAGCCAATGCTGGTTTTAGCATGTTACCGGCATCCATAGAGCCTTCGCCCTTGCCCGCGCCAACCATGGTATGAAGCTCATCAATAAACAGAATTACGTTGCCTTCTTCTTTGGCTAACTCATTCAATACCGACTTCAAACGCTCTTCAAATTCACCACGGTATTTTGCACCCGCAACAAGTGCGCCCATATCTAACGAAAGTACGCGGCGGCCACGTAGCCCCTCTGGTACTTCATTATTAATGATGCGCTGCGCCAAACCTTCTACGATAGCGGTTTTACCCACACCTGGTTCACCAATGATCACAGGGTTGTTTTTAGTACGGCGCTGCAATACTTGGATGGTGCGGCGGATTTCATCATCACGGCCGATAACCGGATCCAACTTACCCTGCTCTGCACGTTCAGTAAGGTCTATAGTGAACTTTTCCAATGCTTGGCGTAGTTCTTCTGCATTCGGGTCATTGACCTTTTGACCACCTCTGATCTTTTCGATCGCTTGGCTGACTTTTTGCTCGGTCAAGCCCATCTCTTTTAATAGCTGACCAAGTGGGCCACGGTCTTCTAATGCCGCAAGCAAAAAGACTTCGGAAGAGATGTAGGAGTCCTGACGCTTTTGAGCCACTTTGTCGCACAAATTGAAAAGTGTACCCATAGAGCTAGACAGCTGAACATCACCGCCGATGCCACTGACTTTAGGCAGTCGGTCTAACATTTCGCTCAATTTAGAGCGTAGATGAGTTACGTCGACATCTAACATGGTTAGTAGTGGACGAATTGGGCTACCGTTCTGATCGAGCAATGCCACCATTAGGTGCACTGGTTCGATATATTGATGATCGCGCCCTAACGCTAGTGACTGAGCATCAGAGATAGCGATTTGAAACTTACTTGTGAATCTATCAAGACGCATATCTTTCTTCCTAACCTCAACTTAAGGAAATTCTTTTGACAGTTAGAAAGATGGATACGCAGAGAGGGAATTTCAAGGGAGTGAATTAATAAAGATAGCTTTGCAAAAATGAAGCTATGCATCTCAACACTTTTGCGTTGTAGTGATCAGTCCTCAATCCAAATAAAAGTGGCTTGTCGACCTGTCACACCATCACGGCGGTAGGAATAAAAGTCATTTTTGTCTTGGAAAGTACACAGGCCAGAGTCAAATACTTGAGTGACACCAAGTTTGTTGAGACGTTGAGTTGCAAGCTTAGACATATCGGCCAGCCACTTCCCTTCAATGCCACGAGGAGTAAAGGCTTGATGAGCTTGTGAATCAAAATCCACAAAGGCTTGCAGAACATCTTCACCGACTTCAAATGCTTGAGGGCCAATTGCCGGACCAAACCACGCCATTACCTCACCAGAAAACAACTCTAGTGCATTTTCAACGATACCATTTGCCAAGCCGCGCCAACCAGCATGAACAGCTGCTACTTGGGTACCTTGCGTGTTGGTTAGTAGAACAGGCAAACAATCCGCTGTCATGGCCGAGCACACAACCTGACTTGAAGAGGTAAACACACCATCCGCATCCAGTACTTGCTTTGTAGGAGCGCTTGCTTGAGCTACCACTGTAGAATGGGTTTGGTTCAACCAGATTGGCGCACTAGGCATCTTTGCTTGTTGCGCCAACCAGTCACGGTTCTTTTCTACGATGGACAAGTCATCCCCAACATGCGCACCCAAATTTAGCCCTTGATAAGGCGTCGTCGAAAAGCCATCGACTCTGGTAGAGGCGAAGGCTTTTACGTTTTTTGGTGCTGGCCAGTTAGGAATAATTGTCTTCATATTAGAACTCGTCAGGTAGACCGAACTCTTCTGTATCTTTACGCAGCGCTTCTGTCATTTCTACCATGTCGTCAGGCACTGGAGCGTGGAATTCTAGCTCTTCACCAGTAACAGGGTGTTCAAAACGAAGCATTACCGCGTGCAGAGCTTGGCGGTCAAAGCCACGGATCATTTCCGTTAACTCTTGTGATGCGCCAGTTGGGATACGAGCACGACCACCGTAAGCAGTATCACCTAATAGTGGATGCTGTAGGTAAGACATGTGTACACGGATTTGGTGTGTACGGCCCGTTTCTAGACGCAAGCGAATACGTGTATGCTCACGGAAATGTTCTGCCACACGGTAGTGAGTAACAGCATGTTTACCCATTGGGGCAACCGCCATTAGCGTACGTTTAGTAGAGTGACGACCAATTGGTTTATCTACTTTACCGCCCGCCGTCATACGACCGATTGCAATCGCTTCATACTCACGAGTGATGTTACGTTTTTGCAGCGCGCGTACTAGACGAGTTTGTGCTGGTACGGTTTTCGCTACCACCATTAGGCCTGTTGTATCTTTATCTAGACGATGCACAATACCTGCGCGAGGTACTTCGGCGATGTCTGGGTAATGATGCAACAATGCGTTTAGTACAGTGCCATCTGGCGTACCCGCACCTGGGTGTACTACAAAATCACGAGGCTTGTTGATTACGATGATGTCTTCATCTTCGTAGACGATATCGAGAGGGATATCTTGTGCTTCCCAGCGTTCTTCATCTTCCAGCTCGGCTTGCAAGGTAATTTCCTCGCCACCCATTACTTTGGTGCGAGGTTTAGTGACAACTTCACCATTCACTTGTACTTTCCCTGCAAGCAACCACTCTTTCAAGCGAGAACGAGAGAAGTCCGCGAATAATTCGGCGATAGCTTGGTCTAAACGTTGACCTAATTGGCTATCTTTTACGGTGTTGGTTAAAACAATCTGCTGAGCCATATCGAACTTTTTTAAAAACTGTGAGACTAATGCTCACGACTGTGGAAAAATAGACTATTACGTCATTGTATCTGTTACTGGAAAGAAAGTAACGGCAGCTTAAGAAATATTTAGATTCAAGGAACAGACTCCTGATATGAAACATCAGACTTTAACAGGCCTTTTAGCGGTATCCCTTCTGTTTGGCTGTGCAAGCAAAGAAGAAATCGTTCCTGATGTGCCACCTTCTGAACTGTATGCAGACGCGCAAACTTCTCTGCAAAGCGGTAACTGGCTTTCTGCCATCGAGAAATTAGAAGCTTTGGATTCGCGTTACCCGTTTGGTGCCTACTCTGAGCAGGTACAACTTGACCTTATCTACGCGTACTACAAAAACGATGACCTAGCACTAGGTCTGGCAACGATCTCTCGCTTTATGCGTTTGAACCCAACTCACGAAAAAATGGACTGGGTTTTATACATGCGCGGTTTGAGCCACATGGCACAAGACCGTAACTTCATGCATGACCTGTTCAACGTAGACCGTAGTGACCGTGACCCAGAGCCAGTAAAGAAAGCATTTGATGATTTCAAAAAGCTGCTCGATCGTTACCCGAATAGCCCTTATGCGGAAGACTCGCAAAAACGCATGGTGGCATTGAAGAACCGTCTTGCTGACTACGATCTTGCAACCGCAGACTTCTACTTACGTCGTGAAGCATGGATTGCAGCAATCAACCGTGCGCAAGAGCTGCAAAAAGCGTTTCCTGATACAGAAGCCGCTCGTAAGTCACTTGAGATTCAGCTAGAAGCATACAAACAGTTGAAACTGGATGATTCAGTTGCCAGGACTGAAGAGCTGATAAAGCTCAACCCAGTTAACTAATCTTAAGCCGCCACAGCCCCAAACTGTGGCGGTTTTGTTTTATTCCGCATTAATTTTTGTTTTATCCTTTCTCCTTATCACATTCACTTCCTTGATGATTTTTTAAGCGACACATATGCTTAAAGTTCTCCTCCACCATCAACATGGATGTGAACGTGACACTATCAAAGTTATGGACGGGACTGTTGATCCTACTCTCCGCGTCGAGTTTTGCTCTCGAGCTATCTCCTCTTAGACAGCCGCCTTACACTGGCGATCTCGATGTCATCAAAGAGAAAAACGTCTTGCGCGTGTTGGTATCAGCCGATTTGGGTTTCTATTACATAGAGGGAGGAGAGCCAAAAGGGATTGGCGCTGAGTTGCTTGCGCATTTTGAGAGAGATTTACGCAAACTCAAACCTAAGATCAATATTCAAATCATTCCGGTATCTCGTGATGAGCTGCTTCCCTCCCTTGAACAAGGATTAGGAGATTTGGTTGTTGCGAATCTCACCATTACCAACGCACGTAAGAAGTTGGTTGATTTTAGTGATCCTGCCATCACGGGCATTGAAGAATGGGTAATTACCAATAAAAAAACACCAGTGATGACCAAGCTTGATCAGCTAAGCGGCAAGGAAATATGGGTACGTGCCAGTTCAAGTTACTTTGAGAGCATTCAGGCCTTAAACAAACAACTTAATAAGAAAGGCTTACCACCTGTTGTTGTCCATTTCATAGAAGAAACACTACAAGACTACGAATTGGTGGGAATGCTCAACAATGGCTATGTCAAAGCCATTGTTCTTGATAGCCACAAAGCCAAGTTGTGGATGAGCTTTATGGACGATATCCGTGCTCATACCAAAATCCCAATCCGCAAAGGTGGTGAGATCGCCTGGGCAATGCGTCACGACAGCCCTGAGCTAATGAAAGTGGTGAACAAATTCATTCGCACAGCCAAATCTGGCACCTTACTTGGGAACGTCATTTACGGGAAATACATCGACAACACCAATTGGTTGAACAAGGCATTGAACCCAAAAAAGATTGCTCAGCTTGAAAAGCTCTCTGCTCTGTTTTCTAAATATGGGGAGAAATACGACTTTGATTATCTGCTGATCGCTGCAGTGGCTTATCAAGAGTCGGGGTTCGATAACAACTTAGCGTCTAGCCGTGGCGCTGTCGGTATCATGCAAATATTACCAAGCACAGCGAGTGACCCGAACGTAAACATAAAAAACATTCGTAACTTGGAAAACAATGTTCATGCAGGCGTGAAATACATGGCGTTCCTGCGCCGCTACTACTTCAGTGATGAAGCAATCAGCAAAGAGAACAAACTCTACTTAACACTCGCGGCATACAATGCCGGGCCAGGAAACGTTGAAAGAATGCGTAAGCGCGCGGCTCAACAAGGCTACGATCCCAATGTTTGGTTTAACAACGTTGAAGTGGTGACGCGCAGGAGTTTGGGGGAAACGGTGAGATATGTGACCAATGTGAATCGCTACTACGTGATCTACAAGCAACTAGAAAGCCTTGATCTCGCGAAAACGCTGGATAACGTTTTACTTGTTCCAGACGATCCCGTTTTTATGACGCCGCTGAGAAGAGTCAGCCAAACCCCATAAACAGAGAAACTCTAAATAGAAAACCAAAAACGCCGCTCAACGAATTAAGCGGCGTTTTTGAATCTAACTTACTGTGCACTTTAAGAGTGATCTGATTCACATCTTTGTTCTGGTTAATTTTTAACTAACTAGAATTACAGGCCGTATAACTCCCCTAAAAACGGGTTAGTTTTCAGCTCAGTACTCTACCCAATCTAATGATTTCGAATCCGATAACAAGCAATTTTCACATAAATCTCAGCAGTTCTTGAGTGAGATCACATTCATTTTCCATCTCCAAAAAGCCGCTCAAAATAGTGATCAAGATCACATTCTTTTATCCTCAAAGCGGTAATCTGAATTCAACCCATGAGGGATGAAACAGAGGAAAAACATTTATGACAATGAACATCACTGGTAAAAACATCGAAATCACCTCTGCAATCCGTGCTCATATTGAGAGCAAATTTAAAAAGCTGGAGAAATGGCAAGTAGACATCATTGGATGCCAAGCAACTTTCAGTGAGGAACCAAACAAACAGAAGAAATTCGAAGCCGTTATTAAAGTTCCTAAAGGCCAGCTAATCGCCTCAGCAACTCACGAAGATCTTTACGCAGCTATCAATGAAGTGGAGCAAAAACTAGAACGACAACTGAATAAGCTGACCCACAAACCTGAAGCTCGACGTGCGAATAAGCCTGAGCTAGTGGAAGAAGAAGAGTAAACCGTCCAGATTGAGGAAGTAGCGCCGAAAGGCGCTATTTTTTTGCTTGACGCTCCCCGCCAGCTTGCTTATTGTGTTTAAACACTCACAAATTAAGCACTATTTATGCATTCAACAAACCTGTTTCTTTTTGACTTCTTTTTCCTTCCATAGTTGGAGGGGCTAACTCGTTTGTGAAAGAAAAGTCAAAAACAAACAGAAAGCCTCCCAAATCGGGGGGCTTTTTTTATAAGGAAAGAATTGATGACTGACCAACCTATTTCCCTGGAAGAAATTCGTTTACGTTTGAATGAGCTGGATGACGAACTGCTAAGCCTGTTGTCAGAACGCCGCAAGCTCAGTATTGAAGTCGCTAAAAGCAAAGTTCAAACGTCGAAACCTGTTCGTGATGCAGTCCGTGAACAACAACTTCTAGTAAAACTGATCACCAACGGCCGTGATAAATACGAACTCGACGCTCAGTACATCACCAAACTTTTCCATACCATCATTGAAGACTCTGTTCTTCTTCAGCAAAGCTACTTGCAGAACCTAGTTAATCCACAGCAAAGTCGCAAGCCTCTTGCTCGCGTTGCTTTCCTTGGTGCAAAAGGCTCGTACTCTCACCTTGCAAGTCGTGAATACTTCAGCCGTAAGAATACAGAACTGATTGAACTTAACTGTGAACACTTCAAAGAAGTGACTCAGACGGTGGAATCTGGCCATGCAGACTATGGCGTACTTCCAATTGAAAACACTAGCTCTGGCTCGATCAACGAAGTTTATGACCTACTGCAACACACAACGCTGTACATTGTTGGTGAACTGACTCAACCAATTGAGCATTGCCTCGTAGCAACCAAAGACATTCGTCTTGAGAACATCAAAACACTTTACTCACATCCGCAACCACACCAGCAATGCAGCGAGTTCTTAAGCCGCATGAAAGGCGTGAAGCTAGAGTCCTGCGCAAGCACTGCCGATGCGATGCAAAAGGTACAAGAGCTTAACCGTGACGACGTTGCGGCAATTGGTAATGCTTCAAGCGGTAAACTTTACGGCTTACAAGCCATTCAAGGCAACATCGCAAACCAAACAGAAAACCACACTCGCTTTATCGTTGTCGCACGTAAACCTGTAGAAGTATCGACGCAGATTCCTGCGAAGACCACATTGATCATGTCAACGTCGCAACAAGCTGGCTCTCTGGTTCAGACACTCTTGGTGCTTCAGCGTTACGACATCAACATGACCAAGCTAGAATCGCGTCCAATTATGGGCAACCCATGGGAAGAGATGTTCTACGTAGACCTTGAATCTCACCTAGGTTCTAACGAGATGCAGCAAGCGATTGATGAGCTAACCAAGATCACTAAGCACTTGAAAGTGTTAGGTTGTTACCCAAGCGAGAATATAAAACCCACTCAAGTAAAACTGAGCTAAGGGATTATTGTAAGTAAAAAGAACATGGTAGGTAAAAAGATCATGGCAACCCAAAAAGTCGTTATCGCGTCCCTAAACCCGGCGAAAATCAAGGCTGTAGAGAGTGCTTTTCAAAGCGCTTTCTCAGAGCAAAATTTTGAGTTCGTTGGTGTCAGTGTTCCAAGTGAAGTGGCAGACCAACCGATGTCTAATGATGAAACACATCTTGGCGCATTAAACCGAGTTCGTAACGCCAAAGCAAAAATGCCAAATGCGGATTTCTATGTCGGTTTAGAGGCAGGAATTGAAGGCAAAGTAACATTTGCTTGGATGGTGATTGAGTCTGATACACATCGTGGAGAATCTCGCTCTGCCAGCTTGATGCTACCACCAGAAGTGCTCCAAAAACTTGAACATGCCAATGAGCTTGGCGATGTGATGGATGAGGTATTTGGTACCGACAACATCAAACAGAAAGGTGGCGCAATTGGTCTACTGACTCAAAACGAACTGACGCGCAGTTCGGTCTACCATCAAGCGTTGATTCTGGCTTTGATTCCTTTTACCAACCCAGAACATTTCCCAGCGAATCTATAGCTGCACGGGGCTTATTGCGAGCTTTAAAGCTCATAGCAGCGAATAGCACACATTAAAAAGGGCGGAAATTCCGCCCTTTTTGCTGCCTGTAACTCAGAGAGTTCAACTCAAAGATTATTGAGCCCCCTGCTCTAGCAATGTCTTGAGTTTGTCTTTGTCTGCATCAGATTTCGACTTTAACTCATTTGAACCACGAGTGATGGTGGCAATACCCACTCCAAGCATTTGACTGATTTGACGCTGAGACAGCTCACCTTTGAGCAACTCATTTAGAATGTTGACGCGTGCGGTGAGCGATTCTCTTTCATCCGGCGTCATTAACATGGTCAACAACATCTCGTGTTGCTGGTTATCCACGCTAGAGCGGATCAGTTCGACAATCTGTTGCCAGTCTTTGTACTCAGGTTCGTGTGACATCAAGTTACCTCACTCAATACTTGGTATTGATCTCATTTGGGGTCAAGAACGAACCATCTACACCTAAAAGGTCGCGGTAGTAAGTTTCAAACATCAAAATGTTCTGCACATAACCACGCGTCTCTTTAAATGAAATTGCTTCAATAAAGGAATAAGCGTCGACTTTTCCTTGTGTTCGATCTCGCCACATTTTTACTCGGTTAGGTCCTGCATTATAAGCAGCGAGCGCGAAAATACGATTATTATCGTAATCCTCCATCAAACCTTGTAAGTAGTGGCTACCAATCTCGATGTTCTTACCCACGTTGTACAGGTCTTGCGTACCTTGATACTTGAGCTTGTACTTGTTCGCCGTGTACTTAGCCGTCGCGGGCATAATTTGCATTAGGCCACGAGCACCTACAGGCGAACGCGCCTCCGAATCCAATGCACTTTCTTGTCGAGCGAGTGACATCATAGTAATCGGATCGATGTTGTGTTTCTCAGCGTAGAAGTTAAACCACCAGCGATGCGCCACCGGGAAACGCAATGGGATGTTATCCCACATTTCCGCCTGAATACTCGCAATCACGGTGAGGTTGTGCCAACGCTTAGAAGCAGCATAAGCGGCAAGTTGCGTTTTCTCTTCTTTGCTCACACGACGAAGCAAATGGGTCCATTCACTCTTCGCTGCGGCAATTTTGTCGGTCGCGATAAGCTCTTCAATACGTACCAAAGATTTCTGGTATGGCTGAACTGCTTTCTTGTCTAACTTAACGGAACTTGATGGGTACTTAATTGACTGACCAATCGCATTGGCCGCCGCAACGCTGTAAAAGTTACGTTGGCCGACCAATTTGGACAAACGTTGCTTACCCGCAGTAGCATCACCCAAAGCAATTTCACTACGACCTAGCCAGTATTGCCACCGAAGCGTTGCCTGTTCCTTGTCATTTAAAACCGCAATCCACTTCTCTACGCCTTTCCAATCGCCGTTTTGAATCGACAAACGAATGCGGCTTTCAATCAAGGGTAAATTCTTACTCGACTTCGTTTTATCATCACGCCAATTTGCTAATGAGTCCGACTCAGTACGAATCAAACGGATCGCAATGTAGTCAGCCAGAGCTTGCGCTTTCTCAGGGGAGAACTTCTGACCTTTCACAACTGCAGCATACGCATCTTGCGCTTGCTTGGTATTTTTACGAGCCAACTTCTCTAACGCATATTCACTCTGAGCGCGATTGAAGTCATTAGCAGGTTGTTTCTTAGCAAATGCAGCGACCGTTTCTGGTTTATCAAACAGCGCTTTCATTGCTTTAGCTTGCTGCTTCGCTTTGGCTGATTCTGGCAGTTTTTGCAGGTAACTCATTAAGCCACCATTGCGAGCATCAAACGCCAGCAGCATACGCTGAAGAATTAGCTCATCGGTGCGCTCACCCGCTTTGTCCCACGCAGAGAACAATGGGTCACACTCGTCGGCGATGCTTTTGCCGCGCAGCCACATGTGCTCTGCGCCTTTAAAGGCAGCAACTTGTTTACCCTGCTCTAATTGAGCGACATAAAAAATACACTGGTAACGCTCACCACTTGGCTCCACTTTTTGGAACTCGGTAATGGTTTTCCAATCTTTCTGACGATAAAGGTTATCTAAGTAAGGGGCGCGAATTCGACGTGAGAATGGAAAAGCCTCGTGGTCATTAATAAATTCGTCTACCTGTTGTGGAGACTTACTCGATAATTGCCTCAGAAACACCCGGTAATCCACATAAGGCGTCAGTGGATAGTCGGCGATTTTAGAACGGATAGATAAGTAACCATCAATGTCGTTCTTATCTAATAAATCCTGAGCTTGCTCATAGACTTGGCGCTGTTTTTCAAGGCTCAGCGCAGCGTTTGCTGACACGCTTACCGCACATAAAGCGGCTGCGTAGCATACTCTTTTAGCCAATTCAGATACGTTGAATCTCATGTGCGTCATTTTCCCCAGACGTTTATCGCTTCACTTCTTACCACTGGTGAATACAAGGCGCGGTAAGTCATAAAGCATATGCATCTATTTACACCGTATTAAGTTCTTATTGTAAAGCGACTTGATGTAATAAATGTTGTACTCGTAAAACTTTAGAACCCTTCAAGACAAATAGATTCCCGACAATTCATCCATCCCGATGAAGAGTGGGTATTTGAATTAAAGGTGAACAAGAAAAGTGTATACCCTAAAGTTGGGAGTTTCCGGTCAGCGATGAAGAAGAAATCACACAAGATGCTAATTTCTTGCAATCCGGTAACAAAACTCAAGGAGTTGGTATAAAATAGAGCCTTTGAATGACAGTTAATTTAGGAACGATCGGCAATGGCTGAATACGTATATACCATGTCGCGGGTGAGCAAAATTGTGCCACCTAAGCGTCAAATTCTTAAAGACATCTCTCTAAGCTTCTTCCCAGGTGCAAAAATCGGTGTTCTAGGTCTGAACGGTGCAGGTAAATCTACGCTGCTACGTATCATGGCGGGCATCGATACTGATATCGATGGTGAAGCACGCCCACAACCGGGACTAAACGTAGGTTACCTACCACAGGAACCTGTTCTGGACGAGTCAAAGACCGTTCGTGAAATCGTTGAAGAAGCCGTTGCAGATGTTGCTGGCGCACTTAAGCGCTTGGATGCGGTATACGCTGCGTATGCAGAACCAGATGCCGATTTTGATGCACTTGCAAAAGAACAGGGTGAACTAGAAGCGCTAATCCAAGCGAAAGATGGTCACAACCTAGATAACGCGCTAGAGCGTGCTGCTGATGCACTTCGCCTTCCTGAATGGGATCAAAAAATCCAACACCTATCAGGTGGTGAGCGTCGCCGTGTGGCTATCTGTCGTCTTCTTCTTGAAAAGCCAGACATGCTGCTACTCGACGAACCAACCAACCACTTGGATGCTGAGTCTGTTGCATGGCTAGAACGCTTCCTAGTTGATTACACTGGTACTGTAGTTGCGATTACCCACGACCGTTACTTCCTAGATAACGCAGCGGGTTGGATCCTAGAACTTGACCGTGGTGAAGGTATTCCATGGGAAGGTAACTACACGTCTTGGCTAGAGCAAAAAGATGCGCGTCTACAACAAGAAGCATCGCAAGAAAAAGCTCGTCAAAAGACCATCGAGAAAGAACTTGAATGGGTTCGCCAAAACCCTAAAGGTCGTCAGGCGAAATCTAAAGCACGTATGGCACGCTTTGAAGAGCTACAAAACACTGACCACCAAAAACGTAACGAAACCAACGAGCTGTTCATCCCGCCAGGTGAGCGTCTAGGTGATAAAGTTATCGAAGTGAACAACCTGACTAAGTCATTCGACGGTCGTGTTCTTATCGATGACCTATCGTTCAGCATGCCTAAGGGTGCAATCGTGGGTATCATCGGTGCCAACGGTGCAGGTAAATCGACTCTATTCAAGATGCTGAGCGGCACTGAGCAACCAGACTCAGGTACGATTGAGCTTGGTGAAACAGTGAAACTGGCGTCTGTTGAGCAGTTCCGTGACTCAATGAACGACAAGAACACGGTATTCCAAGAGATTTCTGAAGGCGCTGACATCATCAAGATCAACAACTTCGAAATCCCTGCACGTGCTTACTGTTCTCGCTTTAACTTCAAAGGCTCTGATCAACAAAAAGTTATCGGCGAGCTTTCTGGTGGTGAGCGTAACCGTGTGCACCTTGCTAAGCTGCTTAAAGCTGGCGGTAACGTACTGCTACTCGATGAGCCAACCAACGACCTTGACGTTGAAACACTGCGTGCACTAGAAGAAGCACTACTAGAGTTCCCTGGCTGTGCAATGGTTATCTCGCACGACCGTTGGTTCCTAGACCGTATTGCAACGCACATCATCGACTACCGCGATGAAGGCCAAGTTAACTTCTACGAAGGTAACTACAACGAGTACATGGAATGGCTGAAGAAGACGCTTGGTCCTGAAGCAGCTGAACCACACCGTATCAAATACAAGCGCGTATCGAAGTAATTTCGTTTATAAGATGAGTGTGCGGTATATCACCTTACGCTCACCTTTGCTTGTAATTCGTACAAAGGTCGCTATCATAGCGGCCTTTGTTGTATGTGTTGCATAAATGGCTCAAATTGGCATTTTTTCAATTAAGAGCTTGACCTTTAGCAATCGTAACTCTGTGCTAGCTCGATATTTTAAGAACAAAAATTGAACAACTTTTGTTCTGTTTGATATAGTCTTCGACTGATTTGACGACTTAATGAGAAAGCTCTATGACGGAGAGACGACGCTTTTCACGCATTATCTATCAAGTTTCAGCTTTATTGGAACAAGGTGACTTGGCATTACAAGCCACGATTCAAGATCTCTCATTACATGGCTTGCTGTTAAAAGCTGAAAATGCAAGTTCACTTGAACCGTCACGTAAGGTAGATGTTGCGTTCTCGTTTGCTCAATCAGAGCAAGTGATGCAGCTAACCGCCAACATCATATCGATTATAGATAACGAGATTAGGCTAAAGATCGCCAACATAGACATCGATAGTATTAGCCAACTAAAACGATTTATAGAATTGAATGTAGGCAATAATGAGCTTCTGAATCGAGAGTTAGAGCATCTTTCAGATTTAGGGGAAGAATAAATTGAACGCCTACTTTAGTAACAATAACCATGTCTAAAAAAATCATCATGCAGATCCCGACAAAAGACGGGAATCAGCAATTTCATTTGGGTCGCCTTTCGATCCTAGCTATCTGTGCGTCAGTCGTTGCACTACCCGCTGTTGTTGGTGGTGCTTGGTACCTGCATCAAAAGCAGATTCATGACACACAAGCACTCAATCAAACCATCGCAAAGCTAGAGAGCGAGAAAGCTGAAATCTCCGTGTTGTACGAAGAGCAGTTAGATACCAACCACTCTCTTTCTCAGTCCTTAACCGATAAAAACAACCAGATTCAATTGCTAGGCAAGCGTGTATTTGATGTTGAGTCTGTGTTGGGTTTAGCAGATGAAGAGCTGAGCACCGATGAACATGCACTGGAAGAACGCATTGATGCTGCGGCAATCGATTCTGCAGTTCGTGCGACCATGTTCCGTTTGATTCCAAACGACAGCCCAATGACTTATCAACGTATCTCCTCTCCTTTTGGCAGTCGTGTCAATCCAATCACGGGCAAACGTCATGTTCATACAGGGATCGACCTAACGTGTAAGCGTGGAGAACAGATCCTTGCGCCGGCAGACGGTGTGGTAGAAACGGTACGTCCAGGTAACCGTGGGTATGGTAACTACCTCACGCTGCGTCACTCGTTTGGCTTTTCTAGCTCCTTTGCTCACTTGAGCAAGTTCAGCGTGAAGAGCGGAGAGTTCGTCAGTAAAGGCGATGTGATTGCGAAATGTGGTAACTCAGGTAACTCAACCGGCCCGCACCTGCACTATGAAGTGCGCTTCTTAGGCCGAGCATTGAACCCACAATACTTGATGGATTGGACGCCAGAGAACTTTAACTACGCATTCGAGAAAGAGAAGAAGGTGAAATGGGGTCCGTTGGTTCAATTGATTGATAACGTGGTTCGCCTGCAAATCAACCTTACTAACTCACCTTACCGTGATACCAGCATCAGCACAGTATCGAGTGAAGATAACAGTGCCACATCAACCAACTGATCATCACGAAACATACGAATAAAAAAGAGCAGCGAATAAGCTGCTCTTTTTACATTCAAAATCTGTTCTTATCCACGATGGATATTGTCATTAGCCTGTTTAAGCAAGTTCTGACTTTCGTTCATGAATTGCTGCGAGTAATCACCAAACCAGTCACTCACTTGCTCGAAGCTTTCGACAAACTCAGCCTTGTCTTTACTGTCTAAAACAGACAAAGCTTCACCAAAGCGTTGGTGGAAACGCTTAATCATGTCGATGTTTTCTTGTGATGAAAGAATGATGTCACCGTAGAGGTTTGGATCTTGGCCAAACAGACGCCCTACCATCGCTAGCTCCAAACGGTAAATCGGTGAGCTCAACTTTAACAGTTGTTCAATGTTCGGATTCTCTTTGCTTAGGTGCATACCGTAAGCGAAAGAAGTGAAGTGGCGCAGTGCCTGAATCAAAGTCATGCCATGATCGTGCTCTTGCGCATCTATTTGGCACAAGCTTGCACCCCAAATTCCAAACTGTTGCAATAGCCATTGGTATTGTTCATTACCACGACCGTCACAGTAGACAATCACCTGCTTCGCTAGGCTCGGTACATCTGGGCCAAACATTGGGTGCAAACCAACAACCGGACCTTGGTGCACATTCAACATTGCTTGCAGCGGCTTAGACTTGATAGAAGTCAGGTCACAAAGAATACAATCTTGTGGCAGATTACCGAGCTTCTCAATCACACCTTCTGTTAGGTGAATCGGCACTGTAACTACCACCAGCCCAGCATCTTTTAGGATGTCATCGGCATGATCCCAGTCTTTGCTGCCCAGCACTTTAACTTGGTAGCCAGATAGTTTGAACATTCGGCCAAACAGGCCACCTAATTGGCCATTACCACCAATAATGACCACAGAGCGCAGTTCTGGGTTCAAACACTTAAAACCGGAATCTTTCTCGCTGGCATAGGACTCACGCATAGTTCGACGAAGAATGTCTTCAATCAGCTGTGGAGGAATCCCCATTTTTTCAGCTTCAGCTCGTCGTGATGCCAGCATTGCGGCTTCACGATCTGGGGCATAAATTGGCAAACCGTGTTCGCTTTTTACTTCACCCACTTTCTCTACTAGCGCTAAACGCTGAGCGAGTAGCTCTAGCATTTGCTTGTCGACTGCATCAATCTGATCGCGTAATGCGTTAAGTTCAACTGCCATTGATGTTCCTTAAATCCCGTGTTGTTAGCCTTTTAGACGATTCTCTAAGAAAGGCACTAGCTCTTCGTGTGCATGACGTAATAGTGCCTCAGTTGAATCCCAATTGATACATGCGTCGGTGATAGATACGCCGTATTTCATCTCTTCAAGAGCTAGGTCAGAAGATTGGTTACCTTCATTGATATGGCTCTCAATCATCAAGCCTATAATCGACTTATTGCCTTCACGGATTTGATGAATCACGTCTTCGGCAACCAATGGCTGACGACGGTAATCTTTACGTGAGTTTGCATGGCTACAATCCACCATCAGTGAAGCGTCAAGACCAGACTTCGCCATCTCTTGCTCACACTCGTTAACAGACACTGAATCGTAGTTAGTTTGCTTGCCGCCACGCAGAATCACGTGACCATTCGGGTTACCTTGCGTAGTCAGAAGCGCTACTTGGCCTTCACGGTTAATACCCATGAAACGGTGGCTAGAAGAAGCCGCTTGCATCGCGTTAACAGCAGTAGCCAAGCTACCATCCGTACCATTCTTAAAGCCGATTGGCATAGAAAGACCACTTGCCATCTCACGGTGTGTTTGTGACTCAGTCGTACGAGCACCGATCGCAGCCCAGCTAAAGGTATCTGCAAGGTATTGCGGGCTGATTGGGTCAAGGGCTTCTGTTGCCAGCGGGATTTCCATCTCTGCCAATTCAACCAGCAATTCACGACCAACATGCAGACCATGTTCAATGTCAAAGCTGCCGTCTAGGTGTGGGTCATTGATTAGGCCTTTCCAACCAACTGTGGTTCGAGGCTTCTCAAAGTAAACACGCATTACAATATACAGTTGGTCGCTTAGTTGTTCTGAAAGAGCTTTTAGACGCTTAGCGTAATCCTTCGCAGCTTCTACGTCATGGATAGAACACGGTCCACATACAACGAGTAGACGATGATCTTTTTTGTGAATGATGTCAGCGATGGTTTGACGAGACTCTTGAATAAAACGACGTGCTTTTTCACTTAAAGGAAGCTTCACTTTTAGCTCCTCTGGCGTGATCAGAACTTGTTCTTCGCTGATGTTGATGTTGCTCAATTCACTTCTTTGCATAACTTTGACCTGTATATTTTTGTTTACACCCAACCAATTCCTTGGTGAGACAACTAAGCTTTATCGACAAGATAACAGGCTAAAAAAGAAATACAACCGTACACAATAAAAAACATTTAATGTAAAATTTAATTTACACCAAAAGAGAAAGCCGAAATGCAGAGCGCTTCGGCTTTAAATGGATGTTTTAGAAAGTTTACGCCTCCCCCTGAACAAACCATTCTTCAGGGATGAGATGGCTAGCCAACCAATCGCTTCATCGCTTCAGAGGCGTCTTTCCACTCTTGCGAAAGTTTTAGCTCGCTTAGAGAAAAGCTTTGCTTCTTCAACAAAACATCTGCTCGAGGAACAGAAGTGATTGGTAGATTATCAAGCACCTCAACTTGCGCATCGCGCTTATTGCAAACCAGCAGCATATCGCAGCCGGCGTTTAGTGCTTGTGCGCCACGCTGAGCAGGGCCACCCATGATCGCAGCTCCCTCCATGGTCAAATCATCAGAGAAGATCAAACCGTTAAAACCAAGTTGCTGCCGCAGGATTTGTTTAAGCCAATACTCAGAGCCACTAGCAGGCTGATCATCATAATTTGGGAAAATGACGTGAGCAGGCATCATCGCGTCTAAGATTCCTGCATCGATTTGCGCTTTGAAGATAGCCATGTCTTGCTCAAAGATATCGCTACGCTCATCGTACGGTGTCTCTAAGTGTGAATCAGCAATCACACCACCATGACCCGGGAAGTGCTTACCTGTTGTCGCCATACCGACACTCTTCATGCCCTGCATATACGCGGTGCTGTGACGTAAAATGGTGTCCAGATCCTCACCAAAGGCACGGCTGCCAATCGCTTTACACTGGTGACCTTTATCTAGTACTGGGGCGAAGCTTAGATCGATATCATGAGCAATCAACTCAGCAGCCATCAACCAACCGCCCAGACGAGCCAGCTCTTCACTGTTTTGGTGCTTGGCGTATTCGTCTGCCGCAGGAATCAATGAGAAGCCTTCACGAAAACGCTGAACGCGTCCACCTTCTTGGTCAACACCAATCAAAATCGGACGTTTCGCCGCTTTGCGGATAGATTGGGTAAGAGCTTGAAGCTGCTTGCTGTCGTGGTAGTTACGTGTAAATAAAATCAAACCACCAACCGTTGGATGCTCCAAAATTTCTCTGTCTTCTGCAGTCAGTTCATAGCCTGCAACATCAACCCATAACGGTCCCATTTTTTCTCCTCAAAATCGGCTGAATATCTCGTATTCGATGAGGTTATTCGCTTCAGAATTGCTTTACAATAAGTGAATCGAAGAATTGACGGAATTGGCTGTGAATCTTAACAAACTGTATATCGGTGTGATGTCTGGAACCAGTATGGACGGTGTAGATACCGCACTGGTTGAAATTGAAGATAACCGTGTTCGCTTGCTAGCACACGATGATTACCCAATGCCCGCTCATATTAAGCAGACGCTTTTGTCGGTTTGCACTGGGCAAGACACAAATCTAAAAGCCATTGGTGAACTCGACCACCAACTTGGCCATCTGTTTGCCGATGCGGTTTTACAGCTACTGGATAAATCCGGCTATTCCGCTGAGCAAATACGAGCCATTGGCAATCATGGTCAAACCGTGTTCCACCAGCCAACAGGCAATCTGCCCTTCACCACCCAACTGGGTGATGCCAACATCATTGCAGTCAAAACTGGCATTGATACCGTGGCAGATTTTCGTCGTAAAGACATGGCGTTAGGTGGCCAAGGCGCCCCGCTCGTCCCTGCCTTCCATAAAAGTATTTTTGCCATGCAAGATTCCACCACCGTGGTGCTCAACATCGGTGGAATTGCCAATATCTCGGTACTGCATCCTGAGCAAGCAGTGATCGGCTACGATACGGGCCCGGGCAACATGTTGATGGATGCATGGTGTGAACAACACACCGGACGAGGCTTCGACAAAGACGCGCGATTTGCTCTACAAGGCAACACCGATGCAGCACTACTAACTCAACTCTTAGCAGAACCTTACCTCGCTATGTCGGCGCCTAAGAGCACTGGCCGAGAGCTGTTCAATATCGATTGGCTGCATCATCAGTTAGCTGACCACAATATCTCAGCACAAGATGTACAACGCACGCTGTGTGAATACTCGGCGAAGACCATTGCAAACGAAGTGGAGAAATTCACGTATGGCCAGCAGCCACAGCTGTTGGTGTGTGGAGGTGGGGCGAGAAACCCCCTACTGATGCAACGTTTAGCGGAACTTCTGCCGCAGTGGCAAGTCGCAACAACGGATGATAAAGGTGTCGATGGCGATTATATGGAAGCCATGGCGTTTGCTTGGCTTGCTCAGCGACATATTGACGGGCTACCAAGCAACTTACCTGAAGTAACCGGTGCGAGCCGTCTTGCTTCGCTGGGTGTGCTCTATCCTAAAAACTAAATACGTTGTGCTAGCCACAGCGAAAAAACAAATCGAAATCAGTATTCAAAAGGCTTAAACCACTATGACAAATGACGCGCTTATTGCTGCTCTTGCCCATCTAGTATCAGAAGGTCGTAACCCAGATACGATGGACATCGATTTACTGCCCTCTCTGGACATTGTTCAGCGACTTAATCAGCAAGATAAGCTCGTACCACTTGCGGTTGAGAAGGTTTTACCCGAAATCGCACTCGCGGTGGATAAGATCACCGACGCGTTTAAAGTCGGCGGTCGTCTGGTTTACATGGGCGCAGGCACCAGTGGCCGTTTAGGTGTGCTTGATGCATCGGAATGTCCGCCAACATTTGGCGTATCAGACAAGATGGTGGTTGGTCTGATTGCGGGTGGCCCAGAGGCGATTCTAAAAGCGAAAGAAGGTGCGGAAGATTCGCCGGTTTTAGGTGAGCAAGACCTAAAAGACATCAAATTCACAAATCTCGATGTTGTCGTGGGTATCGCTGCAAGTGGCCGAACGCCTTATGTCATTGGTGGTTTGGAGTACGCCAACGAGATCGGCGCAACCACGATTGCGCTATCTTGTAATCCAGATTCTCCAATCGCCGACATTGCCGACGTCGCAATTAGCCCTGTTGTAGGCCCTGAAGCATTAACAGGCTCAACTCGTTTGAAATCAGGTACCGCGCAGAAACTGGTGCTAAACATGCTAACAACCGCCAGCATGATCCGTTTGGGCAAGAGCTATCAAAACCTGATGGTTGATGTGAAAGCAACCAACAACAAGCTCGTTGCACGCGCAGCGCGAATTGTGATGCAAGCGACCGATTGCAGCAAAGAACAAGCTACCGAAGTGCTTAAGCAGACGGATTATGAGGTGAAGCTGGCGATCTTAATGATCCTGACCGATCTTGATATTGAATCGGCTCGTGCTCACCTGCACCACCAAGACGGCTTCTTACGCAAAGCTGTGGAAAACCACCAGCCGAAATAAATCTTGAGTCCGGCAACTCAAACCTGTAGATACAAGACAAACAAAAAGGAGACCTCGTGGTCTCCTTTTTTGTTTTAGATATCAAGATTTAGTCTTCATACAACCATTCATCAAACTCTTGGTTAAGCTTGTCATTTGCTTTACGTTTGATGTGATCAGGATTCGTTATGTTCTTAACGTTCTCTACTTTATTGGTGTACTTGCGAGTGGTTTGGTTTACTTCTCGCTTCACTTGGTTCTCGACATAAGTACCGTCAGTGACTTCTTTAATATTACGCTTGGTATTGTTGATGGTATTGGTAATACGATGCTTATCGTGATCGTATTTACGCTTCATCTTAATCGACTCTTTCAACACGTTGGTCGCACCAACCGTTAAGGGCAACAATGCTAATGCGACCAAAAAATACTTCTTCATGTTTTCATTTCACTTCTGATTGAATCTCAAGCCATAAGTACAGCAAAGCAATAAAATTCAAATGTCAGAAGATCAACAAGCAAAACTACAGTCTTGATTATGAAACAGATCTAGTTGCTGTATTCGTTCCAGCCACGTTGCCATTCCATACGGAATTTTTGTGCTCCGGGCGTTCCCTCACATACACCTTCATAATATTGACCAGACAAGCCCATTTGGTAAGCAAAATCAGGATTACAGTATTCAGTTACCCCTTCAAGGTAACCTTGGTCATAATCGCCTTGCTTTACATTTCCTAACGAGCGAAGTTCTTTCATGGTACGAGAGGTATGCCCAGCGACACCATCTTGATAACCGATCTGGTACCAATCTCCGGACTGCGCCAGTTCTTCCGTTGTTGCCGCACACCCTGCTAGTAAAGCCAGCGCCAAGCCTAACGTTGCCTTTTTCATCATTCTTCCTTAACTAATTGTTTTCAAAACAAGCTTACCACTAAAGCCTGTGCTTTGCCGCTTATCTGTTGATTTCACCACTTAACTCTTGAGGCAGCCATTCACCCTTAATAACCACCGCTTAATGGTTAATAGAACCACTCAGCCTTAAGTACGACCACTAGGCAAACGATAAAACCACTTAACCGTTATATCGACCACTCGCTTCTCTATTCGACCACTCATCCATAGAGCGAATGCACTTAACAAAAGAGATGAATACCATACATCCTGAGCTTAAAAAATTACCCTACCTAACAAACCAAGGACAATTGCTATGATGTGGTTTCTAACCTGTGTCGCAGCCCTCATCGGCGGATACTTCATCTACGGTGCTTTCGTTGAGAAGATTTTCGGCATCAATGAGAATCGTCAAACGCCAGCTCATACTAAAACGGACGGCGTTGACTACGTTCCAATGTCAACCAAGCGTGTATACCTTGTTCAGCTTCTGAACATCGCAGGTGTTGGTCCTATCTTTGGCCCAATCATGGGTGCCCTATACGGTCCTGCTGCAATGCTTTGGATTGTTGTTGGCTGTATCTTCGCAGGTGCGGTACACGATTACTTCTCAGGCATGCTTTCTGTTCGTAACGGCGGTGCATCAGTACCAACAATTACGGGTCGCTACCTAGGTAATGGCGCAAAACACTTTATGAACATCTTTGCCATTGTCCTATTGCTTCTTGTTGGTGTGGTATTCGTATCAGCGCCAGCAGGCATGATCACAAACCTAATCAACGACCAAACTAGCTTTAGCGTAAGCATGACAACCATGGTTGTGTTGATTTTCGCTTACTACATCATTGCGACAATTGTTCCTGTAGACAAAATCATCGGTCGCTTCTACCCATTGTTTGGCGCGCTTCTGATTTTCATGTCTGTAGGTCTAATGACTGCTATTGCTTTCTCTAGCGAACATACTGTGATGGGTGACTTCCAAGTAAGCGACATGCTGACTAACTTGAACCCGAACGATATGCCTCTTTGGCCTGCACTATTTATCACTATCGCATGTGGTGCTATCTCTGGCTTCCACGCAACTCAGTCTCCACTGATGGCGCGTTGTATGGAAAATGAGAAGAACGGTCGCTTCGTATTCTACGGTGCAATGATTGGTGAAGGCGTTATCGCGCTAATCTGGTGTGCTATCGCTCTGTCTTTCTTCGGCACGCTTGATGGTCTTGCAGAAGCAGTGAAAAACGGTGGTCCTGGTAACGTGGTATACAGCGCTTCATTCGGTCTACTGGGTGTATTCGGTGGTGTGATTGCTTTCCTTGGTGTTGTTATTCTGCCAATCACATCAGGTGACACAGCATTCCGCTCAAGCCGCCTGATTCTTGCTGAGTACTTCGGTATGGAACAGAAAACACTGCGTAACCGTCTTCTAATGGCTCTACCACTGTTCGTTATCGGTGGCATTCTGACTCAAGTAGACTTCGGTATCATCTGGCGCTACTTCGGCTTCGCAAACCAAACAACAGCAGTAATGATGCTTTGGACTGCGTCGGCTTACCTACTACGTCACAACAAACTGCATTGGATTACGACTATCCCAGCAGTATTCATGACTACCGTGTGTGTAACTTTCATTCTAAACAACAGCACGCTAGGTTTTGGTCTGCCAATGCAAATCTCAACCATCGTAGGTATTGTGTTCTCACTAGCGGTTACGGCTTACGTTATCAAGATATCTAAAGGCAAAGGTGAAACTGAGCTAGCAGATGACGAGAAGCCACAAGCAGCCTCAGAAACCGCATAATGAATACCTTCGCTTGCTAACCGATTCATTATCGATGTCTGGATAAACCAAGAGCCTGCCCTTTGCAGGCTCTTTTTGTTTCTCTTCGAAGATTTAATTCACTTACAATAAAAACATCATTTTTAGGTTAGGTTCGTTATGGAACTGGTCATCTCCCTTCTACAACAAATGTGTGTCTACTTAGTGCTGGCTTACATGCTGAGTAAAACGCCGATCATTTTGCCCCTACTGAGCATCTCTTCACGCCTCAGCCATCGGCTCATTTGTTATGTGCTCTTTTCTGGCTTTTGTATCCTAGGCACCTACTTCGGCTTACAGATTAACGACGCCATCGCCAATACTCGCGCTATTGGTGCGGTAATGGGCGGATTATTTGGCGGACCTGTTGTCGGCTTTGCGGTTGGCTTTACTGGCGGCATCCATCGCTATACCTTAGGTGGTTTTACAGACTTAGCCTGTGCTATATCGACCACAGCAGAAGGCTTAATTGGCGGTTTATTGCACGTTTACCTGATTAAACGCAACAAAGGCGCAATGCTGTTTAATCCAAGCGTGGTGTTCAGCGTGACCTTCGTAGCAGAGATCGTACAGATGATTCTGTTGCTTGCCGTTGCCAAACCATTCGACCAAGCCTATGAACTCGTTTCAGCTATTGCTGCCCCAATGATCATCGCTAACTCAGTTGGTGCCGCTCTATTTATGAGTATTCTGCAAGATCGTAAAACCATTTTTGAAAAGTACTCGGCGACCTTTTCCCGCCGAGCATTAAGCATTGCCGACCGCTCAGTTGGTATTCTCAGCACCGGCTTTAACAGCGAGAACGCCGATAAGATTGCCCGAATCATTTATGAAGAAACCAAAGTAGGCGCAGTCGCCATTACTGACCAAGAAAAGATTCTGGCTTTCGTTGGCATCGGTGATGATCACCATAGGCCAAATACTCCAATCTCATCGCAAAGCACACTCGATTCAATGGAGAAGAATGACATTATCTACCTTGATGGCAGTGAGCGCCCTTACCAATGCTCATTAGCGAAAGATTGTAAGTTGGGCTCTGCGCTGATCATTCCTTTGCGCGCGGGTAAAGAAGTGGTGGGCACAATTAAGCTTTACGAACCAAAGCGCAAGCTGTTCTCTACTGCGAACATGTCAATGGCAGAAGGCATTGCTCAGCTTCTATCGAGCCAAATCTTGTATGGCGATTATCAGCAGCAGCAAACCCTACTGGCTCAGGCAGAAATCAAACTGCTGCACGCTCAAGTGAACCCACACTTTTTGTTCAATGCACTTAATACCATCAGTGCCATTACTCGTCGTAACCCTGATAAAGCACGAGAACTGATCCAAAACTTGTCGCACTTCTTCCGCAGTAACTTAAAACAGAACATCAATACGGTGACGCTGAAAGAAGAGTTAGCACATGTGGATTCTTACCTTTCGATTGAGAAAGCGCGTTTTACTGATCGATTGGAAGTCGAGATCGAGATTGAACCAGAACTGCTCGATATCAAGTTACCGAGCTTTACTCTTCAACCGCTAGTTGAGAACGCCATCAAACATGGTATTTCCAATATGCTAGAAGGTGGCAAGGTAAAGATTTACAGTCAAACACACCCGCAAGGCGCACTGATAACGGTTGAGGACAACGCAGGAAGCTACCAGCCGCCAAAAGAGAATCATTCTGGTTTAGGCATGGAAATTGTCGACAAGCGCTTATCGAATCAATTTGGGCGTGATTCAGCGCTAAAAATTACCTATCAGCAGCACCAATTTACTAAAATGAGTTTTATCATTCCCCACTCGCGATAAGCACAGTTAAAACGCATAAAGGTAATTTTGGATGTTAACCGCTCTCGTCATTGATGATGAACAGTTTGCTCGTGAAGAGCTGGCAGAACTATTGGCTGAAACGGGTCACATAGAAGTGATTGGCGATGCGTCAAACGCCATCATGGGGCTTAAGAAAATCAATGAGCTGAAACCGGATGTGGTATTTCTAGATATCCAAATGCCTCAGGTGACGGGCATCGAGCTACTGGGTATGTTAGATCCAGAGACCATGCCCTACGTGGTATTTGTGACCGCTTACGACCAATATGCGATTCAAGCTTTCGAGGACAATGCGTTTGATTACCTACTAAAACCCGTCGATCCATGTCGTTTGACGAAAACAGTAAAACGCCTTAATAAAGTCATGAGTCAATCCGCGCTCACTCAGCAACTGTCTGCCATCGCCCCAGAGAGCCTAGATCAGATTCCTTGCATTGGACACAACCGCATTGTGATCATGGCAACCGAAACGGTTGAGTGTGCTTACAGTG
Source organism: Vibrio sp. B172a (assembly GCF_030248355.1). Taxonomy (NCBI): domain Bacteria; kingdom Pseudomonadati; phylum Pseudomonadota; class Gammaproteobacteria; order Vibrionales; family Vibrionaceae; genus Vibrio; species Vibrio sp. B172a. The sequence continues at coordinate 11,565 of NZ_JAHGAC010000036.1, read as the reverse complement.
ATATCAGTGGAGTGCATGTACGTTCCACCAGCCAAACAGCCAGCACACAGCTCACGCTAAAAACCTTGGAAGAGAAAACCCCTTTGGTACGTTGCCATCGACAGTATCTGGTTAGCATCAAAGCCATCAGCGAGATCAAGTTATTAGAAAACGGATTGGCCGAAATCATTACCAAAACAGGTTTTGAGATCCCGGTGAGCCGTCGTTACCTAAAGGTGCTCAAAGAGCTTTTAGGTATCAGTCACTAAGCGCAAATTCTGTCGAAATCGTGTAGAAATGCCCAATAAAAAAGGCGACCTTGTGGTCGCCTTTTTGGTGTTTGATTCGTCTTAATCGACTTGCTTGATTTGCAGTTCTTTTGGTACTTCGAAGAACATGTTCTCTTCACGACCAAGCACTTCATCAACGGCTTCTGCGCCAACCAACTCTTTAATGCGATCTAAGATTTGATTCACCAACTCTTCTGGTGCAGATGCACCCGCCGTCACGCCAACTTTTACTTTACCCTCAAACCACTCAGGCATGATGTCTTCTGGGCAATCTGTTAGGTAACCTAGTGTGCCTAGCTTTTCAGCCAGTTCTTTTAAACGTGTTGAGTTCGATGAGTTTTTAGAACCCACAACAACCATCACATCTACATCAGCAGATAGCTCACGCACCGCATCTTGGCGGTTTTGCGTCGCGTAACAGATGTCATCTTTACGAGGACCTTGAATGTCTGGGAATACGCGGCGTAGCTCTTCAATTACGTCAGCGGTTTCATCAACAGACAGTGTCGTTTGGCTCACGTAGTGCAGATCCGATGGATCTTTCACGATCGCTTTTAGCTTCTCAACATCGGCTGGCGTTTCCACAAGGTACATGCCGCCTGTATCACTTGAATACTGACCCATAGTGCCTTCCACCTCAGGGTGACCAGCATGACCGATAAGTACCACTTCCATATTGCGGCGGCTTGCACGTGCCACTTCCATATGTACTTTGGTTACCAACGGACAGGTCGCATCGAATACCGTTAGATCACGGGACTTCGCTTCTTGACGAACAGCTTGGGATACACCATGAGCGGAGAAAATCACAATGTTGTTGTCTGGCACTTCGTGCAGTTCTTCAACGAAGATAGCACCACGCTGTTTTAGACCTTCAACCACAAAACGGTTATGCACCACTTCATGTCGAACATAGATAGGTGGCTGATACATCTCTAGCGCACGCTCTACGATGCTAATCGCGCGGTCAACACCAGCACAGAAACCACGTGGGTTAGCTAACAGGATTTTCATTTCATTGCTCATGGAAGTTATCTTTTATTTGGTTCGCTATTCTACTGACAAAATTTCGACTTCGAAAGTCACGTCTTGTCCCGCGAGTGGATGGTTGAAGTCCACAGTTACTGAGTCGCCAGCAATCTCAGTAATGATGCCCGGGATTTCCATTCCATCAGGACCGCTAAATGCCATGATTGTGCCGACTTCAACTTCCGCTTCGCCAACAAATTTAGTGCGGTCCATATGGTGGATATGGTCTGGGTTTGGCATGCCAAAAGCGTCCGCCGCTTTTAGTTCAATTGCCTTTTGTTCGCCTACTTGTAAGCCTAGTAGGCATTGCTCAAAGTTCTCACTCAAGCTGCCATCGCCCATAATGAACTTAGCAGGCTTGCCCATATTATGTGTGCTGTCCGCTACAGAGCCATCTTGCATTTTGATGGTGAAGTGCAGCGTTACTGCTGAATCTTGATTTATTGTTGTCACGTTACTGCTTCCTTGTTCTTGGGTTTCCTGCGCTCTATCTGATCACGTACTGTGATTGCTTTTTATTGTACGAAGATGCGCGGATTGGGCTCCAACATAATAAAAAGCGTCGTCCGAATCAACGGACGACGCTTAGGGTTATTCGATATATCGCAAAAGATTACTTGTCAGCGTCCTTTTTGCGGAAGCCATCAAGAATGATCATTGCCGCACCAATACAGATAGTTGTATCTGCAAGGTTGAATGCTGGCCAGTGGTAGTTACCCCAGAAGAAGTCTAGGTAATCAACAACAAAGCCGTGAACAACACGGTCAAACACGTTGCCCACTGCACCACCAATAATCAGTGCGTAAGCGATGTTGTTCCATTTTTCTTTGGCTGGAAGCTTGCTCATCCAGTAGGTCAAAAGACCTGTAACAACAAACGCGATGCCTGTGAACAACCAGCGCTGCCAACCCGCTTGATCGCTCAAGAAGCTGAATGCTGCACCGTAGTTATGAACATAAAGTAGGTTGAAGAATGGCAGCACCTCAATTCGGTTTGCCCATCCGTAGCCCATGTTGTCCATCACCACCAATTTGATGCCAATATCTGCAATAAATACCAGAATTGCTAACCACAGCCAGCGAACTCCAGATTGCTTTAACGTCAGTGCTTTTTCACTCATTACTTTACCTACAAACAGCCCCAGTAAATACTGGGGCTGTTAATTTTAAAAAAAGTTCAGTCGTTCTAGGCAATTACGCGAATTTACGTACTTCACCTTCGCCGTCTACGTTAGACACACAACGACCACAGATCTTCTCGTGACCTTCGATTGTGCCTACGTCTGGCGTGTGGTGCCAACAACGGTCACACTTCTCGCCTTCAGCTGCTGCTACTTCAACAAACAAGCCTTCGATATCTGTCGCTTGTGCTGCATCCGTCTTCTCACCTAGAGGCTTAACTTTCGCAGCAGATGTTAGTAGAACAAAGCGCAGTTCATCTTCAAGTTTGTTGATCTTCGCCGCTAGTGCGTCATCAGCAAATAGAGTCACTTCAGCTTGTAGTGCACCACCGATGGTTTTCTCTTTACGCGCATCTTCTAGAAGTTTGTTTACTGCACCACGAACCGCTTGGATCTCAGTCCAGAATTCGTTGTTCAGCTCTTCACCTTCAGCAAGACCGAATAGACCGTCGAACCACTCACCAGTGAATACGAACTTGTCGCGTTGACCTGGCATTTCGTTCCAGATTTCATCTGCAGTGAACGACATGATTGGCGCCATCCAACGAACTAGCGCTTCTACGATGTAGTAAAGTGCTGTCTGACAGCTACGTTGAGCGTTGCCGCCACGTTTTGCTGTGTACTGACGGTCTTTAATTACGTCTAGGTAGAAAGAGCCCATTTCGATTGAACAGAATTGCATTAGACGCTGAGTTACACCGTGTGTGTTGTACTCTTCGTATGCCTTAACGATCTCTTCTTGTGCTGCTAGTGCACGACCAACCGCCCAGCGATCTAGCGCAACCATCTCTTCAACAGGAACGATGTCTGTTTCAGGGTTGAAGCCGCTTAGGTTAGCAAGGAAGAAACGCGCTGTGTTACGGATACGACGGTACGCATCTGCGCTGCGTTTTAGGATTTCATCAGAAACCGCAACTTCACCAGTGTAGTCTGTTGAAGCAACCCATAGACGAAGAATGTCAGCACCTAGCTTGTTCGTTACGTCTTTTGGCGCAACCACGTTACCGATAGATTTAGACATCTTACGACCGTGACCATCAACCACGAAACCGTGTGTCAGTACTTGTTTGTAAGGCGCTTCGTCTTTCATCGCGATAGATGAAATTAGAGAAGACTGGAACCAACCACGGTGTTGGTCAGAACCTTCTAGGTATAGGTCTGCACTGTTGCCGTTGTACTCCTCACGAGCATCAACAACTGAGAAGTGAGTTACACCTGAATCGAACCATACGTCTAGCGTATCTAGTACTTTTTCGTATTGCTCCGCGTCTGCACCTAGCAGTTCAGCTGCATCGACATCCCACCATGCTTGGATGCCTTTCTCTTCAACCAGCTTAGCGACTTTCTCGATCAGCTCTAGCGTGTTTGGATGAAGTTCTGCTGTTTCTTTATGAACAAACAGAGCAATTGGCACACCCCAAGTACGTTGACGAGAGATACACCACTCAGGGCGACCTTCGATCATGCCTTCGATGCGGCTTTGACCCCACTCAGGCATCCACTCTACGTTCTTGATTGACTCTAGTGCTTTAGCACGTAGGCCAGCTTGGTCCATAGAAACGAACCATTGAGGCGTAGCACGGAAGATGATTGGAGTCTTATGACGCCAACAGTGTGGGTAGCTGTGCTCGTAAGCGTGGTGGTGTAGTAGTGCACCTTTTTCTTTCAGTACTTCTACTACCGCATCGTTCGCTTTAAATACGTGCTGACCAGCAAACAGCTCAGTGTCTGGTAGGTAAACACCGTTTGAACCAACTGGGTTTGCTACTTCTAGGTTGTACTTATTACCAACCGCGAAGTCTTCTTGACCGTGACCAGGTGCAGTGTGAACAACACCAGTACCTGAATCAGTTGTAACGTGATCACCAAGGATCGCCGGTACAGTGAAATCGTAGAATGGGTGTTGGAATTGAGAAAGCTCAAGATCCGCACCTTTAGCAAAGCCAAGGTTGTGGAAGTGCTCGATACCTGCACGGTCCATTACGTCTTTCGCCAGCTCAGCAGCAACGATGATACGCTCAGCGTTGTCGCCTTCTGTTTGGATAAGTACGTACTCTAGATCATCACGTAGACATACTGCGCGGTTTGCAGGCAGTGTCCAAGGTGTTGTTGTCCAGATAACGATAGATACGTCACCGTGACCTTCATGACCTTCTGTCAGTTCAAACTTAGATAGCAGCGCCGCTTCGTCAGCCGCTTTAAAACGAACGTCGATAGATGGCGATACTTTATCTTTGTACTCAACTTCAGCTTCAGCCAGTGCTGAGCCACAGTCTGTACACCAGTGAACTGGTTTAAAACCTTTCAGTAGGTGACCTTTGCTTGCGATCTTACCAAGAGCACGGATGATGTTCGCTTCTGTTGCGAAATCCATTGTGCGGTATGGCTTGTCCCACTCACCCATGATGCCAAGACGCTTGAAGCTCTCTTTTTGACCTTCAACCTGACCTGCAGCGTACTCACGACATTTCTCGCGGAACTCAGCTGCTGTCACTTTTTGACCTGGTTTGCCGACTTTCTTCTCTACCATCAATTCGATTGGTAGACCGTGGCAGTCCCAGCCTGGGATGTAAGGTGCGTCAAAACCTGAAAGTGTTTTGGATTTAATAATAATGTCTTTAAGAATCTTGTTTAGTGCGTGACCAATGTGAATGTCACCGTTCGCATAAGGAGGGCCATCGTGCAGTACGAATGACTTTTTGCCTTTTTTAGCTTTACGGATTTCACCGTAAAGATCTTCTTTGTACCAACGCTTAAGCATTTCTGGCTCACGATTAGCCAGGTTGCCGCGCATTGGAAACCCTGTTTCAGGTAAGTTCAGGGTATCTTTATACTCACTCATCGATTCTTAATTCCGTTATATTGGGCGAAAATTAGACATTATGTTGAACGGTGGAATAAACCGCTCAACGCTTAAGCTGACGCAGCCACACCCTTGCTGCTTCAGCATCCAATACGATTTGTTGTTTAAGTGCTTCAAACGACTCAAACTTTTGCTCGTCTCTAAGTTTATGCAAAAGTTTCACTTCTAGCTGTTTACCATATAAATCAGCATGAAAGTCGAATAAGTGTACTTCTAACTGTTGGCGAACACCATTAACTGTCGGTCGTTGACCAATGTTAGCGACGCCACCAATCGGCTTATCTCCTAAGCCAAGCGCTTGAACAACATAGACTCCGGAAACCGGAGAAACACAGCGCTTCAACGGAATATTTGCCGTTGGGAACCCAATGGTTCGACCTAGCTTTCTTCCGTGTGAAACACGACCGCTGATGCTGTAATCTCTTCCCAGCATCTCTTGCGCGGAATGCAAATCATCACGAGCCAGCGCTTTGCGAATAGCAGTGCTACTCACTCGTAATTGCTGTAAACAAAAGCTTTGGGTACTTACGACTTCAAAGCCGTATTTTTCCCCTGCTTCTTGTAACATCGCAAAATTACCTGTTCGACCTTTGCCGAAACAGAAATCATCACCAATGACAAGAAACTTAACACCCAATCGACCAACCAACAAGTCACGGATAAACTCTTCCGCCGTTAGGTCAGCAAAATGACGATTGAAGTTAACGCAAAGCAAGCGATCAATGTCGAGCTTACTCAGCTGAACAAATTTATCACGCAGTCGCGTTAACCTCGCAGGTGCCTTATCTCGAGCAAACAGCTCCATAGGCTGAGGTTCAAAGGTCATCACAACCGAAGGCAACGAAAGTTTCTCCGCTTGCTCAGACACTTGCTGCAATACTTGTTGATGGCCTCTATGTACGCCATCGAAATTGCCAATAGTCAGCACGCAACCATGATGGCGCGACTTGATATTGTGAATGCCTCTGATCAGTTCCATTGGATACTGCTTTATGCCTCTGTTTTTACTTTGCACTGTGTGAAACTGACGGATTATATACCAATCAACCTTATTCTGTCCCAGCTTTTAGGTCTTTTAAACGTACGCCGAGTAAAAACACAACGGCTAGGTAAACGACAGCACCAAGTCCAATCAACATTCCTAGCACGCCACTACGATGAGCAAAGCTCCAATCCAACCACACAGACATGTCTTCAAGTTGCCATAAGATAGCCGCAACCATCGCTGCACCAGCTATCACCAAACGTATAATAAAGAAGACAGTTCGCTTAGTGATTTGGTACACACCGGCAATGTGCAAGCCGCGGTATAGCAGCGCCATGTTTACAAAAGCAGAAAGCGCCGTTGCGATAGCAAGACCAACGTAACCGTAGAAGTATGCAAAGATCGCGTTGAAGACCATATTCGTCACCATTGCAATGATGCCGTACTTCACTGGTGTTTTGGTGTCTTGACGCGAGTAGTAACCTGGCGCAAGCACTTTAATCAGCATGAAGTTAAGCAAACCTGATGCATACGCTAATAAAGAGAGAGAGGCTTGATGTACGTCTTGCGGAGAAAACTCACCGCGCATGAATAACACCATCAACATTGGCTTTGCTAGTACCATCAAACCAAGCATTGCAGGGATACCTAGTAAGGTAACCATACGTACGCCCCAATCCATGGTGTGTGCGAAACCTTCACTGTGTGCGTCTACGTGTTTACGTGATAGTGCAGGAAGAATCACCGTGGCAATCGCGATACCAAACAGACCTAATGGGAATTCCAATAAGCGATCGGAATAGTACAACCAACTGATCGAACCGGTTTGTAGGAAACTGGCAATAAAGGTATCAAACAGTAAGTTGATTTGGCTTACCGACACACCAAACAGAGCAGGAATCATTAGGGTACGGATCTTCACCACACCCGGATCGCGCCAGCCCCATTTAGGCTTAACCATCACTCCCGCTTTAATAAGGAAGGGAATCTGGAATAGAAACTGAACAAGGCCACCTAGCAATACGCCAATCGCAAGGCCGATTTCTGGTTGCGACATCTGAGGCGAAATAAACCACGCCGCCAAAATGATCATCACGTTGAGGAAGACAGGCGTAAAAGAAGAGACCGCAAACTTACCTAAGGTATTGAGGATCGCACCAGAAAGCGCAACAAAAGTGATGAACCATAAATAAGGAAAGGTAATCTTGAGCATGACGCTAGCAAGTTCGAACTTCTCAGCTGCCGGGCCGCCATGCATCCAGTCTAGGAACCAACCAAAACCAAACAGCGCGGTCACCACACCGGAACCCAAAACCCCGAGTATGGTAACAATAGAAACAATCACGCCTAGCGTACCGGCCGCACGAGCAATCAACTCGCGGGTTTTATCCATATCCCCTTGTGCGTGACTTTCGGTTAGTACAGGCACAAAGGCTTGAGAAAACGCGCCTTCAGCAAACAGACGGCGTAAAAAGTTAGGGATTTTATTGGCAAAGAAGAAGACGTCGGCACTCGCGCCTGCACCCATCAAGTTTGCTACTACCACATCACGAACTAAACCTAGGACGCGCGAAATTAATGTCATGGCACTGACGATCATGCCAGACTTGAGCAGTCGTTTACTCACTGTAACCTCGGAATATCACCAAAAGATAGCCAACCCTATTCCTCTAAGCCTTTGAAAGCTACAAATGGGCGTTAAAAATATATCCGTTTATTGTTAGATCTAGGCGGATAATTATTAGCAATGGTCTAAAAATGCTGTTAGAATCCCCGCCATCTTAACCGCGATGACCTTTGTTACCAAAATTTGTTTTGGTTTCGATTGGTTTTTGCACAAATCATTTGACATTTAGGCGCAAATGAGGGATAGTCCTCGCCCTTAAATTGTCATAGAAATAAGTTTTTGGGAGTTAGACCCTTGGCAAATAGTAAATCTGCTAAGAAGCGCGCTATCCAAGCTGAGAAACGTCGTCAGCACAATGCTAGCCGTCGCTCAATGATGCGTACTTACATGAAGAAAACTGTTGCTGCTATCGAAGCAGGCGACAAAGAAGCTGCAACTGCTGCATTCGCTGCAGTTACACCTATCCTAGACCGTATGGCGACTAAAGGCCTTGTTCATAAGAACAAAGCAGCACGTCATAAGTCTCGTTTCGCTGCACAAATCAAAGCTCTTTAATAGAAACTTGATTTTACAGTGAAGAAAAAACCGGCTCTTGCCGGTTTTTTTATATCTAAAATTTGTGTAGCTCGAATTCAAGACAATAAAAAAGCTGGCAATGCCAGCTTTTCTTGTATGTGACCTGTCATCACATGGCTTCTGCACAATAAAGACCATGAAGTGTTTGGATTAATGCCTTCACTTCATCACTCTTTAATGTGTAGTACACCGTTTGTGCTTCTTTTCGTGTCGCAACCAATTCATCGCGTCGAAGCCAAGCTAAGTGTTGAGACAATGCCGACTGGCTCAACTCAAGTTTTGCGCAAAGTTCTCCAACCGAAAGCTCTTGGTTATGCAGCATGCACAGGATTTGTAGGCGTCTTTCATTTGCCATTGCTTTGAGCAACACGACAGCTTTAGCGGAGTTTTTCTCCATTTCTTGTAGATTCATCTGCAGGACCTCTAGCTACAACTTACTTTCCCCAACCCTGGCCAGTTTGTTGTGTTACAAAGATTTTATAATTTCGAGTTATAATTTTGTCGATAGTAATCTATTTATTTGCGCAACGGAACGTGTTCATTCAAACATTTGGCTAAAATCTGCATCGCAAACGTTCTTTACTGCTGGGTGTTGGATCATTCGCTCAGCAAAAATGACGTAATACTCTTCTTTAAGGTCGTCTACATGACCGATCAGCTGCAAATTACGGTCATCTTCAATCTCCGACATATAAACCGTCGGTGCCAAGAAAATCACATCATCACGGTAACGAGCAAAAGCTTTCATTAGCGCTACGTCATCAAACTCACCGAGAACATCAGGTTGCAACCCTTGGCGATCAAACCATTGAAGAACTTTACGTCCCATTGCGGTTCGGCTAGCAGGAATGAGTAGTTTTTTCTTTTCAAGGATTTCAGGGAACTTCACATCGGCGATTTCAGAGGAAGCAAAAAAGCTCATACTGCTTTCGCCAAGCTTTTTACTGTACAAGCCAGGACTTTGTGTCGAATCTACCGGGCAATCGGAAAGTATCATGTCGAGCTTATGTTGCGACAAACGTTCTAGTAGTAGTTCGTGCGTCGACTCGTAACAGCGTAAGTGAATGCTGTTATCTTCCGGTACTGTCGTCATTAATACTTTGCTAACGAGTCGCTTTGACAATGCATCGGCGACACCGACTTCAAATAGGATATTGGAATGCTGGCTATAGTTGACGATATCAAGCATCTCGTAGCTCAAACCAAACATACGATCCGCATATTTAAATACCAATTGTCCAAGCTCTGTTGGCTCAACCGTTCGCCCGTTCCGCTTGGTCAACTTCCCCTTCATACGGTCTTCAAGTGCTTTAATTTGCCCTGTAACAGTTTGCGGCGTGAGAAATAATGCATCTGCTGCTTTTGTTACTGACCCTTGTTTGCACACCATCCAGAAGTAATAAAGGTGGTTGTAATTTAAATGTGACATAGCCAAGCCCTATAAAGAAGATGACACTTTTTATATCAAATGTGACAACGACAAACAATAAGTTCGACAAAACCTACATAAAACTCAAATTAAAAGAGTTTTACCGAATATATCAGTTTCACACTGTCATAAAACTTGAAGCCAAACGCACTTTTTTAATCTTCTCTTAAAACTCGTTAACAAAACAAAATCCACACAAAACAAAGTAAAATCAACAACTTATTTAGTTGTGAATTTTTCTTCACGAACAACTATCAAAAAGAATAATAAAAATTCTCCATAGAAACCGAACTGTAATATTACTGAAATATTTCATCTCTAACATCGCCCTCAGTTTCAACAACAGACCAAATAAACGAACTGAAAGGTCCACGGAGAAAATTATGATGAACCAAGCTACTTCTACAGCAGCACCAATCTCGAGCACGACTCGCTGGTTACGCTGGGCTAACTTGGCATTCATGTTGTATCTGCTTCTTCTAGCAGTATCTATGGTTGGTAGCGGCTTCAAATGGGCAACTGGCGATCAAGCTAAAGTACTCTTTGAATTTGCGTCTCACCCAGTCGCAGGTCTAATGATCGGTTTGGTGGCTACAGCACTGATCCAATCTTCAAGTACCGTAACTTCTATTATTGTAGGTTTGGTTGCAGGTGGTCTACCTGTAGAAACCGCTATCCCTATGGTAATGGGTGCTAACATCGGTACAACCGTAACAAACACACTTGTTTCGCTTGGCCACGTACGTTGTAAAGAAGAATTCAAACGTGCATTCGCTAGCGCAACAATCCACGACTTCTTCAACCTACTTGCGGTACTGATCTTCCTACCATTGGAAATGATGTTCGGCATCCTAGAGAAAATTTCTCACTGGTTGGTATCACCTCTACTAAAAACAGGTGATATGAGCATGGGTGGTTTTGACTTCATCAAGCCAATCACTAAGCCTGTAGTAAGCGCGATTAAAGAGCCTCTATCTACATTTGGTGACACCATGGGTGGTGTAGCACTAATCGCTCTAGGTATCGGTACTATCTTCGTAGCTATCACTGTTATGGGTAAGCTAATGAAGAGCCTAATGGTTGGTCGTGCTCGTGACATTCTTAAGAACGCAATCGGTCGTGGTCCTATTCACGGTATCGTATCGGGTTCTGTAGTAACTGTTCTTGTTCAGTCTTCATCTACGACAACAAGCCTAATGGTTCCACTAGTAGGCTCAGGTGTTCTAAAAGTACGTGACATCTACCCGTTCACTCTAGGTGCAAACATCGGTACATGTATCACGGCTCTACTAGCAGCAACAGCGGTATCTGGCGAGTTCGCAGTATTCGCACTACAGATTGCACTAGTACACCTAACGTTCAATATTCTGGCGACACTGTTCATCTTCGGTATCCCGTTCCTACGTGAGATTCCTGTGAAATGTGCAGAAGTAATTTCAGAAATGGCTATTAAGAACAAAGCAGTTGTAGCAGGTTACCTACTAGCAGTGTTCATCGTGCTACCAGGCTCTATCCTTGCTCTGACAGCATAATAATAAGATTACCATCGCTTATTTTAGGCTCCACTTCGGTGGGGCCTTTTTCGTTTTGGAGAAGCGAGAAGCGAG
>NZ_JAHGAC010000035.1:0-356027 GCF_030248355.1 Vibrio sp. B172a | reverse complement strand
GCTTCTCGCTTCTCGCTTCGCTACAGCCACAAGCTACTGATTGGTTGCTCTTCGCTGTAGTGGTGAGCAATTTGCGCTTGAAGTAATTCAGCGGTGGCAATGGCGTCCGTTAACGCATGGTGTGGCGTGTAATCCGGAAGGCCATAGCGACGTCGTGATTGTGCTAAACGTAAGGATTTCGGCTTATTACCCTTTAGCTTATTCCACAAACCACCAGATGTTCTTTGTTGAATGTCTTCTTCAATTTGCAGCGTATCCAAAACAGGAAACTCAATGCCTTCGCCGATACGAGTACGCAGCGCTTGAGCGAGAAACTCTCTTTCAATACGGCGGTAATGCACCACGACAATCTTGCCTGCTAAGCTTTCAAGTAATGGTCCGAGAATCTCCCCCAAATCCGGAGCATCAATCAATTCACTGTGAGTGATACCATGAATGATGACCGATTCCTCATCGAGTTTTTCTTGTGGACGTACTTTCCAATGTTTCGCTTGGCGCAAGAAAATTCGATTGAGATTAAAAGGCACCAAACCTATGGTGATGATGCCATTTTTCTGCGGATTTAAGCCCGTCGTTTCGAAATCGAGTGCCACGAATTCCACTTGGGACAACGGGGTTTCCGGCACGGGTAACGCCTTTCCATAAAAGGCAATTAACCGATCATCTTTCGCTTGCTCCAACTTGTGTTGAAACTTGGTATGCCATTGAATGGTCGGCTTTTGAAACAACTTTTTTATCATTCCACGCCTCACTTAAACTTGTTGCTGGCCTGATAACGGAACTTAAGGAAGTTCTGACCATTGCTGAGGATCTGGAACGCATCTTTTAGGTTGCGGCGTTCGAAGTCCGACAGATTTTCTGGCTCAATGTTGTTATCTGGTTCAATACCCAATTCAACATCGATCGCTTGGTGACGGATACGCACCATAGAGATGAACTCCATCGCGTCTTTCAAATCCTGAGCACGGCCTTTTGGCAAAATGCCCGCATCAATGATGTCATCGAGTCGTTCAAATGAGTTTTGAGCGCGTGACCCCACCGCCAGTGAGTGAACACGAATCAAGTCCACAAGAGGGGCTGTACCACGACGTTTCAAGTTGATTGAGTTTTTGTGCTGGCCATCTTTTTCCATCACAAAGTCTTTAAAGAAACCCAGTGGTGGGGTTCGGTTCAACGCGTTACGAGCCAAGCATGCGAGGAAGCGGTTGTTCTTACGCGCGCGTCGAACAATGAAGCTCGTTAATTGTTCTGCCCATTTTAAACGCCCATAAACGCCATCCAAATCGAAGAAGATAGATGCATTGAGCAAGGCTTTCGGGTTCGGGTCGTCAATCCAATCGGCGAAGCACGCTTCCCACTCTGAACGTGTCATGCGCCACTCAGGGTTGGTTGCCATGATGTCACCGGTACAATATTTGTAGCCACACACGTTCAAACCATCACTAACGTATTGCGCGAGTGCTTCGAAGTATTTCCCGTGTTTTTCCTCTTGATAGGTATCGTCAAGAATGATGGCGTTGTCTTGGTCTGTGACCAATAGCTGCTCATCACGGCCCATAGATCCAAGGGCTAGGAAACAATAAGGGATTGGCGGTGGGCCCAATTCTTCTTCTGCCATTTCGAGTAGGCGTTGCTTGAAGCTTCGGCCAATGACCGACATCGCGCTGCCGACCATGTGAGAGTTGGCGTCTTCGTTAACCAGACGAACAAAACTGCTTTTCACTTCGTCGGCGACAATGGCCAAATCTTCGATGGTTTGTTGTTGGAAGATGCTACTTACTAACAATAGTGAGTTTTGCGATTCGTAACGAACAATGTCGGTCGCTTCAATGATACCAATAGGCATTTGATCTTTTACAACCGGCAAGTGGTGAACGTTGTAACGAAGCATGGTCAGCATCGCCTCATAGACGTAAGCGTTGTGATCAAGAGAGATAACCTCGGTCGTCATGACCGTTGATACTTCATCGAGAGGCGACAAACCTTCTGCCAAGACCCGGGTACATAAATCGCGGTCAGTGATAATACCGACGACAGGGGATTGTGGATCGTCTTCATCGAGCACAAAATCAGGGTCAACGATCAGCAATGATGACACATTATCTTGCGCCATTAACTGTGCGGCTTCTTGAATCGTTTGGCCACGCTCGATGGTTGGCGCGTCACGTGTCAGGAGTGTTTTTACTTTCGAGGTCGTTAGATCGTTCGCGTCGTTGTTCTCTGAAACCGCTTGGCGCAAACGAGCACTGTTTTCTACTTCAACAAAATCTGCGAATGAATCGAAGTTATCGTAGAGTTCTTGGAAGATATCTTGAGGAATGCAGTAGAGCAGGGAGTCTTCAATCGCTTTTACTGGAAAGCGAACTTTGTTGTTGGTAAGGAGACCCATCTGACCAAAAAGGTCGCCTTCATCGAGCCGGTTATACAGTTCACCTTTACGTCGATACACTTCAACTACACCGCTGCGAACCATGTAAAGATCGTGGATCTGATCGCCGAAATGAATGATAGGAGTGTCTTGACGGTAGTAAGAGATTTCGATGTTCTCTGTCACTTTGGTGAGCGTTTCTTCCGGAAGCTCGTTGAATGGGGGATACTTGGCGAGAAAGTTATATATCTCGAGAAGTTCTGCTTCCATTAAGGTGCCTTTTGGTTTGCAAGTGATAGGGTAATCTTAACTTAGTTTTAAAACAGAATCTTATCGGATCACTGTTTTTCGTGCGCAATGATAAGATTCAGACAAGTCGCACGGCAAATCCTAATTAATTCGGCTACGCTGTCATCAAGATGCCGAATTAAATCAATACAATGGCGTTTATAGAAGAGTTTTGGATGACACTCATGGAAGGAAGTAGAATGGTAAGACTATTACTCGCTGCACCTCTTGTAGCATTACCAATAATGAGCGTTGCCTCAGAAGCAGAACAAGCAGAAAAATTTGGTTACGAGCACATCAATTTAGATGTCGGTGCCGGAACCACAAACGAAGAATGGCTAGACAATTCCAACGCCACAACGTTAGGGTTAGGCGGCAATTATTTGATTCGTGATAACTGGCTACTCAATGTGGATTATTCCGCACAATTTTTCCACCCAGACGATTTCACTTTGCGTATCGACCGTTTGATGTTTGGTGGTGGTTATCGTTATGGCATCAATGAGCAGCTTGATGTGTATGGTATTTACGGCCTTGGTGCGATCAAAGCGAAAGCAACGGATGACAACACAGACCGTACCATTTCATCTGACAGTGAGTTTATTCAAGGTGTCACCATTGGTGCGAATTATCTATTCAGCGAGAAGCTAATGGCAACGGCGGAAGTACATTTAAACCGCAGCGATATTGTTGACGAGAACAACTACAAAATTGGCTTCAACTACCAGTGGCATCATGTTATCGGTACTGGTCTTTACTACCAATTCCGCGATACGGATTATGAAGGCCAACCCTCTGATCATATCAATGAAGTAGGCATTAGCTTCAAGTTTATTTACTAGTAGCGAAGAGAAAGACATCGCGATTTCTATCGCGGCGTTTTAAACAAAACAGCAGAAACTAAAAAGGTCAGCAATTGCTGACCTTTTCTCTTTTTAAGCGGTTTTCGCTAGAGGGCGATTATAGAACCGCAGCGATACCTTTACACAGAGGACCCATGTTTGACTTCGTCATGCCTGCTACGCTGATACGGCCAGAGCCAACAATGTAGATTGCAAACTCTTCCTTCAGACGGTTCACCTGTTCTTTAGATAGACCAGAGAACGAGAACATACCGTTTTGGCGCTCGATGAAGCTGAAGTCCGCGTCTACACCTTCTGCTTTCAGAGTTGCAACGAACAGCTCACGCATCTCTTGGATACGGTCACGCATTTCTGCTACTTCAGCTTCCCATTCTGCGCGCAATTCTGCATCGCCAAGAATGTGAGTCACAACTGCACTGCCGTGAGCTGGTGGGTTAGAGTAGATAGAACGGATGATCGCTTTCACTTGCGAGAATGCAGTTGTTGCTACTTCTTCTGATTCAGCAACTAGAGTGAACGCACCTACACGCTCATTGTAAAGACCGAAGTTCTTAGAGAAAGAGCTCGCCACTAGGATTTCTTTGTTGTATTTCGCGAAAATACGAAGGCCTGCTGCGTCTTCTTCTACGCCTTTCGCGAAGCCTTGGTATGCAAAGTCAAATAGAGGAAGCAGTTTCTTGTCTGCTACTAGCTTAGCCAGTGTTTCCCACTCTTCTGGCGTTGGATCGATACCAGTAGGGTTGTGGCAGCAGCCGTGCAGAAGAACGACATCGCCTTCCGATGCAGCTTGCAGATCTGTCAGCATCGCATCAAAGTCTTTGTCTTTTGTTTCAGCGTTGTAGTAGCTGTATTGCGCGGTTTCAATGCCAGCAGCAGTGAATACGCCGTTGTGGTTTGCCCACGTTGGGTTGCTGATCCAGATCTTCACTTCGCCAAGTTGACGCTTGATGAATTCGCCAGCAACGCGCAGAGCGCCTGTACCACCTGGTGCTTGTGCTGTTTTAGCACGCTTACCAGCAACGATTTCAGCATCTGCGCCGAAAAGCAGTTTTTGCACTGCTAGACCGTATTCTGCTGTACCTTCGATTGTTAGGTAAGATTTGGTTTTTTCAGTTTCAATCAGTGCGGCTTCGGCTTTTTTAACAGTCGCAAGAACAGGGGTTTCGCCTTGTTCGTTCTTGTAAATACCAACGCCTAGGTTAATTTTTTCAGCGCGAGCATCTTTTTTAAACTCTTCAGTCAGTCCAAGAATAGGGTCGGCCGGAGCGGCAACTACTTTTTCAAACATAATCTTCATCCATGTTAATCGAAGGGGTCTGCTGACATTTATACCTTTCAGCAATATTCGTTACAACAGTTAGTGAAAAGAAAACTTAAAAAAGTTTTGATTTGAAACAGAAATCTAACATAACCAATGCTTTTGACATAAAAACCCCTCTTAAGATGCGTTATAAGAGGGGGGATAAGTAACTAAGCGGCTATGTTTTGTTCATCTTGATATTGATGAGCGATATGTTGAAATTGTGTTTCGACCGCAAGAAAAGCATCGACGATTTGAGGGTCGAAATGTTTGCCACGGCCTTCAAGAATGATCGCTTTCGCCTTGTCATGACTGAACGCTGGCTTGTAAACACGTTTTGAAATTAGCGCGTCGTAGACATCTGCCAACGCCATGAGTCGACCAGATAGTGGGATTGCTTCTCCCGAAAGTTGGTTCGGATAACCGCTTCCATCCCACTTTTCGTGGTGTGTTAGCGCGATCTCTTTCGCAACTCGCAAAAATGAGCTACTTCCTAGCTGTTTTTCAGCAATTGACAACGCTTCGGCACCAATTTCAGCATGGCCCTTCATGATCTCAAACTCTTCATCGGTCAATTTTCCCGGTTTGAGTAACACGCTGTCAGGCACGCCGACTTTACCCACGTCGTGAAGCGGGGCCGATTTATACAACAGTT
Organism: Vibrio sp. B172a; assembly: GCF_030248355.1. Taxonomy (NCBI): domain Bacteria; kingdom Pseudomonadati; phylum Pseudomonadota; class Gammaproteobacteria; order Vibrionales; family Vibrionaceae; genus Vibrio; species Vibrio sp. B172a. Next base: position 350,553 of record NZ_JAHGAC010000035.1, on the reverse strand, counting down.
CAATGTAATTGGGAGTGAGCAACATACGATGCTGTTCAAACTGACTTAAGTGTTCTGCCAGCACTTTTACGTATTCCTGCGTTCGCATGATATGAGCGCCAGTTTCATTATCGCGAGACTCTGCCAAGGCGGACAGGCTGACAATGGCAACGTCACGCGTCGTTTTCACTTCGTCTTGTGAAACTTGCAAGCTGTCTAGCATTTGGTTGGTGAGACAAGCCATTGAGCCAAGCTCATCATGTTGGAATACAGGGAGTCGTTGAGTCACCTTGCCTTGAGTGACTTCCAATAATGCTTGTTCTTGGCTAAACAAAATCTTCCGCATTAAGCGAGTCCAAAGAATCATTATCGCGATCACATACCCACCCACGACAAGGGCTATGTAAACCAGCTCCTTAATGAAGCTGATTTTTCCTAATCCATTGGCGATTTGTTCCGGATTTTGTTCTAGCCAATAAATGTCTTTTACAGCGACCATGGTCAAAATAGCCGTTAAGGTAACCAGCAAAGCGATCATCATTCCGATCATCTGCTTGACCATAGATTGGCGTTGCCCTGAGAGAACAAAATCGAATTGGTTTTGCTGGCGCAAGTCATTAAATTGAGCCAATTTGCTTTGCAGCTGAAGGATAGAACCTGTCAGGAAGCCAAACAGCCCCATGCCAAACAAGACTTTTACATTACTATCGAACGTAAAGTCATATTGAAGGTTGTAATAAGCCGCGAAAGGGATGCTAACCGCAGTAAATAAAATCGTATCAAGTTTAGCTTGGCGGTTTTGCGCAATTAACGGGTGTGTCGCAAGAATAAAGTGGCGCACTAAATAGATGAAGGTAAACACCACGGTGCAGTGCAAAATGACTTCGTAAACGCTGAGCGTACTGAGCATCGGACATACGCGTCCGCCATAGGTGCCAAAAAAGAATGCAGCGGCCAAATAAAGTTGCAATGTAAGCGGTGCGTTGTAGTTAGTATTCGCCATGATTAACCTTTCTAGGAACATCCTCAGCATCACTATTTTCACTCTTGGTTGCGCTTCTAGAGAGGAATTTGGTGATGTTATCGATGCTGTTGATTGATCTGTCACTTGTAAAATCAAAGACCTGCGATTCTAGCGATAGATTTCATAAAGCGCTATAAGGACAGAGAAAGGGAAACGGGGTGCATCTTTAACGTGAAAGTAAAACCGCACTTCGACTTGCCTCAAAGGGACTTCATGAATGTGAACAGAGCGGCGAAGAGAAGGTTGCATGAATATCGAGATTTCTAGGTTTTATAAAGCCTGATGATGTATTTGTGTGGTTTATTTAAAGCGTTCTGGGGATTGCCTTGGTCTATATGTTCGTTCTTCCGGTGTTGCGTTTACCTCGAAAAATCCGAAAGGATAAAAAGTACCTCGAAGAGACATTTCTTTCCTCAAAAGCTCGTTGTTGATGACGAAGTTTCGGTAGAAAACAAAAATCGGAGCCAGTGCTCCGATTTTTATGTGTGCAATCTATGTCGACTTAAGGCATGTACATGTCATTAAGCTTTGACACTTCTTTGTGCTTTCTGCGTTTGATGAAGTAGTTAGAAACCACACCGAACATCAACACCAGACCACAGAAGCCGTACACTTGCATGATAGTTGGATCGCTTGAGACAAAACCGAAGTCTGAAAACATCACGTAAGCGCCCAATACCATGTAGATGATGACCGCTGATGCTTCAAAGCGGAATGACCATGGCGTCACATCGATATTCTCATTCACTGGCATTACGTAGTCTGTATCACGCGGCATGAAGTGACCAATCGCAAACATCAGAGCAGTACACACGACGAATAGAATCGCCAATTGGTGTAGGAAGTGAATTGGTGTACCAAAGACCAATTGCATCGCAGCGTAAGAGCTAACAAATACGACCAAAGCAACTTTAGCGGCAATAGCTGGAACACGTTTTGAAATGTAGCCCACAAACACGATAGTGAAGATAGGCACACTAAAGAAGCCCGCAACCATTTGTAGGTATTGGAACAAGCCTTCTGGTGCGTACATGATGAAAGGGGCAATACAGACCGAAATGATCGCAATGATAACGCCGAAGATACGACCTTTACCGACCAACTCCTCATCCGATTTGTCTTTGCCAAATAGTGGTTTGTAAACATTCAAAGCAAACAAGGTTGTTGAGCTGTTCAATACGCCGTTAAAGGTACTTAGGATAGCGCCGAACATGACCGCAACAAAGAAACCAACCAGCGGCTTAGGCAATACTTCGTTCACCAAGCGTGTGTACATCGTATCTGGGTTGCCCGCATCTGCACCAAACATATGGAACGCAATGATGCCGGGAATGATAAGAAACAGTGGAGAGATAACTTTTATCGCACCCGCCAGAATCACGCCTTTCTGACCTTCTTTCAGGTTTTTCGCGCCAAGTGCACGTTGGATAATTGATTGGTCAGTACCCCAGTAGTACAAGTTCACCAACAATAGACCTGTGAACAGAGTAGAGAACGGCAGTGGATCGGTCTCTTTACCTACGGATTGCAGCTTTTCCGGTGCGGCTGTCAGCAATACGTCCAAACCTTCCATAAAGTTACCGCCGCCTAATGCCATCAGACCAAATACAGGGATCATCAAACCGCCGGTGATCAAGCCAACGCCGTTGATCGTGTCTGCAATTACCACGGCTTTTAGACCGCCGTAAATCGCGTAGAAGAAACCCAGCAAACCGATAGTGGCAGAAATAAGGGCGATAGAGCTGAACTCAGAAATGCCCAGTAAACCTTGTACATCAAAGATTTCACCCAGTACCACTGCGCCAGCGTAAAGAGTGGTAGGTAGAATGTTGATGACGTATTGGCACAAGAACAACAGGGTAACGAACTTCTTCACCGACATGTCGTAACGGCTTTCTAAGAAGTCTGGAATAGTGGTGATGCCTTGCTTGAGGTAGCGAGGAACAAGCAGCAGCGCAATGATAACCAGTGTAACGCCAGAGGCCACTTCCCAGCCCATCACACTCATGTTGTGGGTGTAAGATTGCGCACTCATGCCAACAAAGCTGGTGGCACTCAGGTTGGTAAGAATTAAGGAGCTGGCAATCAGCCCACCTGTTAAGCTTCGTCCACCAAGGAAGAAGCCGTCTTGAGAGGTGTTTTTATCGTTTTTAACTTTGCTGTAAGTGAACACCACAACAAAGCCTGTAAACAGCAAGAACGAAAGTAATACTGTAATAGACATTTTGTTTCCTTAACAAGTTAAGCAATTAAGTTTTGCTTGTTAGTTGTAGGGTGTCCCTCTAGCGCGTATAGGAGTGTTTTATCAGGAACAACGCGAAGTTGAAACCCGGTCGCTAGAGGGCACAGATAGAGGTTTAAATTTTCTTAAGATGAACAATGAGCGCCGATTCTGGGTCGAGAATCGGAAGCGTCACCCCAATTTCCTTTAAGTTATCGCCACTTAACGTCAGGGTTTTGTCTAGCCATTGCGGACGTTGCTTCATCAACTGGAAGCTGGTTTTTGGCATTTCAACAATCTTGACTTCGTAACGGGCGTTTTCATCCGCACAACTGACGCGAAGTGGAGATGGCAGCGCATGATTTGGCATGGCCAACTGACACACCGTAATCAGCATTTCTTGCTCGTTCTCAACGCCATAGATGTTCTGGTTTTGATCGGCAGGATCGATGCGGAAAGTACGTCCAGAATGAAGCAAATCGCGATACTGCTTGTGCAGTTGAATGTAATGAGCAAACGCTTGTTTTTCTTCCGCGCTTTCTTTTACTGGATCGAGCTCCACACCCATGTGACCACTTAACGCCGTCACGCCACGCATGTTGATCGCATGGCGACGATTGGTTGAGTGACACTCTGCAGGACCAATGTGAGCGCCCATGACTTCAGGTGGGAAGAAGTAGCTCATACCACGTTGAATCGCTTGACGTTCCAGCGCATCGTTACAATCAGAAGCCCAGAAACGGTGAGTGCGTTTAAGGATTTCAAAATCAATACGACCACCACCCGAAGAGCAAGACTCAATTTCAACCGCAGGGTGTGCTGCTTGAAGCTCGTCTAGCAAGCGGTAAAGCGCTTTCGTTTGGCCATGCACAGCAGGTTTACCTTGATGCCCTGGTTGAACCAATTCACGGTTCATATCCCATTTCAGGTAGCCGATGTTGTAGCGAGTCAGCAAGTCATTCAAACGCTCAAACAGGTAGTTGAAGCAATCTTGGTTTTGCAAATCCAACACGTATTGCCAGCGACCTGAAGGCTGGTGGTAGCCTTGCAGACTCAATACCCAATCTGGGTGTTGGCGATAGAGGTTTGAGTCTTGGCTGACCATCTCTGGCTCTACCCAAAGACCAAACTCCATGCCTTTGTTGTTTACGTGCTCGATGACAGGCTCAAGACCATTTGGGTACTTCGTTTCATCCAAGTACCAGTCACCAAGCGCTGCGCGTTCGCCATCACGACCAATGAACCAACCATCGTCAATGATGAAGCGCTCGACACCCATCTCAGCGGCTTCGGTTGCCATCTGCATGATGTATTCAGGTTTGTGATCGAAGTAGATGCCTTCCCACGTGTTTAAGTGAACAGGGCGAGGTTTGTTGTTTGGAAATTGGATAATATTGGCACGAACAAACTCGTGGAATCGCTCTGATATTCCATTCAACCCCGAGTTACTGTATGTCGCGTAAAGCCATGGTGATTGGTAGGTTTCACCGCTTTGTAGACGCTTTTCACCAGACAGTAACAGTTCACCAGCTTGAACAAAGCGACGACCGTCACTGCGAACGTCGGCACGAAGTTGGTGGTTACCACTCCAACCAAGATGGAAGCCCCAAACTTGCCCCAATTGCTCACTAAAGCCATTAGTGCCCGCGAACAAACCTGGGAAGTTTTCGTGAGAGGTGCGACCGCGACGGTTTTCTTGCATAAAGCCACCATGCTCAAAGCTCAAACGCTGAGTTTGAAACTCATGACACCAACGCCCGTGGAACGTCATCAGCTCGTTTGCATGGTTAGGAAGTGGCAGGGTAGAGGAGAGCTTACCCAAGCAATAGTCACCGGCAGTCGTGTTTTTCACGGTGATGCGTTTCTGTACCACATCACTGTTAAAGTCCAGTTGTAGCTCAATCAATAATTCAAGACCAGCAATGTCATCTTGCAGAGTAAATGTCGCGCTGTTGTCATCGTGCTCAATGGATGTGGTTGTGAACACGGGAGCCCAGTCTTCGCTGTTACGATGCCCCTCAATCCCAGGCGCATTAAAGTGACCACTACCAAGCTCAGGACAAAGTGATAGGGGTACGTCGACATCAAGACGAGCCTGCGAGATAGGACGCTCGGTTGAGAGCATTAAATCGGGATCGATCTGAGCGATCTTTGCTCCCCAATGAAGGATTTCAGGAACACGATCCACTTTAATGATCATGCTGTGATTCTTGGATTTTAAGTGAACAATTTTTTGCATGTTGTTTCTCTGTTTTCGCAAACATTTAATCTGCAAATAATCATGCGCTTGTTTGGTTTTATTTCGATTGAATAGCCGCTTAAATGTGACTTTGAACAGGTTTTGGAACTTGGTTTTGTGTGCTGGATCTGCTGTTTTCGGGAACATTTTTTCATGTTTTTTACGACATTGTTCACGAGAATATTCGAATGAATTTGGTAGAGTGAACAGCAAATCAGAATAGGAGAATGCAGTGGCAGTTACGTTTAAAGATGTTGCACGGTTAGCTGGGGTTTCGACGCAAACCGTGTCGCGCGTAACCAACGGCGCGGATAACGTCGCAGAAGAAACACGAAAGCGAGTTAACGACGCAATCAAAAAGCTTGGATACGTGCCGAACAAAGGGGCACAAATGTTGAGCCGAGCGAAGTCGCGGATCATCGGTATTGTTTCTTTGGATATCTCACTGCACGGTGTGGCTCTTATTGCAAATGGCGTTCGCAACCAAGCGCACGAGATGGATTACGCGACAGCGCTGGCAGTGTTAGGTGACAACTCCATTGAGGAGTTCCGTAGTGCAATCCGAGAGCTCATTGCCCAACAAGTTGATGCCATTATCATCAACGCCCCGGTAACCAAAGAGATGGCAGAGACCCTAGTGGAGCAGTTCAGTCAGCTCACGCTGGTTTTTATCGATGTACCCGAGGGGACGTCCGTCAATTCTCTCAGTTGTGATCATAAAGCTGGGGCAAATTTGGCGTTCTCCCATTTGATTGAGCACAAACGCGAGTCTTTTGTGTGTATTTCCGGACCCAAGGCATCCACTGCTTCTCAGATTCGTTACCAAGAATGGCAGTCACAGATTCAGCTGTATGGACTGATGCAAGCAGCGTACTATGAGGGGGATTGGCAAGCAGCCAGTGGCTACAACGCCATTAAAGATGCCGTGTTAAAAGGTGTATCTTTTGATGCAGTTTTGGTGGCGAATGATCAGATGGCGCTTGGCGTGTTATGCGCGCTTTCGGAGGCTGGTATTAATGTCCCTAAAACCGTGTCTGTTGTTGGGTTCGATGGCATTCAAGACAGCCAGTTTTTCTCACCCCCTCTGACTACGGTTAAGCAAGATTTCAATGAGCTTGGACGAAGGGCGGTCAAACTAGTACTGAGCCAGATGGAGAAAGGGCAAGGCGTTGTGTCAGAAGTTTTGCCTGTCAGCTTGGTTGAACGACAAAGCACATCAGCAAAGGCGGACACGGTTTATGACAAGCAAGAAATACTGGCGCACTTAGAGAACATACGCCGTCTGTTACCATAATGGACCTTTCTGCCACTGAGCCAATCTATGAAGGTTCAATGTTTGCTGGAGTGAAACTAGGCCAAAAATGATATCGGCAGACATAAGAAAGCCCCGACATTGCGGGGCTCCATTTTTGTCTCTGATGTTAACAAGCGCAGAGCTTATTTTTTCAGATTCATTTCAGATTCGTGTGCATTGGTTTCGATGTCTGGGTTAGAAGACAGCTTGCCTGTAGCCCAGTCATTCATGTGCTTAAGAATCGCTTTTAGGGCATGCTTTTCTGTTGGCGCTTCAGAGGCTTCTACTTCTAGTTTTTGCTTAGGATGAGAACCTGTTGCGTCTTCAGCTACGTGCAACCAATCTGGGTGCCAGTAATAAGGCTGACCTGACGAAGTGCTCCAAGAGTGAACACCGTTAGATTCGCCTTTGTATTGGATATCGTTTTCGTTGTATTTCGTCATTATTATCGTCTCTCATAGTCATGAGTTGAGGTGTGCGTCACCATTACACTATAAATGTAACAGATGTTATCGGAATTAATGTGACTGCTATCGATTTATCTTGCTGATAAATAATCCAATCCGCTGCACAGCTCTCATTCAGATAGATTTATTGATTCTTCATGGCAATAACCACCTGAAAAATAGGTACTTAATTTACCCTATTGCCCGTTCAGATGCTTGATGATCGCCGCTTTCGCATGTTCTTCTGTCGCGGTTTCACCCTCAGGTACCTCTAACTCAGCCTTAGGGTGAACGCCCAGTGCGTCTTCTGCAATGTGAAGCCAGTCTGGATGCCAGTAGTAAGGGTTGTTGCCTTCTGGGTGATCCCAACTGTGAACGCCTTTATGTACACCTCGATAAGAGAGGTCATCCATCGTAAACATTTTCATCATTTCCTCCCGCAGAATTTCATGCCTTTGAAAGTATGGAACATAAATTCTCATTTCGTAACGGGAATTGATATCACTAAGATTGATTAATTACGTTTCGAGTTTGATAAGTGTGATGTCGTTATAAAGGCGCGAAGTATGCTAATGTGCGCTCGATAGTCAGGAATGAGGGAAGCATGAACCGATATCGCCAACTGGCTGAGTTGTTTAAATCTCAGATCCAACAAAATACATGGAGAGCAGGAGAAAAACTGCCCTCGGTGCGAATGACGAGTCGCAACCATTCGGTGAGCGCAGGAACGGTACTGCAAGCCTATCAATTGCTCGAAGCGCAAGGTTGGGTGGTCGCCAAACCTCAGTCTGGTTACTTCGTTACTGCAGAGTTGGATAGGCTAGAGCCAAAGAGCGCAGAAAAAAACGTTTATCGTGCCTCGGTTAATGATGAGCTTTATGATTTTTTGAAACATCAAGGGTCACCAGAGTCTATCAAGCTTGGTTCGGCTTTTCCTGATCCAGCCTTGTTTCCGTTGGAAGCGTTAAACCGTAACCTCGCCAGTTCTGGGAGAAAAATGGGGCCAGATACGCTGTTAGATAATCTTCCTCCAGGCAGTGAATCGCTACGCCGCTTGATTGCGCAGCGCTACATTCAACAAGGCTTGAACCTAACCCATGACGATATCGTGATTACTTCGGGCGCATTAGAGGCACTGAACCTTAGCTTACAAGCAGTGACTCGCCCTGGAGATACTGTTGTGATTGAATCGCCGACCTTCTATGGGGCACGGCAAGCGATTGAGCGACTCGGTTTGAACGTAATTGAGATCCCTGTTGATGCGCAGCATGGCCATTCAATAGAGCAACTAGAATGGGCGTTTACCAATAGCGATGTACGCGCTTGCTGGTTGATGACGAACTTTCATAATCCGACAGGTACTTCGCTTTCTGAGCAGAACAAACAGCGTATTGTCGAGCTTGCGAACCAGTATGATGTGTATCTGATCGAGGATGACGTCTACGCTGAGCTCTATTTTGCGGATAAAAAGCCAGCATCACTGAAAAGCTTCGACACCCAAGAGCGAGTGCTCCACTGTGGTTCACTATCAAAAAGCCTTTGTCCCGGTTATCGATTGGGGTGGGTGGTTAACAAACGCTTTAATGAACCGATTCAAAAACTGCAGTTAATGTCGACGCTCTCTGGCAGCGCGCCTATCCAACAGGGCGTGGCGCATTATCTTCAAAACGACAGTTACGATAATCATCTAAGAAAGTTACGTAGAACGTTGCAGCAGCGACAAGAACGCTTCGTTGCCCTCATCAAAACATACCTTCCTCATACAGTGAATTATCACCTACCTTCGGGTGGGTATTTCTTGTGGCTAGAACTGCCTCAAGGTGTGGATAGTAAACAACTTTATCAAACACTCTTGAAAGAGCAGGTGACCGTGGCTTATGGAAAATTGTTTTCTGTCGACGAGAAGCTTGAGCACTATTTGAGGTTGAATACTTCTTTTTCTGATAGCGAGCATTTAGAGAGTGCGATCAAAAAGTTAGGCAGTCTTGTGCGTGAAGCAACTGTTTAGTGTTTTTTTGGTCAAACTGTATCAGCGCTTTTCTAACCAGCTGTGCTTCAATCATCACTAGAAACCTCTATACAAGGAGTGATGATGAAAAAGCAGTTGGTAAAACATGAGTTACGATTGATCGCAGTAGCGGTTTTTAGCGCTTTCTTGTTGGTGTTTGCTCACCTTATTTTAGCGAAATCTTTTTCTCATATGGCGTGGACGGAGTACACAGCCGCCGTTATTCCCTTTATTATGTTTGGCTTGTGCGTGTTAGGTGTGAAGTACGCAGCTAACGCCGATAAAGATGATGAGAGTGAGCCTTAACGACTCATTACAAACAATAGGGAAGAGCGGAATGAAGAGAGTGTTATCACTTGCGCTGTGCCTTGCGGCATTTGGTGCTTCAGCAAGCCAAAATAGTGAGCCCAAGTCAGTCACGTTGAACTACGACCAAACCCAGCTTGTTGCTGAGATTCAACCAGACAATCACTTTGAAGCACGAATTGACAATGAACAAGAACGCATCGATTTTTCTGGTTCCGTCGATAAGCTCCATCCAGATTACACGCTGGAAGTGTCCGTAAAACAAGCAAGTAAGCTTCAACGCTCTACCGCTCAGGTCAATACGAAAGTACTGATAAAGCAAGGTGAAAGACAATCGCCTTTGACCATCGGCAGTGTTAACGGCAAGAACGTGAGTGTGTCACTTAACTGATTTACTTTCGCAGCTGAGAAAACAGCATTCAAAAGTACAGCAGTTGACGTTTGCTAAAGACAAAATAAAAGACCTCCACATGGGAGGTCTTTTTAATTCTGTATCACTCAGTGGTGATTAGAAGTTCGCAGAGCGAGGAGTACGTGGGAATGGGATCACGTCACGAACGTTGCCCATACCTGTTACGTAAGATACTAGACGCTCGAAGCCTAGACCGAAGCCTGCGTGTGGCACTGTGCCGTAACGACGTAGGTCGCGGTACCAGCTCATGTGCTCAGGATCGATACCCACTTCACGCATACGAGCATCTAGGATGTCTAGACGCTCTTCACGTTGAGAACCACCGATGATTTCACCGATGCCCGGTGCTAGTACATCCATTGCAGCAACGGTTTTACCGTCATCGTTAGCACGCATGTAGAATGCTTTGATGTCTTTCGGGTAGTTCTTAACGATTACAGGCGCTTTGAAGTGTTCTTCAGCAAGGAAACGCTCGTGCTCAGAAGACATATCGATACCCCATTCAACTGGGAATTCGAACTCACGACCTGAATCAAGAAGGATCTGGATTGCGTCAGTGTAGTCAACTTGCGCGAAGTCAGAAGAAACGAACTGCTCTAGGCGAGTGATCGCTTCTTTGTCGATGCGTTGAGCAAAGAACTCAAGGTCATCACGACACTCTGCAAGCACTGCTTTGAACACGAACTTCAGCATGTCTTCAGCCAGTTTAGCCACGTCGTCTAGTTCTGCGAACGCAACTTCAGGCTCAACCATCCAGAATTCCGCTAGGTGGCGGCTCGTGTTTGAGTTTTCAGCACGGAAAGTAGGACCGAACGTGTAAACTTTGCTTAGTGCACAAGCGTAAGCTTCTGCGTTTAGCTGACCAGATACAGTTAGAAACGTTTCTTTACCGAAGAAATCTTCGTTGTAATCTACTTTGCCTTCTTCAGTGCGAGGTAGGTTTTCCATGTCTAGCGTAGATACGCGGAACATTTCACCAGCACCTTCAGCATCTGAAGCAGTGATTAGTGGCGCAGATACCCAGAAGTAACCTTGCTCGTGGTAGAAGCGATGGATCGCTTGAGATAGACAGTTACGTACACGTGCTACTGCACCGATTACGTTTGTGCGCGGACGTAGGTGCGCTACTTCACGTAGGTACTCGATAGAGTGACGAGTTTTTGCCATTGGGTAAGTGTCAGCATCTTCAACCCAGCCTACAACTTTAACGTCTGTTGCTGCTAGTTCGAAGTCTTGACCTTTCGCAGGAGAGGCAACAATCTTACCAGTTACTTCAACAGAACAGCCAGTAGTTAGCTTTAGTACTTCGTTGTCGTAATTATTAAGATTATTAGGGACCACGGCCTGAATCGGGTCGAAACAAGAGCCGTCATAAATGGCAAGGAAAGAGATTCCAGCTTTGGAATCACGACGTGAACGGATCCAGCCACGAACAGTTACTTCACTGTCTACTGCTAGCTGACCTTTCAAAACGTCTGATACAGGCGCGTAAGTCATGTTTTCAATATTCTCCATTGAGGTAAAAATTCAACTCAACACTTAAAAGTGCCTGTCTCTAAACAAAATTGTGCAAAAAACAAGCGAAGTGTTGAGTTGGATAGAATTTTTTAGATTCATCGAAACATATTACCTGTCAAATCGTCAGCTTCAACCTTTATATTCATTTTGGAGGGGAGAATTTTCCTATTTATTCCTCCTTTGTTCCTCCGACAGGGTAAATTGGTTAAGTAATGACTCCAAACGTTCAGAAAGGTGCTCCAAATCGACGCTGATCTCGCGAGTATGCGATGCGGATTGAGAGGTCTCGTTTGCGTGCAAGGTAATCGTATCGACTTTGGCTTGAATGTGTTTACTCACACCGGAAGTGGTTTGAGTCTGCTGCTGAATGTTTTCGGCATGCTTCAAGACTTGGTGCATTTCATCAACCACATTTCTCATTGTTGCCGACAACGCTTCGACATCGACAGAGCGTTGATGGGCAAATTCACACACACTATCGACCGAACTGAGAGACTCTTCACTGCCTTGTTGGAATTGCGAAATGATGGTTTCGATATTGCTGGTGGCTTCCGCTGTACGGGAGGCAAGATTACGCACTTCATCAGCGACGACAGCAAAACCTCGGCCTTGGTCGCCTGCGCGGGCTGCTTCTATCGCAGCATTAAGAGCCAGTAGGTTGGTTTGTTCTGCAATGCCTTTGATTACGCCAAGAATCGAAGATACTTCTTCCGTTTGCTGATTTAACGTCGTTATCTTTTCACGCACTTGGTCGATGTCGGTGACTAAGCTCTTAATGTCTTCGCTGACATGATGCGCTTGGCCAGCGCTGCTTGTTGCCACATCGACGGTGTGATTGACTAACGCTGTGGCGTCAATGGTCGCTTGCTCGACAACCCCTTGTTGGTCAAGCATACCACTAATGTTGGTCTGGACTTCGTTGGTTTCGACTTGTTGATTATCGGCGGCTTCATCAGTGGATTGAGCAACATCGGTGAGTCTATTTGCTGAACCTGCCAGGGAATGTGAAGTCTCACGAACCTGTTCGAGGCTTTCACAGACGGTATCCATAAAGGAGTTGATAGAATCGGATAGTTGTCCAACTTCATCCTTTTGACTGTGTTCCAAACGTTTAGAGAGATCTTTGCTAGCACTCACGTTAGACATAAATCGCGAGGTTCTCTGAATAGGGCGAACAATGATCTTGCGAATCAGCCCCATGGTGATCAAGAAACCGACAAACGCGATCACCGACATGATGCCCATTGCAAACATGGCTTGCTTGTTAATCAGCGAGTTGACGTGGTTCATATTGTACTCAAGACGAATCGCACCGAGTACTTCACCCTCAGGAGCGATATGGCAAGAAACACAGTTCGTACCGCGGTAGTTTTCGCTCGACTTCATCGGTAACGCAACAACCAAGCCTTTTCCCCAATCTGCACTGATTGGCTCGATCACTAACTCTCCGCTAAGTGCTCGTTGGTCTATATCATCAACAGGCTTTTGATTGGCATCACCCGGACCATAGAATTTAGAGACAGTATCAGCACGTAAGACGCGTACCTGCTCTATGCCTTCTTGGGCTAGGGCTTTTTGACGCAGTGTTTCTTTCTGCGACATGGTGCCGGTTAGCATCATCATATTTAGGCTATCGAAGTAGTTGCTTGCCTTATCGTGGAGTTGTTCACTAAGGACATCATTGATGAGCGTTTTTTGTTGATAGTACTGGTAGCCCGTCGATACCGCGAGTACACAAGTGAACACCGCGATAAGAGCGAGAAGGAGCTTGAAGGTTATAGTTGAGCGCATATTTTTATAAGTTTATTTGGAACGAACGCCACAATATTAAGGGGTTAGCGAAATTTGAGCGATGAATAGCCCGAATGAATGTGACCCCAAACAGAGTAGGGTTATGTAAATGTGATGTAAGTAGTGTGTAATCAATTGTTTGGCGTGGTGCCAAAAATGCGACAGTGAAAAAAAGGGGCTTAAATTGAGCCAGTAATTTGCGCCTTTAACCCATCGTTAACCCGAAATAGGTTAGGGTAGCGTCCGTTTTCACACGTTTATTTCAAACGCGCGTGTGAAGGCACGGGTAATCTAACCACCGGCCCTGCGTTAGATTCCTAAACCATCACTTTTCTGGCATTTTCCAGACTTTGGCAATCATCTCCTCATAGGTGATTGCCTTTTTTATTTTTGAGTATTTTGTGTGATGACATCCTCACTGACTGACTTTAACGATTGCGCTCGTAAGCTTTGTGGCAGCTATTGATAAAGGTTGTCATTAAAGGGTGAATTCCTTAGTATTGCGTGTCTTTTTAAAGCCTGAGAATCAAGATGAAAACAGAATTATACAAAGAGTTTATGTTCGAAGCGGCACACCACTTGCCACACGTACCAGAAGGTCACAAGTGTGGACGCTTACACGGGCACTCTTTCCTTGTTCGTCTTTATGTAGAAGGTGAAGTAGATCCGCATACAGGTTGGGTTGTTGATTTCGCAGAGATCAAAGCGGCATTCAAGCCAATTTACAACCGCCTAGACCACTACTACTTGAACGATATTGAAGGTCTGGAAAACCCGACTAGTGAAGTACTAGCGAAGTGGATTTGGCAACAACTTAAGCCAAGCCTGCCTCTACTGAGCAAAGTAGAGATCAAAGAAACTTGTACAGCCGGTTGTATCTACAAGGGTGAGTAAGTTCCCTTTGCATTCCTATTAGAAAGGCAAGCCACTCGGCTTGCCTTTTCTTTATCTGTTTACCTGGGTTTGCTCTTTTTTAGCAAGGCTAAATGGCTAACCTAGACCAAATGTCGACAGAGTAAGATGCGTTAGTAACCTATGCCATTGCGAAGCGCGAACTGCACCAAATCTGCATGGCTATCGAGCTCTAACATATCCAGCAGTCGGTACTTGTGTGATTCGATGGTTCGAGGGCTCAGGTTCAACTCGGTGGCAATCTCTTTTGCCGATAAGCCTTTCGCCAACAAACCCAGCACATCACATTGACGGTGGCTCAACCTTAGCATTCGATGGTTTTCGTTATCCGTCTTCATATCTGGGCGATGCAAACTGCGGTGAAGCTTTGAGTGCTGCCAGAAGGATAACCACATATGGGAAATGAACGTCACTTGCTCCAACTGCGTTTCGGTTAATCCACAGCGGCCGCTACCAAACAACGTAAAAGACAGTCCGCCCCAGCGTTGACCAAATTGAGTTAATGGAATCGTATAGTGGCAACATGCGCCTTGGGCAGAAAGCATACGCAAAACGACAACATCACTAGAGGCGAGCTTGTCTTTGTCGAAGATTTGAATCTCTTCAGAGTTGCCAATCAGGCGCAGGTAGCGCTCACCGTCTTCCACGCCGACCTGCTCAGCAGTCAGGATCTTGTGAGGTGCTCGCGCAACGGAAAGGGTTTTCCCTTGATTGAAGAAAAGCATGGAGTTCGGGAACATCGTCATGCGATCGATCTCAAACCAATCCATTGCTTCAAGCATGAATTGTTCGAGTTGGCTTTGACATTCATCTGCATGAGAAGTCGTCAAACTCTTCGCTTGACGCATCATGAGTGCTTCAAAACTGGTTCCTGTCGTTTTACCTATATCGCTGCCCATAAAAACTGGCTCATCTTATCGTTTTTTATAAATGCAGTAATTTTACTCTACATCCTGTTCATATCATTCTGCAGAATGGCTCCCGCATTATTTCGAAGTTTTTCGAATAACATACACTATATCCGTTTTATCTCAAGGAGAGAGTTCACGCACGTATGAGCAAAGAGCTCCAACTGCATGGATATCGTGGCTTTTTTTAAAATTATAGTTATTGGTGAATGGCGAGCAAGTCTCCGCCGCTTAATCATAGTCCGGAGAGGTTTTAATGAAAATGGTAAAACTGCGTTACCGTACAGGCTCACACAGTAGGTGGGTTGAAGTGGTAGTATCAACGTTTGTTGCTGAAGAATTAGCAAAAGAATACACAGGTTACGGTTGGCAAGCGGAAGTAATGGCAGTATGACTTAGTAAATAGGCAGGCTCATAAAGAACCTGCCTATTTTCATTTTAGGGGCAAATCAGCTTAATGCGTGGCGCAAGATCAGCGCTTTTCCACTCTCTTCGTAAATCGTTTTCTGGGTGTTTTCAAACCCCGCCGACTCAAACAGTTTAATACCGACTTTATTTTGGTTTGCGACCGTTGCGCACACCGAGTTGCTCTCCGCATCAATCGCGTAGCCATACATCATCAACTTTTGCAGTGTCGACGTACCAATGCCTTGTTGTTGGAATCGTTTGTCGATCATGATGTAACTCAGGCCCAACTCATGACGCTTCGCAAAAGGGGCGTGTTGAGCAAACGCTTTATCAATCACCAAGTACCCGACAGTTAAGTAGTCGTGGAAGATGGTATAAAAAACTTCTGATTTCGTCCTATTTTGGTAAGCCTGTTCAAATGGCTTAAAAAATCCTTTTTGATTTTCATGCACTTCCAATTGCATCAAGCTAGCAAAATCCTTTAGCTTGGCAGGTTTAATGGCGATCATGTTCTGAATCTATTCAGAGGCGGTAAACACAATACCGCCATTATAGTTGTGGATATTAAGAGTACGCAATCTGGTTATGTACAGATTTTGTCAATAAATTGAGGGGACTAGCGGCAAAGTGGATAGTAGAAACCTTGATGGATGTGGGCGCCCAATGTGGTGAGGAGATGCGCACACTCTGCAGTTTCAACCCCTTCTACGATAACCGTGCAGTGATAGGTATGACCCATGGCAATTAGCTGGCGTAGTGTCTCTACCTTCTTGTCATCTTGCTTAAGGTTCATCACAAACAAACGGTCAATCTTAAGGTAGTTGGGCGTGATGTGGCTGATAAGCTCAACGTTGTTATTCCCAGTACCAAAATCGTCGATACTGATCTTACAACCCATCTCTTTGAGCTTGCTGATGTTGTCGAAGATTTCTCGGGTGTAATACATCGAGGCGTTCTCTGTGATTTCGATTGTCAGCAGTGAGCAATCGAGTTGGTTAAGCTGTCGATACAAACGAGTAAAGTTATGGCCTTCAAGCAGAGAAGGGCACACATTAATGCTCAATGGCGCAAGGAGCGATTTCGAGTCTCCGAAGACGGTCTTGAGCACCAGTAGAGTGTGGTTTATCAGCAATCCGTTCGCTATCAAACTTTCTATAAAACGTTGAGTGTTTTTAACTTTAAAACGGGACAACACCTCGTAATGGATATTCTGCCGATTAGACGTATTGTGGATTGGTTCTAGCTTGAGATTAAATTCGCGGATTGCCCACATGTAAGTCAGCAAGGAGTGCAGCTTTTTATGCCTGATAGCGAACATTAGTATGAAGCTCAAAATCAAGATGCTCGTAATAGGGCCAGAGACGTAATAGATCTCTTTATAGCCATTGTCGTTGACGTTGTAGAGGAAGGATTGCCCACGAGTATCACCGATTTCTAACGCTGTACCGGTGTTAGTACACACTTTCATCCCGGATAAGAACATGCGAGACATGTGGCTCTCAATGTTATTCGACAAATTAATGTTCTTCACTCGAACAAGAACTTGAGCTCCATCGAAAATAAAAGAGTGTGTGGTGTAACTGTCGTTGTTTAACCAAGTCTCACGATCTCTTTCGTTGACCGGAACCACAGCCTCTGGCGTGACTAAGCAGCGAATATTGTGCTTGTCTGTCATTAAAGCGGACTCAACCAATTGCACGTTATCGAATAAACCACGAAGCTGGTCTTCATGTTCAAAACAGCTTCGCTGCGCAAGGTCGTGGGCAAAGTCCATCGCGCCATCGAAATAGTTTTGTCTGACGATGGTACTGATGGTGTAAAAACACACGGCGACATAAAGCAGCATGGTAAAGGTGATAAAAAACAGCAAATTGAAGTAAAGCGCTCGGCTTCGCAAACAAATGCCTATCGCCATTCTAACGCTGTGCAGTGCGTGTTTGTGGATTCTTGATTGTTGCAGTAGTCCATCTTTTTGCGCGTGTTGGTTATCGTAAGGCACAAAATATCCCTTTCGGTGGATGTTTTCGATAAGAGACTTTTGCGTCTCGACGTGGTTCTTCGTCAGTTGTCTGAACTTCTTTCGTATCGACGCTACAGCGTTCTTAAATCCATTTTCCGGCAACATCAAGTGATGTTGCGATGACAACTTCTTTTCGATTTTCCTCTGACTGATAGGCGCGTTTAAGCTACCAAAAGCGGCAATGGTGCTGAGGATTAAATATTCAATTCTGTTGACGGGGATAGCGGAGTGAATGGAGTTATTGAGCTGTAATGAAAGTTCTTTTTCGGACAAGCAAACGCAGATTTGGTTTCCAAGTTCAAACCTAATCATGTGTTAAAGCGCTCCAGGATTATTTTTTGAATACGTTATCAATATTGGGTTAGCAGGTATGTGACCTTCTACGGGCATATCCTAAACTTCTGGATATAGTCGTAATTTTAGATTTTTTTATAAAGCTCAATCTAGAGGGAATTTTTCTTAGGCGAGGTTTTAAAGGAAAAAAGCAAATGAAAAAAAGCCCGAGCACATGGCTCGGGCTTTTCAATTCAGAGAGGAGGGGATTAGCAAATCACTTTGATTGCTAGACCGCCTTGAGAAGTCTCACGGTATTTCGCGTTCATGTCTTTACCGGTTTCTAGCATGGTTTCGATAACCTTATCTAGAGAAACAGTTGGAGCTGAAGAACGACGTAGTGCCATACGAGTCGAGTTGATCGCTTTTACTGCCGCGATACCGTTACGCTCGATACATGGAACCTGTACCTGACCTGCAACAGGGTCACACGTTAGACCTAGGTTGTGCTCCATTGCGATCTCTGCAGCCATACATACTTGCTCAGGGCTACCACCCATAAGCTCAGCAAGGCCAGCTGCCGCCATAGAACATGCCACGCCAACTTCACCCTGACAGCCAACCTCTGCACCAGAGATAGACGCGTTGCGCTTGTAAAGACCACCGATTGCGCCAGAAGCAGCAAAGTAACGGATGTAATCTTTTTCAGTCACAGTTTGGATGAACTTATCGTAGTAAGCCAGTACCGCAGGGATGATGCCACACGCACCGTTCGTTGGTGCTGTAACAACGCGGCCACCTGCTGCGTTCTCTTCGTTTACTGCGAAAGCAAACATGTTTACCCAGTCAACAACCGACATTGGATCGTTTGTTGTCTTTTCAGAAGTAAGCAGTTGCTGACGAAGTGCTGCTGCACGACGAGGCACACGTAGTGGACCAGGCAGAATACCTTCTTCGTTCATACCGCGATCCATACACTCGCGCATTGTGCGCCAGATGTTTGCGAAGTATGTACGAGTCTCTTCATCAGAGTGCAGAGAGTGTTCGTTTTTCATCACAAGTGCGCTAATAGAAAGACCGCTTTCTTTACACTGGTGAACAAGCTCTTCTGCAGTTGTGTATTCGTAAGGAACCTTGATTGGGTTCTCTACTTCTTTACCGAAGTTCTCTTCATCAACGATGAAACCACCGCCGATAGAGTAGTAAGTCTTTGAGTACACTTTTTCGTCTTCGATCCACGCGTGGATCTGCATGCCGTTTTCGTGAAGCTCAAGGTTAGTAGTATGGAAGTTCATACCACCATCTTTCGGGAACGATACTGTATGACAGTGCATGCCAACAGGTAGGCGCTCAGTTTCTTCTACGCGAGCGATAAAGCCCGGAATAGAGTCGATATCTACTTTCTCAGGGGAGTTGCCTGCAAGACCCATGATGATCGCGATATCCGTGTGGTGACCTTTCCCTGTCAGTGATAGTGAACCATAAACGTCAACGGTGATTTTAGTGATGTCGCGCAATTTTCCCATTGAGCGTAAATCATCAATAAATTCTTTACCCGCTTTCATTGGACCTACAGTGTGTGAGCTTGAAGGACCAACGCCGATCTTATAGATGTCAAAAACACTAATCATATCGATTACCTCAGAACAAAGCCTCCCAAGGGGAGTTGGGAGGCTTTTTATTATCGTTATATTCTTGAATTAATCACGCTTTTATAGAGAGCGGTGATTAAAGAGCGCCGTAGATTACAGAACTAATTGCTGCAAGACCACAGATTGCTGTGAAAATCTGTACAGGTGCTGAAGTTTTGTACTTCGCCATTGCAGGAACTTTGTTCATAGCGAATACAGGCATCAAGAATAGGATTGCAGCGATCATCGGTGCACCCATTGTTTCAATCATGCCTAGGATGCTTGGGTTAACGATAGCAACGATCCAAGTAGTCACAACGATGAAGATTAGTGATGCTTTTTCGATCTTGCTCTTAGGAGTTTCAGAGCGAGATTTGATTAGACCAACTAGACCTTCGTGTGCGCCTAGGAAGTGGCCGAAGTAGCTTGAAGTGATTGCTGCGAACGCCACTAGAGGACCCATGTAAGAGATAAGTGGAGACTCGTGAACGTTAGCTAGGTAAGACAGTACTGAGATGTTTTGTTCTTGCGCAGATGCTAGTTGCTCTGGAGATAGAGAAAGTACTACAGAGAATACGAAGAACATTACAAAACCCATTAGCATCATCGCTGCACCGCCAGTGATCGCGTCAGTTTTCTTAACTGCGTCATCACCGTATACACGACGTTGTTCTTTAGAGAACTGAGAGATGATTGGGCTGTGGTTGAATGAGAATACGATGATTGGAATTGCTAGCCAAACGATTGAAGGCATTTCGCCCCAGTTTGGAGACACTTCCATCATTGATGTATTCCAGTCAGGAATTAGGTAGAAAGAAAGCGCTAGTAGGATGAATACTAGAGGGTAAACCATTGCTGATGTTGCTTTCAGCATTAGCTCTTTACCGAATACTACACCCGCAGTCATAGCAGCGATTAACGCGCCAGATAGTAGCCAGCGAGGGATAGATTCCATACCCATTTGGTTAACTAGGAAAGAGTCAACCGTGTTTGTGATACCAACACCGTAGATTAGTACGATTGGGTAGATAGCGAAGAAGTAAGCAAAAGTAATAAGGTTTGCGCCAGTTTTACCGAAGTGCTCTTCTACTGTGTCAGTGATATCAGCTTCAGGGTTTTTCGCAGAAAGTACGAAACGAGCTAGAGATTTGTGTGCGAACCAAGTCATTGGTGCCGCGATTAGAGCTAGGATAACTAATGGCCAGAAACCGCCAGCACCTGCTTTAATTGGAAGGAAAAGTACACCTGCACCTACTGCTGTACCAAATAGGGACAAACACCAGGTGAAGTCTTTGTAAGAAAACTTACTAGACGATTGTGCGGTTGAAGCCGCAGAAGTAGTTGTATTCATTTTTGAGTTACTCATTTTGGGAACAGGAAATAAGTCGGGGCCAATTTTGCAAGATTTTGCACTAGGAAAATTAGATCTAAATCATGTATTGCTCGAGCTTATTGAATGATATGTCAAAAACCTGCTTTTTATCACGAAAATGGCGTGCTACACGTGATTATTGCTAATGAGTGGAATTAGAAAAACTTGTCTGAAGCGGTTGGTGTATAAATTTTTCTCACCGCAAGCGTTTGCCTTATAAAAATCAAATTAAACTAATGTGAATTGATGTTTGAAAAATAACTTTTTATTAATATAGATGCACATAATGTTTGGCTTGATGGGGGAGTTGCCATTGATAAGACAGTTAGTTAGAAATGATGTGTTTTTGCATCGATTCGATAATTTGTGCTGTCATTCCCCAGATAAAATGACGCTGGTAGGGGATTGCAAACACGCGGTGACTTGTTTTTCTTAGGTTGAATTTTGTACTGTAAAGCTTCTCTGGGTTCAAAATATGGTTGGCTGGCACTTCAAAAACTTCCGCGACTTCATTTTGGTCAATGCGAGTTGTGTAGTCTGGAGAAACGAAGGCCAAAAATGGCGTCACATTAAACTGGCTAATAGTAGGTAGCTTAGGTAACTGACCAAAAACCTGTATATGCGTTTGGTGAATACCAATTTCTTCTTCTGCCTCTCTAAGAGCGGTATTGACCAAGGTGTGATCGTCGTTCTCATATTTCCCACCAGGGAAGCTGATCTGCCCCGGATGATGTCTCAGATGCTCGGCGCGCTTGGTCAAAATGACTTGAAGACCTTCTTCACGTTCAACAAATCCAATCAAGACAGCGGCATCTCGTAAGGTATTTTCTTTGAGGTGAGCTAAGCGCCCAAGAGACTCCCTGTGATAGCCCGTTGGCAGTTGCAGTTGGAAGTTCTGTAACAGTGTTGATTTATCGATGACCAAAGTGAAATCCTTATCCCCAAATTGAGTGTGCTTTTGATGGTGCTGTGCGCATATTAATTTGAAACTTATAGAGTTATACACCATTCTTTATTTTATGACGTCACTATAAGGTTAGTTGAAGACGATGAAAGGGATAATTTTCACAGAGTTCATGGAGTTAGTGGAGGACAAGTTTGGTCTGGAAGTGCTTGACCAAGTCTTGGACCTGTCTAACGATGAAGGCATTTACACCTCGGTAGGCAGTTATGACCATCGAGACCTTGTTAAGTTGATCGTTAACCTCAGCAAAGTGTCTGACATTCCGCCAGAAAAATTACAAGAAGTGTTTGGTGAGTGTGTGTTTCAAAATCTACTTAAGTCCATTCCAAACCATGCCAGTCTTCAACAGTGCACCACCACGTTCCAATTTGTGCGCCATGTAGAAGACTTTATTCATGTCGAAGTGAAAAAGCTTTACCCAGACGCCAATCCACCGCAGTTTGATTTTATTAATGAAACAGAATCAGAAATGGTGTTTGACTATCGAAGCGCACGTTGCATGGCGCATGTATGTGTCGGCCTGATACAAGGTTGTGCGAACCACTTCAATGAGAGTGTCGTTGTTAAACATCAAAACCAATCGGATGACGGAAGCCAAGTACGTTTTTGGCTGGAGGCTCAATAACTCAATATGACGGGAAGTTCCTCACTAGAAAGGAAACTCAAACGAGAAGTCGCGTCACGAAAAGCGGCAGAAACACTGTTAGAGCAAAAGAGCTTAGAGCTGTATGAGTCCAATCAGCAACTGAGTGTCGCATTGAAAAAACTCGAGATGAAGTCTGAGAACGACTTACGTAAGTTCGAGTTTGAAGAACAAATCGATGCAACGCTGATCAAGTTTGGACGAACGTTCCTTTCTAGCACCTTTGACGAGACCATGATTGCCAGTTTCTTGGAGCAACTGACATCAAACTCGGTGGTTTCCGGTGCCTACTTATTTCTGAACCAAGAGCATCTCTCGTCGTTGCGTCGCCATCAGTTTGGCCATCTCGTGCTCGCTCATGAAAACGCGATACAAACCAAGCCTCATTGGATCGAGAATCGCCTCTATTTACCCATCATTATTGACTCAGCGATCTTGGGTGAGCTGATCTTTTCTGTCGCTCTTGATCAAGTCGATCAAGAGTTCACTTCCAAACAAATGGTGTTGGTTTCTGATTTGGTGCACGGCGTCATCAGCCGACACTTGAGTTTAGAGCGAGAGGTTGAGTTGCGTAAACGGGCAGAAGCGTCTGAGAAAGCAACCAAAGAATTTGTCGCGATGATCAACCACGAGCTTCGTACTCCGTTAAACGGCGTATTGGGCAGTGCAGAGTTGCTGAGCAAAACCGAGCTGGGGGATGAACAGCAACAATACCTTGGTAACTTGATCCAATCCGGTGATTTACTTCGTGTCATCATTAATGACTTGCTCGATTTCAGTAAAATGAACGCGGGTATGATGGAGATCATCGATAAAGTTTTTGCTTGGAAGGACTTAGAGAGTGCACTAACCGGTGTGTTTGCTGCGAAAGCGGCGGAAAAGCGCATTCATTTTTCGATCGACAAAAAGCTCGGCATTCCAGAATTTCTTGTGGGTGACTTTGAACGCATCACCCAGATTTTAGTGAACCTAATCGGTAACGCGATCAAGTTCACTCACCTCGGTGGCGTGGTTCTACGCGTCGAGTGGGTCGATGGTTATGCGCATTTCGAAGTGGAAGACACAGGCATTGGTATTCCTTTAGAGGCGCAGAAAGCGCTGTTTGACCCTTTTGTACAAGCTGACCGTTCCACGAAGCGAAGCTTTGAAGGCTCTGGTTTAGGTTTGGCAATCTGCAAGAACTTAGTCGATTTGATGGATGGTGAAATCAGTTTCGTTAGTGAGCCACGCAAAGGCACTACTTTTAAAGTCGTTGTGCCGCTCAAACAAGGCGAAGCGCAGGGAAGGGCCGCAGGTGACGTGTCTGTCGGTAAATATATCGAACTGGCAGGACGCTCGGTGCTGGTGGTAGACGACATTCGTATGAATCAGGTAATCGTCACGCAAATGCTCAAAAAGCTCAATATCAAACCAGATTTAAAAAACAACGGCCTAGAGGCGCTCGAGGCGGTAAAAGAGAAAGACTACGAGTTAATATTTATGGATTGTCGTATGCCAGAAATGGATGGTTATGAAGCGACGGTACATTTGCGCGAAGACGGCTTCACCAAGCCAATTATTGCGCTGACTGCAGGGACAACCCTAGAAGAGAGACAAAAGTGCATTGAATCTGGCATGGATGACATTCTCACCAAGCCTTATACCGCTGCTGATATAGAACAAATCATGTGTAAGTGGCTTGACGAATGATGCACAAGTCCTCTTGATTAACAAAACCCATTTATTAACAGAAAGCATTAATAAACAAAAACGGCTCTGTCATTACTGCAGAGCCGTATTTCTGAGTACTTAAAAGCGCTGTAAGTTACTTCAGCGCTGGTAAGATCTTGGACAGCTTATCTAGCGTTTCTTGATATTCTGCTGCGCAATCACTGTCTGCCACGACTCCGCCGCCAGCCCAAGCGTAGAGCTTGTTATCTTCTGCAACCAGAGTACGAATCGTGATACTGGTATCCATACGACCATGACGCGAGATATAACCGATACTGCCACAATATGCGCTGCGACGATGCGGTTCTAACTCTTCGATGATTTGCATTGCACGCACTTTTGGCGCACCAGTAATTGAACCACCAGGGAAGCAAGCTCGAAGCAGATCGGCTGCGCTGTATTGTGTATCCAAATCGGCGCGGATTGTGCTGACTAAGTGGTGCACCGCAGGGAAGCTCTCAATATCAAATAGCTTTGGCACATGAACGCTGCCCGGTGACGCGACGCGGCCAATGTCATTACGCAGCAAGTCGACGATCATTAAGTTCTCGGCTTGGTCTTTTTCTGCCGTCTGCAAATCATGGGCGTTGGCTTGGTCGAGCTCTGTATTTTGACTACGTGGACGTGTGCCTTTGATTGGTTTGGTTTCAATGACGTTGTCTTTCAGCTCCAAAAAGCGCTCTGGTGACACACTTACGATTGCCGAATGAGGCATGCGAATAAACGCAGAGAAAGGGGCTTGGTTCGCCGCTTCTAGTTTTGTGTAAGCTTGCCACTCGCTTCCTTGATAAGGGGCGTTAAAACGTTGGGCTAAGTTTATTTGGTAACAGTCACCACTCAACAAATATTCTTGAACACGGTCAAAACGTGAAGCGTAAGACGTTTGCGTCATGTTCGATTGCCAATCGCCAATCAGCTTAAAGTCTTCAACATCAGCTGGAGATTGTGAATTTAGCCATTGCCACGCTTGCTCAATGTTTTGGCCTACAACACACGCTTTTTCTAGTTTATGATCTACCACCAATGCCCATTCATACAATCCAACAGCCATGTCTGGCGTTTGAAGATCTTTGGTTGCAAGTTCTGGCATAGATTCAACACGGCGACCTAGATCGTAACTGAAATAACCCAGCGCACCGCCGACAAACGGTAGATCCCACTCTGCGCCCAACTCAAGGTTTGGCAAAAGCTGTTGTTGGAGCTCGTCTAACAGCGAGAACGGGTCATCTTGAGATACGTATTCTTGCGTGTCTGCTTTGATTTGCGTATCGCCAGCGATGGTCTCTAGCGTTGCGATTGGATTGGCAACCAATACATCAAATCGGCTGTCGATATGCGTCTCAGAAGCGGAGCGTAAAAGCATCGCCCAAGGCTGCTGTTCGATACGAGAAAATAGGGAAATAGCGAGGTCGTTGGCGTAATCCAATGCCTTAAAATCAAGCAATTGCGTATCCATGTTGTTCATTTGTTTAAATTGTGACAAAGAGTTCGTTCACTGCATGGCATGTCATGGGCAGCAAGAGTATCATATTCATCTGTATAGCCAAACTACCTCTATACAAAGGCTTTGAGGTGGTTTTACTATATGAGAAGGCGACTTCAATAACTCGTGTGTCGATATCAGCCGTTCGACAATTGTTTACATAAAACGAAGCTCATTTAAGGGCAATAAGCTCAACAAACACGACAGAAGCCAAGCCAATAATGGAAGCAAAGCATAACAATAATGAGGCATGCAATGACGGTAATACGCACGCAGGATGTCATCAGCAGTGTTGCTGATGCGCTACAGTATATTTCTTACTACCACCCGCTAGACTTTGTTCAAGCCCTTGAAAAAGCCTACCACCGTGAAGAGAGCCAAGCAGCGAAAGACGCTATCGCTCAGATCCTAATTAACTCCCGTATGTCGGCAGAAGGACATCGACCGATTTGTCAGGATACAGGCATCGTGACTTGTTTCGTGAACATCGGGATGGGCGTTCAATGGGATTCGACCGACATGACGGTTCAGCAAATGGTGGATGAAGGCGTTCGACAGGCTTACACGAATCCGGATAACCCATTGCGTGCCTCGGTCCTGATGGACCCTGCGGGCAAGCGAATCAATACTAAAGACAACACGCCAGCGGTCGTACACATCAATATGGTGCCAGGCGATAAAGTTGAAATCCAAATCGCGGCGAAAGGCGGCGGCTCTGAAAACAAAACCAAGATGGTGATGCTAAACCCATCTGACGACATTGCAGAGTGGGTAGAGAAAACCCTACCAGCAATGGGCGCAGGTTGGTGTCCACCGGGCATGCTTGGCATTGGTATTGGCGGTACGGCTGAAAAAGCTGCGGTATTGGCAAAAGAATCTCTGATGGGGCACGTCGATATTCAAGACTTGATTGATCGTGGCCCTCAAAACGCAGAAGAAGAGCTTCGTCTTGATATCTTCAATCGCGTGAACAAGCTTGGTATTGGTGCGCAAGGCCTAGGCGGTTTAACAACGGTTGTTGATGTGAAGATCAAAACCGCGCCAACGCATGCCGCTTCTAAGCCAGTGTGTTTGATTCCGAACTGTGCGGCAACACGCCACGTTCACTTCACACTTGATGGTAATGGTCCAGCAGAGCTAACGCCACCTAAGTTAGAAGATTGGCCAGACATCACTTGGGAAGCGGGCGAGAACACACGTCGTGTGAACCTAGATACCGTGACCAAAGAAGAAGTTCAAGAGTGGAAAACTGGTGAAACGGTACTGCTATCTGGCAAGATTCTAACTGGTCGTGATGCGGCGCATAAACGTATCCAAGGCATGCTAGAAGCGGGAGAGGGTTTACCTGAAGGTGTTGATCTAAAAGGTAAGTTCATCTACTACGTTGGTCCAGTGGATGCGGTTGGTGACGAAGTGGTGGGTCCTGCAGGTCCAACAACTTCAACACGTATGGATAAGTTCACAGACATGATGCTAGAAGAAACTGGCATTATGGGCATGATCGGTAAAGCAGAGCGCGGTCCAGCAACGGTTGAATCTATCAAGAACCACAAAGCGGTTTACTTAATGGCAGTTGGCGGCGCGGCGTACCTCGTTGCTAAAGCGATTAAGAAAGCTCGCGTGGTGGCATTCGAAGATCTAGGAATGGAAGCGATTTACGAGTTTGAAGTCGAAGATATGCCAGTAACGGTGGCTGTGGATTCAAATGGCGCGAATGCTCACCAAATTGGTCCTGATACTTGGAAAGTGAAAATCCAAGAGATGGAAGCGTAATCGACTTGGTCATCATTCGAACGTCTCAATTGAGAGAATGTGACAAAGTGCTGATTTACCTAGCAAACATTTGACAAAAGTGCAGCGAAAGCTGCACTTTTTGTCTATATAATCAAATATAAACTTATAGGCATAGCAAATCTCACTGTTATGCTGACATGATTAGGAGACGGCATGCCTCGTTTTATTCAAATTCTACAAATAGTTCTTGCTGTTGTGATCGGTAGCTTTGTTGGCTATGACTTGATTCTTCACGGCATCAGTATCTTCGATGAAAAATACGTCACCATCACTTGTGTGTTATGGCTGATTCTGGAAGTTTGCCTATTCGTTATCTACAAGTTAATTGAAGACGATTAGACTTCACGTAAAGACATTAAGATCTCTAAGCCTCTGAAAATATCAGGGGCTTTTTCGTTTTTGGAAATAGGTTTTGCAGTGAATACTTTGTTCATCTTTGATTAAGGTTGGTAAAATTACACTGCGTAGCAAGAATTGATGAGATAAATAAAAACGATGAAAAGAATAACACAAGAAGTGAATGACTTTATTAGCCGTGGCATGGACTCTAATGTCCGTATCGCCGTAACGGGGTTGTCGCGTGCGGGTAAAACCGCGTTTATTACTTCTCTGGTTAATCAATTACTGCATACCGCTACTCACGACAATTTGCCGTTGCTTAATGCCGCGCGCGATAAGCGTTTAATTGGTGCTAAACGTGAGCCTCAATCTAATATGATGGTTCCACGTTTTGCTTACGATGACGCGATGAACCAAATTCATGCCATGCCACCACAATGGCCAGTACCGACCCGTGACGTGAGCGAGATACGATTGGCTCTGAAATACAAGCCGAACAAAACCACCAAAAAGCTGTTGAGTAAAACTGCCGTGTTGAATGTCGACATCATCGACTATCCGGGTGAGTGGCTATTGGATCTGCCTTTGCTTGATATGGATTTCGCGACGTGGTCACAGACTCAATTTGAAGCCTTAAAAGGGCAGCGTAGTGAACTTGCTGCCGACTGGTTAGCAGAGCTAGAAACGTTGGATTTAGCTGCGGAATTGAATGAAAAGCAGCTAGAGAAAGTCGCTAAAACTTACACCGACTATTTGCATGCTTGCAAAGACAGCGGTTTACATTGGGCTCAGCCGGGTCGTTTTGTCTTGCCGGGTGAACTTGAAGGGGCGCCAGTATTACAGTTCTTCCCATGTCGATTTGATGCCGATGTGAAACCTGCCAAGGGTAGCAACTTGGCAATGTTGGAAGCGCGTTATCACGAGTATCAGCAGAAGGTGGTTAAGGCGTTCTACAAGCATCACTTTGCTACGTTTGACCGCCAAATCGTGTTGGTAGATTGCTTACAACCGCTAAATGCCGGTGATGAAGCCTTTTACGATATGCGCCAAGCGCTTGAACAGATCATGCACAGCTTCCGATATGGCCGAAGCAGTTTCTTGCGCCGTTTGTTCTCACCAAAGATCGACAGAGTATTATTTGCTGCGACAAAAGCCGACCACGTGACGCCAGATCAACATCCGCATTTGGTCTCTCTGCTTCAACAGATGGTGCATCCTGCGTGGCAGACCGCTGCGTACGAGAATATAGAAATGAGCTGTATGAGCATTGCTTCGATTCAAGCGACGACTTCAGGTTTCATCGCTTCGGGAGATAAAACCGTTCCCGCACTACAAGGTACAACGCTTGATGGGGAGTCGATGACGATGTTCCCCGGTGAAGTACCGAAGAAGTTACCTAACGCGGCTTATTGGCAAAACAGTGGCTTTGATTTTACTTCTTTCCGACCAATGTCTTCAGAAACGGATGAGCCGATGAAACACATTCGCCTAGACAAAGCATTGGAATACCTATTGGGAGACAAATTGAAATGAGTGAACTAAAACAAAAACAAGTCTTCTCAGAAAAAGTGATGCAAAGTGATCAAGAGAGTGTTTCTCCTGAGTTGACGGCTCAAAAGACGTTTTCAGAAAAAGAAACCTTCGTACCTGTGGCGATTGAAGAGCAACAGGATGAAACAGAACAAGAGTTACAGCTTGAACATGTCATTCGCCCGAGAGTGGGTCGCAAATGGCTGACAACGGGGCTCTTTGCAACCTTTGCCGGTTTAGTTGGTTGGCAGGCGGTCGATTCTGTCGTTACCGCAGTACAAACTGCCGATTGGTTAGCGCTAGGCTGGGCTGGCTTTATTGCCACCATTGCCTCTTTCGGTTTGGGCGCATTAGGCAAAGAGTTATGGAAGCTGCGTAAACTTCGCAACCACTTTAGTGTGCAAGAAGAGAGTGAGGCGCTTATCGATAGCCAAAGCGTCGGCAAGGGCAAAGCATTCTGTGAAAAGGTTGCAGAACAAAGTGGAGTGCTGGCGGAGAATCCTGGCTTTGATCGTTGGAAGAACAGCGTGAATCCTGCTCATAGCGATGCAGAAGTCCTTGAGATGTACGATTCTATGGTTGTCAGTCAGCAAGACAAACTTGCAACCAAAATTGTTTCTCAGCACGCTACTGAGTCCGCAGCATTGGTGGCAGTCAGCCCATTAGCCGCTGCTGATATGTTGCTGGTGGCTTGGCGTAACTTCAAAATGATCGATAACCTTTCTAAAGTTTATGGCGTTGAATTGGGTTACGCTTCCCGCATAAAACTACTACGCGCAGTGTTTGTGAATATGGCGGCTGCGGGTGCGAGTGAACTTGCTATTGATGCCAGCATGGATTTGATGTCGATGGATCTCGCCGGGAAAATCTCTGCACGGGCTGGGCAGGGGTTAGGTGTGGGCATTTTGACAGCGCGTCTCGGTCTAAAATCCATGGCACTACTTCGTCCTTTACCTTGGTATCCAGAACGCCAAGTGAAACTCGGTGCCATTCGTAAAGAGGTAGTGGCGAAAGTTGCATCAATTACGATGAAACCGTAACCAATATCACCTTTGACGGTGAGGATTGCTTGACGCCATTCCAAGCTTGGTAGAAACTACTGTCAACTTTTCCTGACAGTTGTGAATTGGGATATTTTCAGTGCGTCTTGAAGTCTTTTGTGAAGATAGACTCGGTCTTACCCGAGAACTGCTCGATATTTTAGCGTCTAAAAGCATCGACCTACGTGGTATCGAAATTGATATCAGCGGCATCATCTACCTAAACTGCCCAGATATTGATTTTGATACCTTTAGTGAATTGATGGCCGAGATCCGCCGTATTCCGGGGGTCAAAGACGTACGTAAAATCCAATTTATGCCAATGGAGCGCCATAACACAGAGCTGCTTTCATTGGTGGATAACTTGCCTGACCCTGTGTTTGCTATCGACCTCAAAGGCGCTGTCGATATGGCGAACATGTCCGCACTTTCTCTTCTTGGCCAGCACAAACAAGATGTCATCGGCACGCAAATTGGTATGTTATTGCCGAGTGTTCGTTTTAACCGCTGGTCTGAAGGCGTTAACGCTCGCACTCGCGAAAGCCTAGTGATCGATGGCTTGGATTACATTCTTGAATTGATGCCGGTCTACATCAAAGATGAAGCGCAAAACTCGACACTTGCTAGTACCCTGATGACGATTCGTTCGAGCCAACACGGTGCGCAAATCGAAGAAATACTACCTCTTCATAATCAACTTGGCTTTGAGCATTTTGTCGGCTTATCAAATCGCCACAAAGCACTGATGAACCAAGCAAAGAAGTTATCTGTTCTCGATCAGCCTCTATTGATTGAAGGTGAAACGGGTACTGGTAAAGAGATGCTGGCGAAAGCATGTCACAGCCGCTCTGGCCGAGCGAGCAAACCTTTCCTTGTTTTAAGCTGTGCATCCATGCCAGATGATGTGGCTGAAACCGAATTGTTTGGTCATGCGCCGGGTTCGTTTAATCACGAACAAGGTCACAAAGGTATTTTTGAACAAGCAAACGGCGGTACCGTCTTCCTGGATGAAATCGGTGAGATGAGCTCGCATCTGCAAATCAAGCTGCTGCGCTTCTTACAGGATGGTAACTTCCGTCGTGTGGGCGCTGAAGATGAAATGCACGTTGATGTCCGTATTATTGCCTCTACCAAGCACAACCTTGCAGAACTTGCTGAGGCTGGCAAGTTCCGTGAAGATTTGTATTATCGCCTTAATGTTCTGACCTTGAATATTCCGCCTCTGCGTAAGCGCTCGAACGACGTAGCGCCGCTGCTGGACTTGTTCGTAACGAAACACGCTCAGCAACTTGGCATCGACAAGCCGGAGCTAGATGAAGAGCTGGTGGATGCATTAGCGAACTACCAATGGCCGGGTAACATGCGTCAATTGGACAATATGGTTTTGCGCGCACTGACTGAGATGGATGGACATATCCTTAAGGCAGAAAACTTCAACTTACCTCAGCCACAAGCTATGGGGGGTGGTAGCGCGACATTGAATCTTGATGGCTCACTTGATGAGATCATGCGTGATTACGAATCTCAGATTTTAGAGCGTTTGTATCAATCATTCCCATCGAGTCGTAAGCTTGCTAAGCGATTGAATGTGTCACATACGTCTATCGCGAACAAGCTGCGTGATTATGGTATTCGTAAAGTCTAGAGTCGCGGTAAATACTGGGCTATCTGTCAAATGACCCCGAAATTAAATGGACGTTGTTATTCATAATGGAAGATAAAAGCTCTTCAATCGCCGTTCACAAGTTGGACGGCGACTTGCTTCTACGTACTGCAGAAATTGGCGATGCCGATATGATTGCAGAATATTTTCAAAGCAATCGCGAATACTTAAAGCCTTTTGAACCGAAACGCGAAGAAGCATTCTACTCAGTCAATGGTTGGCTTCAAAAGCTGATCAAACTGAATGAATTACATCGCATGGGACTGGGGTACTATTGTCTGCTTGTTCATGCCGAATCTGGTAAAATGCTTGGCACGCTCTCTTTCAGCAACCTGACTCGTTTTCCATTCTATGCCTGCAATGTGGGTTACTCCCTTGCAGAGGACGCACAAGGTCATGGCTATATGCGCCGCGCGTTAAAAATGGCCTGTGATTACATGTTTGAAGTTCAAAAGATACACCGCATTCAAGCAGGTTACATGCCGCATAACAAGCGCAGTGAAGCGGTGTTGCAGCATGTTGGGTTTGAGAGAGAAGGCTACGCTAAAGATTATTTGTTGATTAACGGTGAATGGCAAGATCATGTGCTTACATCGTTAACTAACCCAAACTGGAAAGCTGAGGCTCGATAAATGGAAAGATTGGATAAGCAGTTAGCACTTCTCATTGAACTGGATCAACTAAAGAGCGTGCTTCGTCGAACTCGGGTAAAGAGTGCCGACCGACGCTTAGAGAATAGTGGTGAGCACAGTTGGCACGTTGCGTTGATGGCGGTATTAATGCAAGAACATGCCAATGCGCCAATCGATATTGCTCGAGTGATGAAAATGCTGCTTATCCATGACGTCGTAGAGATCGACGCAGGCGATACCTTTGTTTATGATGTCGCTGCTTCAAAAGAACAAGAAGAGAAAGAACTGAAAGCGGCAGAGCGTCTGTTTGGTATGTTGCCAAGCGATCAGGGTGATGAGTTGTTCTCCCTGTGGAAAGAATTTGAAGCAGCCCAAAGTGATGATGCGAAATACGCGAAAGCGTTAGATCGCCTTATCCCGATGCTACTCAACTACCACAATGATGGTCAAAGTTGGAAAGAAAATGGTGTAACGCGAGAGCAAGCGTTAACCATCAATAAAAGAATTGAATATGGCTCTGTCACCCTGTGGGACAAGGCCAAAGAACTGATTGAAGAAGCCACCGAGAAAGGTTGGTTGAAGTCGTAAGAAAGGAGACTGAATGTCTTATTTGCCTTTGGATGAATACCAAAGAAAATGGATTTTTACTCACCAGTCAATGCCAGTGCCTGAAGAGGACCTCGAGTTTATCAAGCCGATGAGTCAAGCTCGCGCCGCGCAATTCTGGAAAGAGAACATTAGCGCACAAAGTCCTGATATGGACCGTTTGAGCTCGTCCGATTGGCCGATGAAAGAGTCTAATTGGTCAGAAGAAGTTGATTGGATGGCTGCTTGGGAAGCCGATGAACCCGAGTTACCAGAAGAAATTGCGGCGTTTATCGATTGGCAAGATGATGTCACGGTGTACTTCTGTTATGAGAAATACAACGTTATCGAGACGAAGTGGTCGACGTTCAAAAAATATTGGAAGAACTTCCTGTTCTATGATGATGGCCCGATTCTGCTCGGCCGCCGTCGCGCTCAAGCGCTTTGGTTTGATTCCAAAGGCAACGTCAAATTGGGCGAGCGTCACTAAACCAATTAAATGTGAAAGCCACCGGAGTACTTACTGTCACTCGGTGGCTTTTTCTTTTTCATAAGCTAGATAACGGACTCAAGACGCCTCCTGCGCCGCGCTCGATGACGTGCGTGTAGATCTGAGTCGTTTTCACATCAGTATGTCCAAGCTGTTCCTGAACGGTTCTAATATCAGCGCCAGATTCTAAAAGATGAGTCGCGAAACTGTGTCTCAGAGTATGGCAAGTCACCGATTTTTCGATTCCTGCATCTTTTGCCGCTCGTTTAACAGCTCTTTGTATTGCGCTCTCATTGATATGGTGTCGTCGAAACTCTCCGGTATCGTCATCAACGCTTAATTTGGTTGATGGGAAGAGAAAGTGCCAATTAAAATCCAATTCTGCACCGGGGTACTTCCGACGTAACCCATCAGAGATATAAACACCGGCATAACCGCCCATGTGACGGTCTTTCTGATAATAATCTCTCGCTAAACTGACTTGTGCTTTGAGTGGTTCATGCAGCTCTTTCGTCAGTGTAACTGTTCGGTTCTTACCACCTTTTCCTTGCCATACTCTGAGCGCACCATAGTCGTAATCAATATCTTGGATCCTTAATCGTAAGCACTCCATGATTCGCAAACCTGAACCATACAAAAGCTGGATGTGAAGTTTGTATTTCGGGTCAAGATGTTGAATAAATCGGCGCACTTCGTCTCTTGTTAAGACAACTGGCAACTTTTTCTCAGTGAGTGATTTTTGAAACCTCATATTCAATGAAAGTGGCATCTGGAAATACTCTCGATACAAAAATGAGATGGCGTTTAACGCAAGTGCCTGTGTTTTGACTGCCACTTTTTCATCAATAGCGAGGTGACTAAGAAAGCGTTCGACATCGTCTTCAGAGAGCTTGGAAGGGTGGGCAAGCTGATGGAAGACGATGTAACGCTTTATCCAAAATAGGTAGGTTTCAATGGTTTTCTTCGCGTAGTGACGCGAGAGCATATGCTCTTTAACACTCAGTAAAAACTGACTTTTCATAGTTATAATTTGACTGGTTGTTTATACAGTTTTATTAACTTAGCCCCTTATGGACAATTAGGCGCCAATGCACCGTCTAATTGCGTGTGTGAGCACACAGATTCATACTGATTTTCTATTTGTTTCATAAAGATAAGTGCTAGCATGCATACTTTCTTTTTGAATGAAAGAAGGCGGTAGCGTACCTGAAAGGTGGCTGCAGGCCGTATAGAAAGCGTTATGTTTCTTAGTCGAGTGTAGAAACTATAGTTAATATTCAGATGCTTATTGTGGAAAAGGAGAATTCATGGATGTGTATTCGTTACTAGCATTTGTGGCTTTTCTAGTGCTCATATCTTCAATGATAGTGCTCCTTGGGAGTAGTATTTCCCTCGGATTGCAGATGAAGAGAATAGACCCGAGTAGATACAAAGCGATCTACTTTTTGTTTATTCCTTTTTCTAGTGCGCTTCTCTTTAATTACGTAAGAAGTAGCGAAAATATGTCGAGGTATCCTGAAAGTAGCTCTTGGTTGTTTACTGTCATTCGATATTCTATGGTGTCACTCTTCATATCCTTTGTATTTATGGGATTTTCTGCTTTTTTAGCAGCAGGTAAGAACTAAATTTTTAGCCGGTAAAATTGTTCTGCTCATTTACGGTAACGTACTGGTGGGTGGTAATAAACATAACAAATTGTTCAAGAGTGATTCGGCACGCGTGGCATTTTTACTATGCGTTGATTTTAGTGGTTAAGGTGTTGTGCGGGAGCTTAGGTATTGCGTGCCTCACACCTTAACAAGGCGTTATAAATTTACGAGGTTTAGATGGAAGCTGTAACAACTACAGATATTTCAGTATATAAAGAATTATTGCCAATATTAGCGAGTACTATTACTGCTATAGCGACTCTATTTGGTGTGTTCATAGCTAGTTACTTTAATCAGAAGAACAACAGGGTTTCATTAGAAAAAAGTCTTGAGCAAGAAAAAATTAAAATCAAACTAAACAAGATTGAAGAAATATATGACCATTTCCATACATGGGAGGCGTCAATAACAAATACTAAAATGGCTCATTTTACATATTACTCAGGAGTGTTTAATGAAAAGCAATTTTATGATTCATTAGAAAAATATGATAAAAAAGATGTTGCTAATAGCTTTAGAAAAGTTCAATCGCTAAGTGATATATACTTTCCTGAAGCAGGTCTCGCTTTTAAAGATGTTCTTAAATCACGGGATGCTTTGGCCAAATGTTTTTTTGGTAAACAACAAACTCAAAAATCTTGCGATAATTTAGTTCAAAATCACAAAGCCTTTGAAAAAGAAGCGAATAAGTTTAAAGCTACTCTAGCTTTGTTAGCAAAAAATTTATAACAAACTGTTCAAGAGGGATTCGCAACGCGTGGCATTTTCACTATGCGTTGGTTTTAATGTTTAAGGTGGTATGCTGCGGCTTTTGTATTGCGTTGCTCACCCCTTAACAGGGCGTTAGTTTTATGGAGGAAATATTGTGGAAATCTGGAAGTTATTGTTCTTTATACCTGCGTGTTTTGCGCTCAATATGACTCCTGGTCCAAACAATCTATTGTCCATGAACAATGCTCGTTGTTACGGCTTCAAGTCCGCTTTTATTGCTGGACTTGGTCGTATTGCCGCATTCGCTGTAATGATTGCCTTGGCTGCTTCTGGTTTAGCAGTGGTTCTCTATGCTTCTGAGACTCTATTTCTAACGATTAAAATTGTGGGTGCGGCTTATTTGTTGTGGATTGCCTTTAATCTTTGGCGTTCGGAAGCAAGTCCTGTTTCTGAGCTAGAGAACACTCGCAACCGACTAGGCTTAGCCAAACAAGAATTCTTGTTAGCTGCTGGTAATCCAAAGGCGATCTTAATCTTTACTGCTTTTCTACCACAGTTCGTCGATGTTTCATCTAGTGTAAATGAACAGTTCTTCGCACTAGGGGCTACGTTCCTAATTTTAGAAATGGGTGCAATATCGATTTATGCGATATTTGGAATATACCTAAGACAGTGGTTTAAGAAGCCGAAAATGGCAAAGCGCTTCAATAGAGGTTGTGCAACTTTTTTGGCTATGTCTGGAGCAAGCTTGATACTTAGTCGCCAGCAATAAAACTAACAAACTGTTCAAGAGTGATTCGGCACGCGTGGCATTTTTACCATGCGTTAGGTTTAGTGTTTAAGGTGGTATGCGGAGGCTTAGGTATTGCGTGCCTCACACCTTAACAAGGCGTTATATTGACTACTAGTAATGGGAGAGCTAATGAAAAAGTATGTGGTTTTAATTTCGTTCGTTGTCACAATAGCTTTGTTTTATTTCAATCGGCCAGATCGCACCGAATTGGATGAGAGTGAGCTGTTCTTGCCCGTCTGTTCAATGGAAGCCCCCCTAGTCACAAAGGTTTCATACTTTGTTGACTCATCAATACAAGAGTCTTATACAAAATCTATAGCTGAACAGCAAATTAGGCAATCAAACAAGATATTATCGAACTCATGTTTGCCTTTAAGCAGAGAACTTGCTTCGTTTAGGTATGTTGACTTAGCACTATCGGGCGAGGAGTACTTTGATGAAATTCATAGCCAAGGCAGTATGGCTGTGGGACGTGATGTGATACAACCGTTACGTGATAGTCATTTGGATTTCTATGTGTTTGTTGTACCCAATCGCCACCTAATTTTCGAGGACGGTACTACGGGCGCTACTGACTGGGAGTTAAGTGATAGCTATATTCTGCTTGCTGACGATGCTTCTACTGATGTATTAGAACATGAGTTCGGGCATCTTATGTGGGCTAATCACTCAGAAACCTTTCTTTTTTCCCTTCTTCAAGGGGAACTAGAAAGGTCAACTAGACCAGAGAACCGGCATTTAATAAAGCCATATGCACGAGCGTATAAATGCTCAAATGCGGGAACAGTAATGAGCTATGAAAAAATTAAGTTGCCAATATACTCTAGTCCGACTATCAAATATCGCTCAGAAGTATGTGGCAATGAACTAAACGCGGACAACCGGAAAAGGGTACTGGAGTACATTGATACACTTAGGGAGCTCGTTCAATATAACAAACAATTTAAGAGTGATTCCTAACGCTTGGGGTTTTTGGCTCTAAATCTGAGTACAGTGTTTAC
The DNA here is from genome assembly GCF_030248355.1 of Vibrio sp. B172a. Taxonomy (NCBI): domain Bacteria; kingdom Pseudomonadati; phylum Pseudomonadota; class Gammaproteobacteria; order Vibrionales; family Vibrionaceae; genus Vibrio; species Vibrio sp. B172a. The sequence goes on along the minus strand of NZ_JAHGAC010000035.1, from coordinate 312,764 downwards.
GGTGGTATGGTTGAGTTTCGTGGTAGCGTTACTCACACCTTAATTGGGCGTTATGTGTCTTGGTCAGGATTACGTCGAGCCAGCTACTTAAAATGAGATAATATCCGCTTTTAAATGAATTACAGGGAGTGTAAATGAAAAAAGTCGAGCGATTTGAGTCACTAATCAGAATCATGGATGTGGTTGTAACATGTCTAGCTGTACTAACAGTGGCAGTTGGTATCTTTTCCACTGTCTTGCATGGAATTCAACTAGGTATTGGCGCTCTCGTATCTGGGATAATGTTATGGATAGCCAAATTTTTCATATGTGGCATCTCATATACACTGATTCAGATAGCCAAGAACACTGCTCCAAAAGCTTCGGATGAAAACACATAACAAATTGTTCAAGAGGGATTCGCAACGCTTGGCATTTTTACTATGCGTTGGTTTTAGTGTTTAAGGCGGTATGCGGCGGCATCGGCATTGCGTTGCTCACTCCTTAACAAGGCGTTATGTGTAATCAGAGTTTGAGATAAATATGCATAAAGTAATCAGGTCTGGTGTAGCACTATTTATGCTTAGTTGCGTCCAATCGTCAGTATTTGCAGAAGAAGGTTCTTTTGGCTTAGATGGTGAGTTTGTTTATAAAGATATGGTCGGCGGGCCATATTTTGATGAGTGGTATGTCGCTGGAGATATGAGCCAGCTGAACGACATTAAAATCTATCGTGAAGGTAAGTCAGGTTCGTTGGAGGCAATAATCAAGGTTGACTGTAAGTTACAAACGGTAACAGCCCAAGGCTCTGCCTTTATCTATGATTCTATTGCTTTGTCCAAAGAGGAAGCTCAAGAGTATTTCTTCGCGGATATTACGAAAGCAATCGTTAATAAAATCTGTATGCATTAACCAAACACATAACAAGCAATTCAAGCTGATTCGCAACGCTCGGCACTTTCGGTTTCAACTTGTTTGGTGATTACTGTGTAGTGTTTTAGTAAGGTAGCAGCGTTGCTCACAACTTAATTGGGCGTTAGAGCGCAGGAGAAAAATATGAATATTACGGACATAATTGAATACATTTCATATCTTATCGCAGGCATTATTATCGCTCCCTTCGGCTTTATGTTGTTTAAAGAATTCATCGGTAAAGATCGCAAGACGGTCACAGATGAAGTCAAATCTACGGTAGGAGACGAATCGAGAAAGTTTCTGGGTGGTAGATATGGTGATGCAGTTGTAGGTCAGTTTGTCGAGTTTAAACTGATAATAGCGATAGGTTTGCCATTAGTTCTATTTCTAGGAATATCTTCCTTGGTAAATTCTCTTTTGAAAGTTCTGCTCAACCTGTGAGTTGCGCTCTAACAAACTGTTCAAGAGGGATTCGCAATGCGTGGCATTTTCACTATGCGTTGGTTTTAGTGTTTAAGGTGGTATGCGGCGGCTTCAGTATTGCATTGCTCACCCCTTAACAGGGCGTTAGCATAACGGGGAGAGTTCAGTGAAATCGATATTATGTTTAACAAGTTTATTAGCAATTTGCTTCCCTGTATTTGGAAGTACTTTGTGTGATGCTGAAGATAAAGTCGTCTTCTCTTGTGAGATTGATAATAAAAATGTTTCGGCTTGCCTGACTCCTAACGCAGTTGTTAAATATTTATATGGGAATGAAGATAAAATTGAACTTAGCTTAAGCTCTCCTGTATTCAGCATTCGTGGGTGTTCAGGCGGCGCGATAAGTCGGTTAAGGTTCCAAAATGGTAATTACAGTTACATTGTTTACGACGTTCTGTGTAACGCAGAGAGAATTGGTGACGGTCAGTGGAATAAAACAGATTTTGCAGGGTTAATCGTCTTAAATCGAGACAAAGTAATCGTAAATAATGACTGTACCGACTTCAAAGATGGCGTGCTCGGTGTCAACTCAAGTCTTTTACCTCAACACGTCGAACGTGAAGACTTTAATTATGAGATACCGTAATGCTAACAAACTGTTTAAGAGTGATTCGCAACGCTTGGCATTTTTGGTATGCGTTGGTTTTAGTGTATAAGGTGGTATGCAGCAGCATCGGTATTGCGTTGCTCACACCTTAACAGGGCGTTAGTAGGTGACAGGAGGCTCAGGTGGAGCTCTATATATATGGTGATGTCCCCCAAGTGGGTAAAGTTTGTGAGCAGTTCTTTCTTGAGCAAATCCAGTGTTCGCAAACTATCCATGATCAAGCGAATGTCGCGTATTTTCGTTTCGACTCCCAGTGGTTTCAGTTGTACTTCGATGGCATCACTATCTTTTGGCGCGTCTGCAGTGAGCCAACAGAGCCAATAAATAGTGATTTTTCGTCTTACAGCTCATTAGTTAATTTCAGCGAAATTAAAGGTATTTGTAGGCATGCCTTGACGCGTATTGAACAGTTTTTGGATAGCGATATCATTATTTTATCCCTTACTTTTGATAGTGGGGTGGTTCTAAAGTTTGAATATTTTAGTTTGGGTGATTATACGAAAGTCACCTACTAACAAACTGTTCAAGAGTGATTCGCAACGCGTGCCATTTTCAGTATGCGTTGATTTTAGTGATTAAGGTGGTATGCGGCGGCTTAGGTATTGCGTTGCTCACACCTTAACAGGGCGTTATGTGTAAGGAGAAATATGAGTTTCAAATCATGGCGTAGTTACATGAATTTTAGCTATGCAGTAAAGAACAAATTACGTTACGTACTCGACCAAGAATCGAAAGACTTTCTAAAGGAAATCGAAAATACATGTGCTAGTAGAGTAGAAATTATTGAACCTAACTCTCAAATGTGGAGAGCTCAGCTGGGGCATGATGAAGAAGCATACTTTCAACATGATATTCATATTGACGATTTTCCAGTCCCTTACTCAGCGAGTAGAATGAAGCCGCTATCTAATAGTGCATCAGAAGGAAGGGCTAATCCAAAAGGCATTCCTTGTCTATATGTAGCTTCAACTAAGGAAACCGCTATGTCTGAAATCCGACCGTGGTTAGGATCTATAATATCGGTGGCTAAATTCACCAATGCTCGAGAACTAAGAGTTATTGACTGTTCAAAATATCATGGAGATCTTTCACCTATTTATTTGACAGAGCCGGATGATAACAAAAAGCAACAAGCTGTCTGGCTACATATTGACAAAGCATTTTCAGAGCCAGTTAGTAACAGCGATGTAAAGTCAGATTATGCGCCTACACAAATAATTGCGGAGCTAATTAAGTCACTTGGTTATGATGGTGTTGCGTTTAAAAGCTCTTTGAGTGATGGGCTTAACATCGCTTTGTTTGACTTAGAGAGCGCGCAATTTCAGTCATGTTCATTATGTCAAACCAAAGAAATTGAGTTCTCATTTAATGGTGTATCAACACCTTTTAACCCTTGAGTGATTACACATAACAAAGCATTTAAGAGTGATTCGCAACGCTTGGCAGTTTCGCTTCGCTCAAGTATAGCCAAGCGTTGCTCACACCTTAATGCGGCGTTATGTGTTCCGAACGGAGAGAGGAAATAATGACAAAGAGAACACTGGTTTTACTCTATCCGGGGGCTATTTCCTATGAAGTAATGTACGCGATAGAGTGTTTAGGAGCGTATGGGAAAGTTGATATCACCACCCCAGAGAACCACAATCATACCGATTCCTCAGGTCTAAGAATTTGTCCCACTGTTAACTTTGAAGATATACGTATTACTGACTATCAAGCACTTTTGATACCTGGAGGAAATCCCGATTCAATAATGGGGAGCGACCAAATTGCTAGCTTCATCCAGAAAGCTCATGAATCATCATTAGTTATTGGTGGCATATGTGCAGGAGTATTAGTCTTAGCAAGAGCTGGCATTCTAAAAGGCGTCAAAATTACCCATAATTATACGGAAAAATACGCCCCAGAATCTTCGGTACAGCTCACTCGACCATATTGGGAGGGAGCTATCTATGAAGAGTCTTTAGTCCAAGTCGACAAGCGCATAGTGACAGCGATGCCCAATGGGTACGTTGATTTTGGGTTAGCGGTGGCTGAAGCACTAGAGTTGCTAGATAGTAAGCAAAAACAGTTTATTCTGAGCTACCACAAGCAAGGTGCTCATTAAACACATAACAAATTGTTCAAGAGTGATTCGGCACGCGTGGCATTTTTACTATGCGTCGGTTTTAGTGGTTAAGGTGTTATGCGGCGGCTTCGGTATTGCGTGCCTCACACCTTAACAAGGCGTTAGTCGCCAGAAAAAGCTAGCAATCAAAATCATGTTTCTAAGCTTAAAACTTGGCTGCTGATCGTTCGGTTCACAGGTTCATCGTTGTTGGTCCAAACTCATTTTAGCTGTTTTAAGTCCGAAGTTTTGTAACTGTCATAGCGGTTGTTTTGTCCATTGGTGCTGACAGAGCGGGGCAATCGAGAGTTTGTCTTTGGTTGCAACTCCGCTCGGTGAGTTTGTTGGGTACAAAAGCCGATTTACTCGCTGAAATGACGTTTTCTCTGGCGTTGTAAGTTCCACGTGGTTTCAATGACTTTGTTGAAAGTCCGCACTGTGAGATTGGCTTTTCAAAAGCGCTTTTGATGTTGTCAGTCCGTTTTCTACGTCGTTGTTTGTTCCAAGTGGTTTCATTGAGTTGCCGCTTTGAGACTGCGCCTGACTTAAATGCATCAAAGCACATAAAGTTTGTTGTTCGCAAAGTTTAGTTCGGCTTAAAATTGTCGCTCGGTGTCTCGCGACTAACAAACTGCTCAAGAGGGATTCGCAACGCGTGGCATTTTTACTATGCGTTGAATTTAGTGGTTAAGGTGGTTTGCGGCGGCTTCGGTATTGCGTTGCTCACCCCTTAGCAGGGCGTTAGTACGGGTTTGACATCAAAGGTCATCAGTTTTGGTGTTTATCTGTTTTGGCGCTCGTATTTATACCTTTCAGTTAGTGCCTTTCACGTTCTTTCCGGTGGCACTATATGCGGAGTGTTTGCTTTGATTTCATCTTTTACGGTTTCTATCTCTTAGCCTATTTCTTTGGTACTTCTTCGTTTTTGCTGTACTTCCTAAGTTAATCTTGGCATTCGTTGGGTGCTGTTATCAAAGTACGAGGATCGAATCCTTTTCTAATTTGAATTCAATAAAAGTAGGGGAGTTCAGTACGTTTTTCTTCTAACCAACTCTCGTCTCTCAGCCGAGTTTAAGTTTTGTAGCTGCCCGTCTCACTTCAGTGTTCAAATCCTTTCATATCATCCCAATTTTCAATATCTTGGAGCGCATAAATAGAAGTAGTGCATGTACTAACAAATTGCTTAAGAGTGATTCGTAACGCGTGGCATTTTTACTTTGCGGTGGCTTATGTGATTAAGGCGCCGTGCGGTAGCTTTTGTATTGCGTTACTCACACCTTAGCAAGGCGTTATAGCGCAGGAGGAAATAATGCGTAAGACTATCAGTGTTACTGACAAAGAAGAGGTCGCAGCTCTAAAGCAGTTGGTCATGGATTCAATCGATAAATCTGTTGAACAAATCCGCACTGAACAGGATGCATACGGGTTATTTTCAAAAATGAAGTTTGGTGGTGTCGGTTTTGATCCGCTGGATTCTGATCGTGAGTTGAATGTAATTGAACAAATTAATCAATCATTTACTTACTTAGCGTCATTTAACGCAATGGAGGTCTTGTTTGAGCATCACTCTGAACTTGCTCCATATACTCTAAATTTAGGTACAGCACCTGGCTCAGATATTGAGTCAAATTGTGGAACGTTAGCGGCTGAAGTTTTTGCGTCAGTCACTCCAAGCAATAATCAAAAACTCAAAAAAGATATCGACAAGGTTGCCGCTACAGATGCGCATCTAAAGTATGCATTTTTTATGTGTCCGAATTTTGAGTATGGACGTCAGACTAAGTTTGAGCGTGATGGTGTAATGGTATGGGCGCTTGAAGGTGCAAATGCGCTATAACAAACTGTTTAAGAGTGATTCGCAACGCGTGGCATTTTTACCATGCGTTGCGTTTAGTGTTTAAGGTGGTATGCGGCAGCATCTGTATTGCGTTGCTCACACCTTAACAGGGCGTTATACGCTTTTGAGGAAATAATCCAATATGAACAAGGTAGTATTCAGAAATTGCGATGAGAATAGTCAGTATTGGGTTGCTCTAGAGAAGCTGTTTCAAACGGAATGGTCTGATTTTCTGTTCGTAGATACTTATAAACCACAATCTAATCTTCCACCGGTAATTGTCGCTCTCAGAGACAATCAAGTTATCGGTGGTCTTGCTTATTCGCGCTTTAAAGAGCCTCTGGTGACTCAGAAGTTATTTGGTTTAATGCTGTTTATGTTTCACCAGAGTGGCGCGGTCAAGGTCTTGCTAGTGAACTGATTAACCGAGGTGTTAGCCAAGTATCAGCAGCAACTCAAAGTAACCTGTATGCTTACACAAATGTACCATCGTTGTACGAGTCATTAGGTTGGTTAGCGGTTGATATTGAAAGTGAGCCAAATCATAAGGTTATGAAAGTTCCGTTGTAGTGTCAGCACGCGTATAACAAAGCATTTAAGAGTGATTCGCAACGCTTGGCATTTTCGCTTCGCTCAAGTTTAGCCAAACGTCGCTCACACCTTAATGCGGCGTTATGTACTTTCTCGAAAATTAACCTAGCCAACGTATGAAATTAGGTCGTAAACTTAGCTTAATTAAAGGGTTAGGTGATAGATATGACATTTTCAGAAATTGAGCAACAGCGTTATAGAAAGGTAGTGGAGAAGTACCTTGATTCTTGTCGGCCGCCAGAAGAGATCCGCAACCAACTTGATATTGGGTATCGTTTAGAGGGGCAAGTCATCGAAATCTTCGAGATACGTCCTAAGTGGAATGATCCATCCGAAAAAATGGAGTGCCCAGTAGCCAAAGTCAAATATTATAAGTCGCGTGATGCGTGGAAAATTTACTGGATGAAATCCGACCAAAAATGGCATTCGTATGAGCCAGTTCCAGAGATTCAACTTCTAGAAGCTTTCTTGGAAATATTGGAAGACGATACTTATGGGTGTTTCTGGGGATAGAACCAACCACGTACATAACAAACTGTTCAAGAGGGATTCGCAACGCGTGGCATTTTTACTATGCGTTGGTTTTAGTGTTTAAGGCGGTATGCGGCGGCATCGGTATTGCGTTGCTCACCCCTTAACAGGGCATTATGTGGTATAAGTAAGACTGAGAATTTAGATGGTAGTCATGAATCAATTTTGGAAAGAATTTCCGCTAAAGTATGGGTGCTTAACTACAGTCAAAATAATCGTAGGGCAAGAGCCATACAAGCAAGCTCTCGCTGGTATTAATTTCAGCGTAGAGTGTAAGAAATCTAAAGTATCTTTGTACCAAGATATTGGAAATATTGCTTTTTTGGTGACCGAATGGATAAAGGTTCAAGACTCGTTAGAAATGATCTTTAATCTATTGTTCGGTCGAGAGAATTCACTCAAGGCACTTTCTTATCTGAGAATGCATGCAATTCCTGCAAATGAGTTTGCCGAACAACTTTGGAGTAAAGCAAAGGTTCTTCTTGTGAACAGATTTGTTGACGGTGTAGACCAGAAGTCAAATATAGAAAAATTCATAAAGTCTAATGATAGTGCTTGCATACATGTTCTCTTCGTAGGGAAAAAGGCCTATGAGAAACATAATATTAAAGGGAATTATCAGTATGCATTAGCACTTCATCCTAGTGGAAATAATCTGCGTCGTTCTGAAAAATATGCCGACAATTGGTACTATTGCAAAGGTGAACAATTAGAGCACAAAAGTATAAATTTCTGCTATGAAACATTTCGGGTGTCTGACCACATAACAAAGCATTTAAGAGTGATTCCCAACGCTTGGCATTCTCAGTTCAAAGTTGGCTTTCGTGGCTACGGTGCAACGGTTTAGGTTAGATGATAGCGTTGCTCACACCTTAATGCGGCGTTATGTGGTAACTGGTTTCCTTTCGTAGTATTATCGCCGACTTTAACTTTAAATGTAATTTTATGAATTTTAAGACTATTTTAGCTACATTGGTAGCGTTATCATTATTGATCCCATCGACAGCAATGCTAATAAATGACTACGTTCAAGTTTCATTTATTAAAAACAATATTGAGTTGTTAGAAACTATTCAAAAGTACGAGTTCGCTATTCTTGTAGGATTACTTGGAATTGTATGGATAATTTCGTTTCATAATTATAGAAAATACTCTAGTTTCAAGTTGCATGATTTAGCTGGTATTCTTGGTGTATTTTTATCTGCACTTTCATTATCAGCTATTACTTTTTATCAAGAACAGATATTTGTTCTGTCTTTTGCTTTGTCGGGTGCGCTTTGTGCTTACTGTGCCAGTGTTCCTGTGTTTCACTGGTTTAAAGATAGGCTTAATGAGTCAAAGTTTGAAGTTACGTTCCTATCGTTTGTATTTGGAGCTGTAATTCTCTATGTATTAGATGGTTATTCTGGGATCATGATAAATCAGGTATTTGGTGTAAATGAGGGGTATTTTAGTTTCACAAAACCAGTTTCAATGCTCTTACTTCTATCACCTTGGCTCGCTTTGGGTACCTTTTTAGCAATTATATGCATTACAGTAAGTCAGAAAGGTTCAACTGGCGTAGACACGTTTTACTCCATAAACAAGTTGTCCGCCTGTTATGTTGTCTTAATATTGTCTATGGCTTTTGGTAGCCGAATGGGAACAACTCTTGAGCTTGTTGCTGGAAAGTTTGACTTCGATTCTATATCTCCATGTCAAGTAAATGAGTCCGTGACTGGGGTTATAGTACTAGATCCGGCACACACAAAGGCTTTAGTCAAATCCGAAACTGAAAACGTTCATAAATACAGTGTGATCGATTGTATTCTTAAAATACAAGTACCTACTGAGTAGGTTCGAAACACATAACAAACTGTTTAAGAGTGATTCGCAACGCGTGGCATTTTTGCTATGCGTTGCGTTTTGTGATTAAGGTGGCATGCGGGAGCTTCGGTATTGCGTTGCTCACACCTTAACAGGGCGTTATGTGCTTTGGTGGAAAAGAATATGGAAATCACAATCAGGCGTATCGAAACAGAAAGCGTTGAGGACAAAGGTATATTCGAGGCTTTGTTTAGAGAGTACCTATCTGAACTTTCAGTTGAGCTAGATCTCGCAGTAATTGCTCAGCTATTTTCATTGCCTTATTTCCACGGATTTATCAGTTTTGTCGACAATAAGCCTGCTGGTTTTGCAGTTTGCTTTGAATCGTTCTCAACTTATCGTGCGCAAAGAGTGATGAATATCCATGATTTTATGGTGTCGGACAACTTTCGTGGTAAAGGTGTTGGCAAGGCACAACTGAATGGTATCGAACAGTATTGTCGTGATAATGATTACCTCAAAATCACATTAGAGGTCGGTGATGATAATGTTGCAGCTAAAAAACTCTATAGCTCATTAGACTACGAAGATTACAGAGTAGTTTTGACAGGGCAGCAACATTGGCAAAGTACCTCAATTAGCACGCACATAACAAACTGTTCAAGAGGGATTCGCAACGCGTGGCATTTTCACTATGCGTTGGTTTTAGTGATTAAGGTGGTTTGCAGAGGCATCGGTATTGCGTTGCTCACCCCTTAACAGGGCGTTAGCTGTGTTATTAGCTTGGTAATAAATAGGTAAATTGTAAAAATGGAAGAATTTTCATTAGAAAAAATCTCAGAATCAATTCATTATGGTAAAAGCAAGTCATACTTCAATGAAGTTTTGTCTTCATATCACAATGGAAACTACCGCTCTTCGGTTGTAATGCTTTGGTCAGTTGCGGTGTGCGATATTGTTTACAAGCTTCAGAGTCTTATTGATCTGTACGATGATGGTTCAGCTAAAGAGATTCTGAGAGATTTAACTGCTATTCAAGAAGCTGATCCAAAGTCAGCTTCGTGGGAAGTAAAATTAGTAGACGATGTTTTCTCAAAAACAAATTTATTAGATTCGGCAGAGTATGAAAACTTAAGATACTTACAAAAACAGCGTCACTTGTCTGCTCATCCAGTCCTAAATGCTAATCGAGAGTTACACTCTCCAAACAAAGAAACAGTTCGTTCATTGATCAGAAATACACTAGAAGATCTATTAATTAAGCCTCCGTTTTATACGCAGCATATATTAAAAGAAATCTTGTCTGATATTTCTGAATCGTCTTCAGTTTTGATTGATAGGAAAAAAGTTAAAAAGTATCTAGAAAGTCGTTACTTGAGTCGAACTACAGAAAAAGTTGAATTAAATCTATTCCGGTCGTTTTGGAAGCTTGTGTTTAAGCTAGAAAATGAAGAATGCGATAAAAACCGAAAGATCAATTTGTATGCACTAGAAACATTAGCTAGTAGAAATGTTGCTTCATTATCAGATTGTATATCTGGTGACCGAGATTACTTTAGTAATATTGCTTCTTCAGGTAAGCCATTACTATTTTTAGTCTACTTTCTTTCGAAAAATTCGAATTTATATCCATTATTGAGTGAAGACGCGCAGCTTAAAATCAAGCACTGTATTGAAAATGAAAGCATGGGTAAAACCATCGGGTGGTTTATCAAGGATAGCTTAAGCCAGCATGCTGATGATATTTTGCAATGGATTTTGAGTACAGAGCACCCAAACTTCACACAAGAGCAATTTGATTTATTAATGGTTATCAGTGATTCAGAAGAGTGGCAGGAAAAGGTTTGTAATATTTTGGCGTCATATTACGGTGCTAGTTATAGTTACGATCAAGCGGATTCTCGATTCCAGTTATCAATAGCGCCATATATTGATTTGTTTAATAAAGATGCAATAACTTACTTGGCACAAAAGATCGAATCTAATAGTCAATGCCATGATCGTGGTAGATCGCGAGGGGACTACGTAATAATCAAGAAACGTATAGACGAACTGTTTGGTGACACTTTCGATTATTCAGAATATACATGGTTCAGTCGTAAAATAGACCACGAGAGTTAACACAGCTAACAATCTGTTTAAGAGTGATTCGCAACGCGTGGCATTTTTGCTATGCGTTGCGTTTTGTGTTTATGGTGGTATGCAGAGGCATCGGTATTGCGTTGCTCACACCTTAACAGGGCGTTATGTGTCAGAGAGAGATTATGAGATTTTTGCAATTATTTATCTTGATCTTAGTAGTAGGGTGTTCAAGTTCTGTAGAAAACACTTACTCATCGGAATATTTAGATCTGGAGCCAATAGAGTTTGTATCGCCGAGATACCCTAAAGTTGCAGTAGAGAATAACCTGTCAGGGTATGTGGTCATGACGTTTAACATTACTAAAAATGGAGATGTGGCTGATATTGTTGTAATCGATTCCACCCCAAAGGGGATCTTTGAAAAGGTAGCTGTACAAGCGTTGTCCAAATGGAAATATGAGCCACTTGAAGATGTTGAGCTTATTGCTCAAAAACAAAAATTAGTCTTTAAAATCTAACACATAACAAATTGTTTAAGAGTGATTCGGCACGCGTGGCATTTTTACCATGCGTTAGGTTTAGGGTTTAAGGTGGTATGCGGAGGCTACGGTATTGCGTGCCTCACACCTTAACAAGGCGTTAGCCCTATCAGAGGAAAACAATGAAATCTGCAGTATTAGTTATTGATGTTCAGTCGATTCTGTTCGACCCGGAACCTCAACCATTTGAGTCACAAATCGTACTCACCAAAATTAATGAAGTTACGAAATTGGCGCGTGCTAAGTCTGTCCCAGTTATCTTTGTTCAGCACGAGCAACCTAAATCTGTTATTGAATACGAAAGCGCTGGTTGGGCATTGCAGTCGAGCTTAATTACACAAACTGGTGACCATTTCGTTCGCAAAACAACACCAGACTCTTTCTTGAATACTAATCTTCAAAGTGTTTTGAATGAACTCGATGTAGATAGCTTAATTGTGTGTGGCTACGCCTCAGAGTTTTGCGTTGATACCACCATTCGCAGAGCTGCAGGTTTAGGCTACCCCGTAACTTTGGTTTCGGATGCTCACACAACTCATGATAAGGAGCACGCCAGTGGGGCTCAAATTCGAGAGCACCACAATGCCACGTTACCTAGCATTTCTAGTTTCGGTGTTAAAATCGAAGCGGTAGAGGCGTGCAACCTTTGGGCATAGGGCTAACAAGCAATTTAAGAGTGATTCAGCACGCTTGGCATTTTTAGTTTGGTTTAAGTTTGGTGATTACGGTGGTTAAATTGAGTGTCGTGGTTGCGCGCTTCACACCTTAATTGGGCGTTAGTACGGGTTTTACATCAAAGGTCATAAGTTTTGGTGTTTATCTGTTTTGGCGCTCGTCTTTACACCTTTTCGTTTGTACCTTTCACGCTCTTTCCGGTGGCACTATATGCGGAGTGTTCGCTTTGATTTCACCGTTTACGGTTTCTAACTCTTAGCCTATTTCTTTGGTGCTTCTTCATTTTTGTGGTGGCTTTTGAGAGAACCTTGGTGACTTTTGGTGTTGCTGTTGAAGTACGAGGAATGAATCCTTTCCTAATTTTAAGCCAGTAAAAGTAGGGCAGTTCAGTTCGTTTTTCTTCTAGCCAACTTTCTCCTCTTAACCGAGTTTAAGTTTTGTAGCTGCCCGTCTCACTTCAGTGTTCAAAGTCTTTCATATCATCTCAATTTTCAATATCTTGGGGCGCATAAATAGAAGTAGCGCATGTACTAACAAATTGCTTAAGAGTGATTCGTAACGCGTGGCATTTTTACTTTGCGGTGGCTTATGTGATTAAGGCGCCGTGCGGTAGCTTTTGTATTGCGTTACTCACACCTTAGCAAGGCGTTATACATTTGGAGCAATATGAAACTTATACAACTAGAAAATATGCTCTACAAGGCGACCAAATCAATAATAGTAAGGTTGTCGTCTGAGTTTAAGCAGCATCACTTCTATTACGTAGCTTTGGTCACAACTGGAGAGGGGCATCGACCTATATTTTCGGCTTGGTCTGACGAGCTGTTGCAAACCGAAGCTTCATCCTCTGAAGACCAAGAAGAAATAAAATGGTCATATGCAGACTCACCGTTGTTTGGTTTCTGCGATGAATACTTCTCAGATGTTGAACTACTTTTGGACAATGTGAGTGCTGAATGTGGTTTTAGTGAAGAGACTACGGCAGTTCTTTTATCTGCGATGGAGTCGACTCTTAAGCGCTTGGATATTGAAGGTTACTTAGATAGCTTAAATTGTCGAAATAAACTTTATATCAACGCAGAAATCATGCCGCCAGACGAGACAAACGTTGAACGAGCATATAGGTTAAATCCGCGTGAGTCCTTAGATAGTTGGCTTCGAGAGGCGGCGGAATAAATGTATAACAAATTGTTCAAGAGTGATTCGGCACGCGTGGCATTTTTACTATGCGTTGGTTTTAGTGGTTAAGGTGTTATGCGGGAGCTTCGGTATTGCGCGCCTCACACCTTAACAAGGCGTTAGGTTTTTATTCATTTAGAAGGAGAAAACATGTCAGAAAATAATGTAGGTAATAGCAAATCCATATCGGAACTCGAAAGTTCTTTGGGTGTTATAACAGATATGGCGGTCAAGATGTCATCAATAGCTGAAAAAGGACCTTCAAACCTTTTAATGACTCTAGGTTCAACGATAGTTATATTTGCACTTGCTCTTAAGATTGAGTTTGCAGGATTAAAACTTACAAGTATGACACCGATTGAATTTGTATTTACATTGATTACAGGTTGGTTACTTTTAGGAGGTGCCTCATTGATGAAGTACCTTCAATACAGGGATGCGTACAATATGAAAAAATTAGTATGGGAAGGAAGTCAAAAGCAATTAGAAATAGCGACAGAACAACATAAAACTTTAAGTGAAGTGGCGTCAACAAATAACGATATTGTCCTATAAAAACCTAACAATCTGTTTAAGAGTGATTCGCAACGCTTGGCATTTTTACTATGCGTTGCGTTTAGTGTTTAAGGTGGTATGCGGTAGCTTCGGTATTGCGTTGCTCACACCTTAACAGGGCGTTAGCCATACAAGGAATAACTATGAAAATTGAGCTAGATTCGAACCCGAAAATTAGCGACATTGAGGAAATCCGCTCACATCTTAGAAAATACAATGATGAGCACCTCGAAGGCGTAGTTGAGCAACCAGTAGCAATCTATGTTTACAACGATGAACAAGACAAAATAGCAGGTATTACCGCAGAAATTTGGGGTAATTGGCTCCATGTTAAGTTGTTGTGGGTCGCAGAGTCGTTGCGTGGAAGCAACATGGGAACACATCTACTCAAGCAACTTGAAGAACATGCCGCGTCACAAGGTTGCCAATATGCACAGGTCGAGACATTCAGCTTTCAAGCTCGTCCATTTTATGAAAAGAATGGCTATTCGTGCCAAATGACGTTAGAAAACTACCCAGTATCTACAGCCGTACATTACTTGGTCAAAAAATTGCGGTGAGAGTATGGCTAACAAAGCGTTCAAGACGGATTCACAACGCTTGGCATTTTCGGTTTGCTTTGAATTTAGTGTTTACGGCACAATGATTTAGGTTTGGTGGTTGTCGTTGTTCACCACTTAACGCGGCGTTATGTGCTTAGAGGGAAAATGGCATTGATTAGAGAAATGGATATCTCGGATTACTCTCAAGTTATTGAGCTTTGGTCTGAAACAGAAGCTATGTTGCTGCGTGATGCAGACTCTAGAGAAAACATAGGTAAGTACTTAGAACGTAACCCCAATCTCAGCTTTGTCGCTGTAGATGGTGGCACTATTCTAGGTGCAATTTTAGTGGGTACAGATGGTCGTCGAGGCTACGTACAACATTTGGCTGTAAACGCGAATTGTCGAGGCAAAGGCATTGGTGCCAAACTCATATCCTCAGCGGTCGATGCATTATCGAACATTGGTATAGCTAAAACTCACTTATTTGTTGCCAATGAAAACCTGAATGCTCAATATTTCTATGAAAAACTAGGTTGGTTTCCACGTGATGAAGTACGTATGTTTTCTTTTAACTCGTCTTGCAGTGGTAATGTTTAGTACGCACATAACAAAGCATTTAAGAGTGATTCCCAACGCTTGGAATTTTTAGTTCAAGGTTGGGTTTCGTGTTTTCGGCGCAACGGTTTAGGTTCGTGGTAGCGTTGCTCACACCTTAATGCGGCGTTATGTGCTTTGGGAGAAAATGGAAATGGATATTCCCGACAGATTTAAAAATGTAAGATACGTTTCATCCCGCATACCGGGTTGCAAAGATGATTCAGACTTAACGCTTGGAGCTAACTGCCAGGTCTTTGCTTATAACCTGCTCAGAGACTTCGGTCTAAATCCACCTAACTACCGTTCTAGTGAATTGTGGGATGACTCGGAGTTTAGTGAGGTGGTCACTGAGTTTAAGCCGCTAGATATCATGATGTACAACGACTCTACTGATTCATACGGAGCACACGTTGGGGTGTATGTCGGTAATGGACTTGTCTACCACCTTTCTTTATCCAATGGCGTACCCATGTTTGAGCGCCATTTAGACTTACTTCAACAAAGTAAGTATCAGTTTTTTATTGGCGCTAAGCGCATAAAACAGTTTGGTGCATAACGTAAGCACGCACATAACAAACTGTTCAAGAGGGATTCGCAACGCGTGGCATTTTCACTATGCGTTGGTTTTAGTGTTTAAGGTGGTATGCGGTGGCATCGGTATTGCTTTGCTCACCCCTTAACAGGGCGTTATGTGAACAAAACTGAGATTGATGTCGAGTTTATGAAAATATGATGCTCGACAGTTTCTGAACTGGAACAAATACTACTTCAAATCATAAACTTGGAGCGTCAGCATTGTGAGGTTTGTTTTAGTTGCACTAACACTGAACCATTTCATTTACTTATATTTCGAGTACTTTATCGACGGTGTAATGAGTAACCCTAGCGGAGCAGGCCAAGCTCCTGGGTATGGGATGGTTTACTCATTGTTGATCTTTCCTTTCCAGCTTTTTCTAGAACTAGTATTAATTGTCGCTTTGCTATACCAAACTTTAGTAGTTCGTCATTGGAAAGGGGGCATCTGGTACTGGTCTCCTTTTTTATTAACGTTGTTTCTGATCCTAGATATTGGATACTGAGTTTGCATGTTCACATAACAAATTGTTCAAGAGGGATTCGCAACGCGTGGCATTTTTACTATGCGTTGGTGTTAGTGATTAGGGGGTATGCGGCAACTTCGGTATTGCGTTGCTCACCCCTTAACAAGGCGTTATGTTTTCGGAGGGAATATGAGCAGCTATAAGAAGCTATTTGAGTGTGTGAGACCAGACTTTATTTGTAGTCTCATAGCGACTCGAACCGAAGAACAAGGAGTTCTGAAGCTTAATCTTCGAAGTCAAAACGAAAATGTTGAACTCTATGGGTTTGAAGATTTGGCTGATTCAGTTAGTGACTTATTATCTTCTGAACGTGTAACAATCTCAGAAGAACTAGGTACTTATAAAGAGTTTGGCACAATACGAATTGAGTGTTGGGTAAACGAAAGTTACTCAGAGTATTGGTGTGATCGCGCGAATGTAGAACAAACATAACAAATTGCTTAAGAGTGATTCGCAACGCGTGGCATTTTTACCATGCGTCGGTTTTTGTGTTTAAGGTGGTCTGCAGAGGCTTGGGCATTGCGTAGCTCACACCTTAGCAAAGCGTTATGTGCCAGCGAAAGTCTTGAAGTATTCGAGTTTATCCCCATATCTAATGTGGTTTTAGTTGCATAATAGGTGACTCTATGGCGAATATTTATAGGACAGTTTCTCACGTAGACGGTTACAACGGTTTAGCTCAGTATGAAATAAGAGGTAATCAAATCTATCGAACGGTATCGCACGTTGATGGATACTCAGGTCTTGCTCAATATGAAATTAGGGGAGACCAAATCTATCGAACAGTATCTCATGTCGAGGGTTACAATGGTTTAGCTCAGTATGAGATCAGAGGAAATCAAATTTATAGAACGGTCTCTCATGTGCGTGGTTACAATGGTTTGGCACAATACGAAATTCGTTAAATCAGGCACATAACAATCTGTTTAAGAGTGATTCGCAACGCTTGGCATTTTTGCTATGCGTTGCGTTTAGTGTTTTAGGTGGTATGCGGGAGCTTCGGTATTGCGTCGCTCACACCTTAACAGGGCGTTAGCTTTCTGGGGAAAAATAATGAGGATCAGGCAAATTAAGGCTTACCGAGTAACATCAATTATTTCTTTGCTGTTAGGCATTATCGCACTACAGGAAATATATATAAGCGAAAACCTATTAATTATTGGTTTTGCTGCCGGTGTGCTTGGTACCTTCTTGCTAGGTAGTGCTGGGCTTTTTACGGTATTTCGATTTGTGTCTGCGTTTTTGAAGGAATCAAGTTTAAGCCTTTCTAGTCGTGTTCTAGGGTGTACTTATTCGGTACTACCAGTTTTACTTTGGTACTTATGCAACGTTAAGTTCATATTGGTGCCTTCGGTGAATGCTAAAGATCTTTCAACCTTCTTTATTCCATCGGCTTTGGCTGTGTTAAATGGAGTTATAGGGGTAATCTTATTCTTTGGAGTCGTTGAAATGAACAATAAACTTCTGGGGAAAGCATCAAGCTAACAAACTGTTCAAGAGGGATTCGCAACGCGTGGCATTTTTACTATGCGTTGGTTTAAGTGATTAAGGTGGTGTGCGGCGGCTTCAGTATGGCGTTGCTCACCCCTTAACAGGGCGTTAGGCTATTGAGGAGAATTTGAGCTTGAAAACAGTTTGCGTAGCTCTAAGTATGTTGCTTGTTTCATCGCCTGTATATTCAGCAGTCTTTCCGGATTTTCAGGGGCATTATGAGCGGTATAACAATGATCAATTGGATACTGACACTGCCTTTATTGACTTGACTAAGGTGGGTTCGAACACATACGAACTATCTGGTACATCAGTTTGGGTAGGTGACTCTTCTTCTGGCCTTGTAAATTTTGGAGAAATCGACGGAGTTGTAACGTTAAAAGGTAATCAAATAGACTATGACGTTGACGGCTGTACTCTCCAAGTTTTGTTAGATCAAGATACCCTCGTAGTTAGCAAAGACAACGGTTGTGGCGGGCTAAATGTCACCTTCAATGGGACGTACGTGAGAATCTCAGAGGGTCAATAGCCTAACAAACTGTTCAAGAGGGATTCGCAACGCGTGGCATTTTCACTATGCGTTGGTTTTAGTGTTTAAGGCGGTATGCGGCGGCTCTTGTATTGCGTTGCTCACCCCTTAACAGGGCGTTATATTTAATATAAGTAAGGAGTACTTGGTGTTTATTAAGCGAGCATGGAACGGCGAAATAGCAGTCTGGCAATCCGTCGTATTGGTAAGTATTGTTGGTTATATTCTTACGTTTGCAGTGGTTACAGCTATTAATATGGCTTTACTGCAGATGAAGTTAGTTGGTTGGATTGATAGCTACTCTATAGTTTTCATGAAAATTTCAATGTCTATATTCTTCTTAACATTTGGTATTTTTGCCACTAGATCTTTATGGAGATCTGCGAATAACCCTAAAGCAAAAATCGGGCATGCAATAGCTCGATTTTGGGCGATTTGTTTAGGCTTGTATATCGCCGGGCTCATAATGAGATGGTTATCGATTGTGTAATATCAAATATAACAAACTGTTTAAGAGTGATTCGCAACGCGTGGCATTTTTACTATGCGTTAGTTTTAGTGTTTAAGGTGGTATGCGGCGGCATCGGCATTGTGTTGCTCACACCTTAACAGAGCGTTATGTTCTAGGAGGAGTTTCATGTTCGGGAAAATATTTGGCAGTACTAAAGATAAAGCACTGAAAGAAAACGAAGTCCGGATAGTTCTTCCTGAAGAATCTTATACTTTACTTGAGTGGAAAAAAGATGATTTACCATGCGTTGGCATGTTGAACTCTGGACTCATTGGTTTTGAGCATCGCGAAATTTTTGGCTGGCATCTTTCTGTAATAATTGATTTTGATGACTTAGCCGAGCATGGAATGCCTTCGGAAGATGAGCAAGCTATCGTTGACCCATTTTGTGATCAATTGGACGAAGAGATTAAAGCGGGTGGTAACGCGCTCTTTCTTGTGAGAGAAACATGGAATAACACTCGTCGCGTAGTATGGCGAGTATATGACCCTGAAGTTGCGCATCAACATCTTCAGTACATAGTTGACCATTATCGTTATCCGCGACAATTTGATTGGCACATGGAACAAGACCTAGAGTGGGAGCAAGCTGATTGGTACTTCAAGCAGTTACGAACATAACAAACTGTTTAAGAGTGATTCGCAACGCGTGGCATTTTTGCTATGCGTTGCGTCTAGTGATTAAGGTGGCATGCGGGAGCATCGGTATTGCGTTGCTCACACCTTAACAGGGCGTTATGCGTTTCAGAGGTAATATGGAATATCTTCACTTAAAAAAAGATGCTTCACATATTCCCGCACTTCAGGTTGGGAAGTTTCGCTGCATAATTGTGGCTGAGGAAGCAGTAGCTGAAAGTTGGCAATCGAAATTGAGTTCTTGGCTAGTCGAGGGTGGTTGCTTATATGCTTTAGCTTGGGGTGTTAATGCCAGTTCTTGGGATACATCTATAGATATAGCTAATATCACTTACGTCGGAGATAGCGATTTGAATGATGCAAATTTGGTTGTAACAACTTGGCACGATGATGAGCCGCTGTCAGAAGTCTTTTGGTTTGCAAAACATTTAGCATTACATCCTTACTATGAACTTAGAGATACTGTAGTTGTTCATATCTCTAGCGGTGAGCCTCGCAAACAAGAGTTCGTCGAACTTTTAAAAAACGCATAACAAATTGTTCAAGAGTGATTCGCAACGCGTGGCATTTTTACTATGCGTTGTGTTTTGTGTTTAAGGTGGCATGCGGAAGCTTCGGTATTGCGTTGCTCACACCTTAACAAGGCGTTAGCACTATTCTCTAGCTATGGAGTAATTTAATGACCAGAGTCGGTATTTATGGCTATGAATGTACGAAAATATATGAGTTTTACGGGTGTAGAATAGTCCCGTTATACAGTCAGTTCACCCAAGTTAAGAAGTTAGCATCGGATCAGAATTGTTATCATTTAACGGCATTCTTAGAAATATCTGACGAGTGCCCGTATGAATTAAAGTCTTTAGTCTTTAATTTAGAAGCCGTACTGTCTTTTATCGACCACAAGGACGTTATAATCACAAATCAGTTACGAAGTAATGAAACTTATGACTGTTTAGATGATGACTTCCCCAAAGAAGTGCAGGGGCACTTTAGGCAAAATGGCGGTGGTTGTGTAATCATGAACGATGCATTTAGTGAAAATTCACGTGAAGTTTTCATACGCAAATCTTTAGATGTTCTGTTATCTGAAACTACACCGGTAAACACAGCTTTCAGAGGTGCCTTTTTTAGGTGTATTGAGGTCTTTAGAGGGCGTGGCAGTTTTATTGATGTATCGTATTATCTGCTGTTTTCGGGACTTGAATCATTTTGCCGAGCAATTCTAGATGACTATAAATCTAAAAATTGTGCGACACCGATAACTAGAGTGTTGGTTGGTTACGGCTTTGATGTAAAGCAGGAAAATCTCGACTCCCACCATAAATCAGTAATGACATATGTCCATTTACGAAACGCCTTGTTTCATAATGGACAGCTTGAAAAAACTACTAAAAATGGCGACACCTTCAAGTTAACAGACTATTTTTCGCCTTTGTGTAGGCTCTTGCCATTGGTATTAATCAAGTTCATTGAGTTTGATGATGGTTATCTGAACTGGAATTGTTGGTTAGATCGTCAGCCATTTAAAGAGCGTAAGTAAATAGTGCTAACAAACAATTTAAGAGTGATTCAGCACGCTTGGCATTTTTCGTTTGGGTTGAGTTTAGTGTTTACGGTGGTCTAGCTAAGTGTAATGGTCGCGTGCTTCACACCTTAATTGGGCGTTAGCCGTCATGGAGCTTGCTATACTCAAAGTGATAGAATAGTATCACTTTAGTATTCCTTTGGGGCAGCTCTCATGAAAGTAGAACTAGTTACATCACTTAAACGTCAAGCAACTAAGATCCTCGCCGATCTCCATGACACTAAAGAACCCGTGTTAATTACTGAGCATGGTAAGCCATCTGCGTATCTCGTTGATGTTGATGACTATGAATTTATGCAAAACCGTTTAGCTATTCTTGAGGGTATTGCAAGAGGTGAGCGTGCGCTAGCTGACGGTAAAGTGGTAAGTCACGATGAAGCCAAGGACAAAATGTCAAAATGGCTGAAGTAATCTGGACTGAACCAGCGTTATCTGACCTCAATGATATCGCTGAATATATCGCACTTGAAAATATCGTAGCTGCAAAGCAGTTAGTACAAACGATCTTCTCCAAAGTCGAACGCCTACAAACTTTCCCGGAGTCAGGTCGTATTCCACCTGAACTAGAACATTTAAGTTATCGTGAAGTTGTCGTTAATCCATGTCGCGTTTTCTATAAACAAGACGGTGACAAAGTGTTTATTCTGTTTGTTATGCGTGCAGAGAGAGATTTACGTAAGTTCTTGTTGAGTAAGCAGTAACCTTTGGGAATGAGCGGCTAACAAACTGTTTAAGAGTGATTCGCAACGCGTGGCATTTTTGCTATGCGTTGGTTTTAGTGTTTAAGGTGGTATGCGGCGACTTCGGTATTGCGTTGCTCACACCTTAACAGGGCGTTAGCCCTCAGGAGAAAATATAAAATTGTTTGAAAATCATTTAAAAAGAACAAAGTTTTTGCTGTTTTTGCAGGGTATATCTGTTGCAGTTACTCTGTTTCTACTATTTACCTTGCTTGCCCAAGTAAATCAATTGAGCTCTTCGAGTCTTTTTCTCACATTTGCAATTGTTTTAGTGATGCTAAGCTTGAACTTGTCTAGTTTTTACGGGTTGTTAAAAAAGAAGCTTTGGGTATTTAAGTTAATGATCGTTCTTTATTTAATTCAGATGATAGGCATAGAAACACCTAACTTTTCCTTAGCCTTTTCTTTTGGAGTTGAAGTACCGATAAGTGTGAATGTTAATGAAGTAACAGTTTCTCTAAACTTACTGGCAATCTTGGTGGTTTGGTTGTCGTATACAAGTCTTAACCTTTTGAAAAAGGGCTAACAAATTGTTCAAGAGTGATTCGGCACGCGTGGCATTTTTACTATGCGTTGGTTTTAGTGGTTAAGGTGGTATGCGGAGGCTTCGGTATTGCGTGCCTCACACCTTAACAAGGCGTTAGTCGCCAGAAAAAGCTAGCAATCAAAATCATGTTTCTGAGCTTAAAATTTAGCAGCAGTTTGTTTGGAACACAGATTCATCGTCGATCATTAGAACTTAGTTTTAGCTGTTTTGAGTCCAAAATTTTGCAAGTGTCCTAGCGATTGGTTTGTTCTTTGGTGCTGACAGAGCAGGGCAATCGAGAGTTTGTTTTTGGTTGCAACTCCGCTCGGTGAGTTTGTTGGTACAAAAGCCGATTTACTCGCTGAAATGACGTTTTCTCTGGTGTGGTAAGTTCCACGTGGTTTCAGTGACTTTGTTGAAAGTTCGCACTGTGAGATTGGCTTTCCAAAAGCGCTTTTTGGTGTTGTCCGTCCGTTTTCTGCGGCGCTGTTTTTTCTAAGTGGTTTCATTGAGTAGCCGCTTTGAGACTGCGCCTGACTTAAATGCATCAAAGCACATAAAATTTGTTGTTTGCAAAATTTAGTTCGGCTTAAAATTGTCGCTCGGTGCCTCGCGACTAACAAACTGCTCAAGAGGGATTCGCAACGCGTGGCATTTTTACTATGCGTTGAATTTAGTGATTAAGGTGGTTTGCGGCGGCTTTTGTACTGCGTTGCTCACCCCTTAGCAGGGCGTTAGGAAAACTTATTGAGAGAGGCTGGTTTGATTTGTATTGGTTGTGATCGTGATGTAAAAAAGCTAGAGCGTAGTCACGTAATCCCCAACTTTTTTAGGAAGCGAATGACAGGTATAGAGCACAAAGGAGGTGGCGGTAAGTCTTTTGCTTTCAGTTGGTTTGGTTCATTACCTACTAAAGATCTGCCTAAGCCACCACTATTGTGTAAGGGCTGTGAAAGCTATTTAGGAAGTAATATTGAGCGCGATATTGCTCAATATCTCATGCCCAATAATTTGAGTGATTGGAGTGAGTGGGAAAAGCTCCCGATTCACGTATCTTTACTCATAGATTCACCTAATTTTAAGATGCATGTAGGAACGTACAGATATCCTGCAACCATTTCGGAGTGTCTCGATAAATTCTCAATTTCAGTAGCTTGGAGAGCTCTTCATTCAATGTCCCAGGAAGGGCACCCTCTCTCTCGTTCATTTCTAGACACAGTGCGTGGTGAAGATTTAAATGAACAAGTAAAAAAATTCATATTTCACAAGGGTGGAGAAAGACCTAATAGAGCCGCTAGATTGTTTTATCTTGGTCCTCAAGCAGCGAAAACCCTCTCAGGTTCTGAAACACAGATGCCTTTTGCATGGACTGAAATTGGTGATCACGAAGGGATTCATGGAGTAGCAGTGTTGATTGGGTTTTGGTTAATTATTTGGCCTTTGTTTGAGTTCTCTGAAGATGAGTTTGACTATTTAGATAAGCTTATAGGATTAGAAGAGAACGTGTGTGGGATGTGGTTTGGTAAGGTTATTAGTGAGCTAAGTGAGACACCGTTTTCCTAACAAGCAATTTAAGAGGGATTCACAACGCCTGGCATTTTTGCTTCTACTTCAATTTTAGTGTTTATGGCACAATGATTTAGGTTTGGGTGGAGGCGTTGTTCACCCCTTAATTGGGCGTTATGTTTACTTGTAATTCAAAAGCTTAAAGTTCTTAGGTTTTAGTCCTTTGTCCCTCTGGCAATTCGTCCCTAGTAGACTCAGCAAATCAGTATTGTCGGTCTAAGTTCTTGCATCTCTCAGCCCGTAAAACATGCCAATGTTCGAGAGTTGCTTCATTGTCAGGTCGTGGCGGTCGGCTTCTTGTTTAACTGGCTCAAAGTCGCTTTAGGGTTCTTAGCCAATCAGCATTTCGGCTTGGCAGTTGCCTCGGCAATTCAACATTGTTTTGCGCTTTGGCTGGAAAGAAAGGGCGCTTGTTGGAGCTTTGTCGGGTTGCCTCATTGGGAAGGGAAGTGGAATTACTGGTTTTGGGTTAGTCGCTTTTGGCGGCCAAGTTGGTTCTTGCCTTGTGGTTTGGTTCAGAAAGCTGGCATGAAATCGCAGTTCTTTCTCAATTAAGTCAGTAACTTGTGGTAAAACATAACAAACAATTCAACAGTGATTCGCAACGCTTGGCAATCTCACTTCGAGTTGAATTTAGTGTTTACGGCGCAGTATTCAAGTTCAGTGTATGCGCTGCTCACACGTTAATTGGGCGTTATGTGTCTATGGAGGAAAGAGTGATATCCGATATCTTAGAAGAAATTTTGACACCAGTTTCTAGGACGATTAATAAGGTTATTGGCTTTCTAGTGGTCGACGTATTCGTTGAGTTTGTATGTTATTTTCTGGGTAAAGTAACTTTGTTACTACTCACGCTTGGTAGGTTCCCTGATAAAACTAAATCACAAGAAAATAAAGGTAAAATATCACTGTTCGGGCTTACTATTTTCTTTTCAATTTTAATTTTCATCGCACACAACAACCAAGTAGGCGCATAAAAAACAAGTGACGGCGTATCAAACAGTTGGGGGTTCATCATTCGATTTGCTCACATCTTGAGTTCGCCACATAACAAATTGTTCAAGAGTGATTCGGCACGCGTGGCATTTTTGCTATGCGTTAGTTTTAGTGGTTAAGGTGGTATGCGGCAGCTTCGGTATTGCGTGCCTCACACCTTAACAAGGCGTTATGTAGCCGCGAGAGCGGCGGCAAGTTAAAAGGATTTATATATGCTGAATATTCGTCAAGCTCGCATTGAAGATATCTGCGTTCTTAAGAAGCTACAGTTTCAGCTTACTGAGTATCATAAAGCAAATTTACCTGATGACTTTTTATCACCGGAAGAAATTGAACAAAAAATAGATCTACACAAGATAATCGAAAGTGAAAGCTCAATTTTTCTGGTAGCCGAAAGCAATGGGCACTTAGTAGGTTTTGTTTTTGGTGAGTTATGGGTTCGCAAGTCTTGGACGCTCAAGCAGCGAAAAATCGCGAGCATCGAACAAATAGTTGTGGATTCATGCGTTAGAAGCCAAGGCGTTGGGCTGGCGCTAATAGAGGCATTTGAGGAAAGGGCTATTTCTAACGGCGGAGAAGAGCTGTTTTTAGAAGTATATTCCTTCAATGAAGCTGCTTTAGGTTTGTATCGCAAAGCTGGTATTGCCCCCAAAATCCTAATTGGGCAGAAAGCACTAAGCTGAAAGTCGGCTACATAACAAATTGTTCAAGAGTGATTCGGCACGCGTGGCATTTTTACTATGCGTTGGTTTTAGTGGTTAAGGTGTTATGCGGAAGCTTCGTTATTGCGTGCCTCACACCTTAACAAGGCGTTATGTGTCAACGTGAAAAATTCACCGATTAGGATGATTAATATCTAAGGAGAGATATTGTGGAGTGGTCAGTTTTAATAGTATTTGTTGTGTTGTTGATATTCATCGGTCACAGAGAAATATCTGCGATGAAATACAAGCATAAACTGTTGGAACGTAAGATAGACTTCTTACTTGAACGTTCGGGTTTGTCTTTAGATAAACACTTCGGTGTACCAGCCCAGGTGTTAGATGCTGTCAAATCAGGTAACAAGCTAAAAGCGCTGCGACTTTATCGAGAGGAAACTGGCGCTTCTTTAGTTGATGCTCAAAAAGTCATCGAAGAACTCTGGTCAGACACATAACAAATTGTTCAAGAGGGATTCGCAACGCGTAGCATTTTTACTATGCGTTGGTTTTAGTGATTAAGGTGGTGTGCGGGAGCTTCAGTATTGCGTTGCTCACCCCTTAACAAGGCGTTAGTTGTACATCAGAATTCGTCTTCTTCTTCTAATTCGTCTAAATACTCTGGTGAGTGAATTGCACAATAATCAACATCGGCATTTTCATTTAGTATGTCGACTTTTATCTCCGCATCTTCCATGTAAAGAGCGTATTCGCCAATAAATTCAACAGATTCAGGAACAACGATATGAGTTATAAAATTCATACTAAGCGCCCCATACTCTAGTCGCTGTAATGTGTTTGGCAGAATTATATTTGTTATCCAATTGTGGCAAAATGCATTTCGACCAATGATACGAACTTCTACGTTGTCAAAGTGGGAAGGTATTTCGATATCCCTATAATCAGCCTCGTAAGAAAGGATCGTGCCAGTTTCTTTGTCAAACTTAACGTCATTTACTTCTAGGGTATGGGTAGTCATTGTTAAATCCATTAATAATCTTATTGAAGTCAATATGCTACTAGGGAAATATACAACTAACAAACTGTTTAAGAGTGATTCGCAACGCGTGGCATTTTTACTATGCGTTGTGTTTGGTGTTTAAGGTGGTATGCGGGAGCTTTGGTATTGCGTTGCTCACACCTTAACAGGGCGTTAGTTCCCCAGAGGAAGCAATCAATCCGTAGGGAATTTTTGTTTCTGGTGTAGTACACGCATAACTCGGATGATATCGCCCTCAACCCAGTAAGATACAATCATCGAAATCTCAGGAATAATGAGCAATCGTCCGCGGATGCCATCTCGTTGTACACCCATTAAAGGTTGTTCAAGCAAGTTTTCTACTTTTGCTTCAATGAGGTTGTCAGTTTTTTCTGCCGCATCAGGGTTGAAGTCATAGAGAAACTCGAAGATCTTTTCACGATCATTAAGTGACTCTTCTTCCCATAAAATCATTGCTTACCTCGATTACGGATTCTGGCTTTGCGCTCTTCCATTCGAGACTTAGCAGTATGGTGCTCAACGAAAACAGATTTTCCTGAGTCAAACTTCTCAAATGCTAGGTTTACTTGTTCAGTTAGCCATGCATCGTGAGATAATGTTTTTCTTTGTTGTTCAGCGAGTTGCTCAGTAAGTTCACGGCAAGCATCACTTAGAGTTCGACCTTGGCTCTCAGCCATTTGTTGAGCTAGGCGTTTTGTTTCTTCATCAACACGAAATTGAATTCTAGTGTCCATGATATATTCCTTTGTTGGTGTGTGTACAAATGTTAGCACTAGGCTTTGAGATGGGCAACTAACAAACAATTTAAGAGTGATTCGGCACGCGTGGCATTTTTACTATGCGCTGGTTTTAGTGATTAAGGTGGTATGCGGGAGCATCGTATTGTGTGCCTCACACCTTAATTGGGCGTTAGCCTACCTTTCAAAAGTTGGAACAATGGATGACTAGTTTGAAATACGACCAAAATGAAATAAATAAGGAAGGCTGGGAAAAGGTTGCCTTGGCGTATTCGGGAGATTCCGCCTCAGAAGATGACCCTAACTTACGTGAGTTTGCGAGGAATGAATTTATAAAACGCCTTGATGGAAAACACATTTTAGAGGTTGGTTGTGGACCAGGAACGGACGCAGCAAAATTTCATGAGCTAGGTTTTGAGGTTCTTGCCACTGATTATTCCTCTAGGTTTTTAGATGTTGTTCGAGAAAGATACCCGTACTTAAAAGTTAAGCTTTTTGACATGGTACAGCCTGAGTCCTTACATCAAAAATTTGATGGAATATATGGTTTTGGCAGCTTCATTCATATTCCTAGAGAACTGTGTTGCGAGTCACTAAGAAACCTCAATGGGATTTTAAAGCGTGGAGGCGTTCTATGTTTGCAGTTGATCCAATCTTCAAAAGGCATTGAGCAATACTATATTGATGATTGGGCTGGTGATCCTCAATGTTCAATGTTATTCAACTGCTATGCCCCTGTAGAAATTGAAGCGAAGTTAAGACTTGCTGGGTTTACCGAGGTAGAGTTTCTGACGATGCCAGCAAGCATTTATGATGAAATTCCGCGCTTGATTGAGCGAGGGATCACAGGGTACTTTGTTTTCGCTCGAGCGGCATGAAACCGAACCCTAATTTGGGCTTGTAGGCTAACAAACTGTTCAAGAGGGATTCGCAACGCATGGCATTTTCATTATGCGTTGGTTTTAGTGGTTAAGGTGGTATGCGGCAACTTCGGTATTGCGTTGCTCACCCCTTAACAGGGCGTTAGGCAAAGAGAAGAAACAATCAGCAGAGGAAGCAATGGAAATAAGAGCAGCAAAGTTAGAAGACATCAGTCAAATCGTAGAACTCCAAAAATCTTGTCATGTTTCTAACTTGGATGAGTCTGATAAATCCGATGGCTTCTTAAATACAGTTATGGACGAAGCGCTTCTAAATCAAGTTATCGAACAAGAGCAGGCTATCTTTGTTGCAGAACTCAACAATACGATAGTAGCTATGGCTGCTTGTGCTTCATGGAAGTTTTGGGAATGCTCTGAAGGACTTACCTCTGTGGCAAATAAACTTGGTTCATTGTTGGTTGGTAACACTCAACTCAGTTCCAACAGCTCATACTTTTGGGGACCAGTCTGTGTAAGTAAGGCTTGTCGTGGTCAAGGTGTGTTTGAGAAGTTGTTTCGTTTCAGTTGTGAAGTAAGAGGTGTTGAATTTCCTTATGTTTACACGTATGTGCATAAAGACAATGCTCGCTCTTTCGTAGCTCATACCAATAAAGCAGGTTTTAAATACACCAAAGACTTTGAGCTAAGTGGGCAAACCTTTCAGGAAATGGTGCGCGAAACAAAATTTGCCTAACAAAGCATTTAAGAGTGATTCGCAACGCTTGGCGTTTTCGCTTCGCTCAAGTATAGCCAAGCGTCGCTCACACCTTAATGCGGCGTTAGCAGTAATGAGGAACTATGGAGCTATTTAATCAATTTGTTGTAATCATGGGGGGAACGAGCGTCGTTCTTGCTGCTTTGTTTGGTTTGATAGGCAAGCTCTGGTTATCCGTAGTAATAGAGAAATATAAAGGCTCTATTAATAAAGAACTGTCCAAATTAAAGGTTGAGCTAGATAAGTCTTCGAAACGCTATGAGGCTCAATTAAGTAAAATTACTTACGTCTCACAAGTGCAATTTGATCATGAATACCAGATATATAGTAAGGTTTGGAGTTCACTCGTAGAACTTAAAGTTGCTACGGAGAAGTTACGACCATTTATGGACTATATCGACCCTAACCAAACGGAAGATGCTCGAAAGTTCGAGCGACTTAAAGCGTTTGCTAAACCTTACAGCGAGTTTTCAATTATGCTCGAAACTCATAAACCATTTTATGCAGAAACCGTTTATGAGGCACTAAAAGAGGTAAAAGCTAAATGTCATCATGAGAGTGTTGATTTTGAGGTGGGCAGGCGTCATGAGCCAGGTTATTACCAAGACGCAATTCAAAATAGTGAGCAGATATCCTCAGCCATAGATAAAGCGTGCAATCAGATTAGGTCTCGCCTTCAAGAAGTCACGGTGATCTAATTACTGCTAACAAACTGTTTAAGAGTGATTCGCAACGCGTGGCATTTTTACTATGCGTTAGTTTTAGTGTTTAAGGTGGTATGCGGCAGCTTCGGTATTGCGTTGCTCACACCTTAACAGGGCGTTAGCTTTCTTCAGAACTCAAAGAGTTACTCGATGGATTTGAATAGGTATGAATTGGTCATCTTTGATGCTGACGATACACTACGGGAGTGTACTGTTGAAGGTCAGTTTTATCCGCTTGCACACGGGGAGTGGGTGTTAAAAGGTGATGTTTGTAATGTCCTCAGCGAATACGATTGGACATCCAAAAAATTTGGTATTGCGACAAATCAGCCGGGTATATCTAGGGGTGAGTTTACAGAGGAAGTAAGTCTTCAACTCCTTAATGATATGGTTATAGGCGTTTTTGGTTTTCTTCCGGATAGAGAAGCCATTCAGTTTTGCCCGCATGCCATTGATGGTGAATGTGACTGCAGAAAGCCAGCAGGCGGAATGTTAAAGCGCATAATAGCGCATTTTGATGTCGAGCCCGCATCGACGGTTTTCGTAGGTGATCGCCTTAAAGATAAAATTGCAGCGGAAAGCGCAAGTTGTGATTTTATCTGGGTTCACGATCTTGTAAACGGAAGCTCCAAAAGCTAACAAACTGTTCAAGAGGGATTCGCAGCGCGTGGCACTTTTACTATTCGTTGGTTTAAGTGATTAAGGTGGTATGCGGTAGCATCGGTATTACGTTGCTCACCCCTTAACAGGGCGTTATATTTTTTATCAATTTCAGAGCTAGAATCATGGATGGAGGCCTCGTGAAGCCAATAGTGGTAACTCTATGTGGAAGTATAAGATTTAAGCAGGCATTTTTGGATGCTAACTTTAATGAAACCATGGCTGGAAATATTGTTCTAAGCGTTGGTGGCTTGGAGCGTGATGAGCATTTCGTTCTGACAGAAGAAGAGCAACGAATGTTAGGTGAGCTGCATAAACGCAAAATAGATATTTCTGATGAAATTTTCGTTTTAAATGTGGGTGGGTATATCGGGAAAAGTACCCAAAGCGAAATTAAATATGCTCGACAACACGGAAAAAATGTACGGTTTCTTGAAAAATAATCGAGCCCTGACAGATTTTCTAGGCTTACACTTGGTGCAAACCAAAATATAACAAAGCATTTAAGAGTGATTCCCAACGCTTGGCATTTTTCATTCCATCGTTGGTTTTTGTGTTTACGGTGGTATGGTTGGGTTTCGTGGTAGCGTTGCTCACACCTTAATGCGGCGTTATGTTTAATCAAAAAAGAGTAGTATTTTATGGAAAAAATCATTCTTGAATTGACGGGAGAATCAGAATCATTCGTCCGTAAACTAAGCAAACAAGGAATGACAAATGCGGAAATCTTTGGGAAAGCACTTTATTGCCTGAATCAATTTGAGCAAGGAGCCTTGGTTTTTTCGAAGCCAGAAAATGACGTGATAGCTTCATTTTCTGATGATTTTCCAGAGAGCAGTTTTGTTATTGAAGAAGACTATAAAAGGAAAGAGGAAGATTAGTTATGAGTAATTTGGAAAACCTCCCTAGTCTTTCTGGAGTCTCCGGTACTATCGAAAAGTCAAGGCGTACTATAGCTTTAATCGTTATATGTTCATTTGTAAGTTTTGTTGGAGCTATCGTCCTATATAGTATTTTTTCCTCTGATGATAATAGTTTCCAAAACGGTAAAGATCTTATTTCTGTACTTGGTTCTACATTTGGCGGTTTGTGTGGGGCGGTTGTCGGATTTTACTTTGGTAGCGAATCCAAACAATAAACATAACAAACTGTTTAAGAGTGATTCGCAACGCATGGCATTTTTACTATGCGTTGCGTTTGGTGTTTAAGGTGATATGCGGTGGTTTGGGTATTGCGTTGCTCACCCCTTAGCAGGGCGTTATGCAACCACACGCAAATTTCCTCATATGAGATATCCCCAATAGAAAAGTATGCAATCCAATGTACAATAAGCTCCAATATTTCACCAGGTTATAGGTTGTACAATGGATAAGCAGTTAGCGAAAGAAATCATGATGTCGATCGGTCATGAGTATGAATATGAAGTTTATGATGGTGGTTCTGAAATCCAGATTTATTTTGACCGAACAAAGCATGGTATAGCATATCAAATAAAGGATTCTACGCATCCAAAAGCCAGAGAAGGGAATTGGCTTCAGGTACATCAGTGGGAAGACGAAATTAATGACTATGGTCCAGCTTTACATTCATTGCGGAGCATGGGTGATGTTATTGCTTTCACACAAACACTTATTACCTTTGCAAGCATAAAATCCAAACGTCAGTAGTTGCATAACAAACTGTTTAAGAGTGATTCGCAACGAGTGGCATTTTCACTATGCGTTGCGTTTGGTGTTTAAGGTAGTATGCAGGAGCTTTGGTATTGCGTTGCTCACACCTTAACAGGGCGTTATAACTCTTTTGTCAGTTTCATTGTTACACAACTAAGCTTGAAGCCCTTCGAGAACGGTTTACTTGTTGTTACTGCCGCTGCTGCTTTTGTGAGACCTTATCGCACAAATAACTGATAGGGAGATATTTTCATGGCAGCACGTCCTAGCCTACTAAAAATGAAAGTTGCCTTTGCTAAGGTAAACAGAGATGTGTCTGAAGTAGGTACCATTATCGGCGGTAAAGTAAATCACAATATTAATGTTCTAACACCAGAGCAGGGGCGGTTTGAGAATGCTTGTGCGATACGTATGTCATATGCACTTAACTATGCTGGTTTCAAAGTACCCTACATAAAAAACAAAACTGTCTCCGGTGGACAGGGGAATTGGTACATTTATCGCGTGAAAGATTTGATCAACTTTTTGTATCAAAAATTTGGTGAGCCAGAGTTGGTGGTTCAAAACCCCAATGCTAATAAACTCTCTGAATACAAGGGCATTTTAGTTGTTGATGTAGATACTTGGTTAGACGCATCAGGTCATGCAAGTATTTGGACTGGTTCAAGATGTACAGATAGCTGTTACTTTCCGGACGCAAAAAAGGCTTATTTATGGAAATTAGAAGATTAGTAAGCAGTATAAGCATGGCTCTTTGTAGTCTCGGAGTTACCGCAAGCCCACTCAGTACTCAAAGTGATGAGCAGCTGTTTAAAAACTTCGCTCTCTCATCTTGTATTGCTACCTATTACAAAAACTCAGATGTTGCGAAAGATGCGATAACTGCAATGCAAGGCTATCGAGAGTTCTCCGAGCTTCCTTTAGAGTCGTTCTTTGAGGTAAGCGAGCTATTAGACACAGACGATATGTCTAGGTACAAATCAAAAAATGGTAACGTGATCGAGTTGGCTTACTGTGTAGACTTTTCTAATTCAGACGGTGTTCATAAGCTGTACATTAAGGCGAAATCAGAGTTATAACAAACTGTTTAAGAGTGATTCGCAACGCGTGGCATTTTTACTATGCGTTGCGTTTTGTGTTTAAGGTGGTATGCGGGAGCTTCGGTATTGCGTTGCTCACACCTTAACAGGGCGTTAGGTTTAATAGGTTATACATGTTAACAATAGAAGAAAGACAAAGACTCGAAGCACTAGATGACTATGGAATTGAAGAGTTATTCACAAGTGAGTGCGAATCTTGGTTTACAGCGGATGTTGCGTGCTGTGATAAGTGCGTCAATGATTATTTAAAATCTTGGCCGTTTACCGAAGGAACAGAAGATTTTCAAAATAACTCAATGGATATTGAGTATTTTTATGAGAGTACTATCCTACAGGACTGCTATTCACTTGAAGACTATAAACAATTGATGCAATTAGTTGAATGTCCTAGATGTGGTGAAGCACTTACCGGATATTTTTATCCATATAGCCTTCCATTTCAACCAGTAGATTGTTTTGAAGTGATCCTTGATGAGTTAATGGCAGTTGCACATGAATCACCATTTGTTCTTTTAAAACACTACTTCGCAGCACAAGTCAGTAATGCAATTGAAGAACTTTCTGACCAGGCTAATCCAACATCAATAGCTGAACATTTGTTTCGTGCTCGTATAGCAGAACAGATTGAAATACCTACAGTTCAGGAGTTTGATGTTACTCCTAAGAAGTATGCTTCAGAAGGTCGTTATAATCATGCTGGTTTACCAGCTTATTATCTAGGCAGTGACTTGCAAACATGTTATGAGGAAATGAGGCGGGCCGACTGTTATATAGCAGAAATTAAAGTTACTAAGCCTGTCAAAATACTCGATCTTTCAGCAACATATGAAAATCACAAGAAACACAGTGATATGCTCGATACGATGGTTTATTCAGCTTTAGTAAGTGCTAAACATCAAGACGAAGGTCAATACAGACCACAGTATATTTTCTCTCGCTTTATTGCAGATTGCGCAAAATATGCGGGTTTTGACGCAATCAAATATCCATCAACACGTACAGAGCATGGTTGTTTTAATATTGTGTTTCTTAATGCAGATATTGGGCTTGGTAAGGGTTGTGAATTGATAGATGTTCATACTTACCCACCACACGAATAAACCTAACAAACTGTTCAAGAGTGATTCGCAACGCGTGGCATTTTTACAATGCGTTGCGTTTAGTGTTTAAGGTGGTATGCGGGAGCCTCGGCATTGCGTTGCTCACACCTTAACAGGGCGTTAGGCTTACAGAGGAAACTATGAAAATACTGTATTCAGGCGGTCTACAGATTCGCTCTCACGATGCACAAGAACGCTTGTTAAATGTTAATACCTTCTTAGAAGGTGAATTCGCTTTCCATAACTTGTATCGAGAAGTTAAAGCAAGCGATTTTCCTATTGCTCAAGATTGTTTTGGCGACCAATTCCTTATTAGAGATAACTTGGTGGTTAAGTTGAATTCTGAAACTGGTGAGATTGATGAATTTGGTTGTACCTGGGAGCAATTTTTGGCTTGGGTAGACGAGGACCCAATTGAAAGATTGAACATTCCAAGCGATTTGGAGCTAAAGGTTGGTCAGCTGCTATTCGCTTATCCACCTTTTTGTACTGTTGAAGGCAGCAATGCATCAATAAGAGCAATTGATGGTATTGAGCTAATCAGCTTTCACGCAGATTTTGCAAGGCAGATAAATGGTGAAAGTTAAGCCTAACAAGGCGTTTAAGGCAGATTCCCAACGCTTGGCATTTTCGGTTTGATTCAACTTTAGTGTATACGGCACAGTGGTTTAGGTCGGGTGGCAGCGTTGCTCACTACTTAACGCGGCGTTATGTGAATGGCGAAAAATCACAGAATCTAATCTCTAACTTCTTGCTACAACTCATATTTACAGCTGCTCCAATTCGGTAAAATGCTCGAATATATTAGTCGTAGCCTGGTGAGTTATGATCGCAGTAATTTTTGAAGTCCAGGTAGCAGAGGGTAAAACTTCTGAATATCTAGATATTGCAAGTGAACTAAAACCGCTGCTATCAGATATTGATGGTTTTATCTCAATCGAACGTTTCCAAAGTCTAACAAATGACAGCAAGGTTCTATCTTTGTCATTTTGGCGTGACGAAGAAGCAATTCAAGAGTGGCGCAATCTACAATCTCATCGATTTGCTCAATTAAAAGGTCGTAGTGGTGTTTTTGAAAGCTACAGACTCAGAGTTGCGGGTGTCATCAGAGACTATGGCATGGACATACGTTCAGAAGCCCCAAAAGATAGTATCGACGCACACGGCTAAAATTCACATAACAAACTGTTCAAGAGGGATTCGCAACGCGTGGCATTTTCACTATGCGTTGGTTTTAGTGTTTAAGGCGGTATGCAGCGGCTTCGGTATTGCGTTGCTCACCCCTTAACAGGGCGTTAGGCATCAAAGGTTACAAATGTACAGCTCGATATTGATACTATTGTATGGTTTTTTGGTTTCACTTGGTGCAGTTTCGGGTACTTGCACACAGGGAGATGATGGACGTTTTTATGCTTCGATAATGTATGGCTCAGTGCTGTTCATTCTCATCATGGTCAGGCTTCTTCGTGAAAATAGAGGTTTACAATTTATATGGATTACGCCCTTAATTGCTTTGTTAGTTGCTATGTCGGTAACTTATTTCTGGGCACCTTTTGTAATTGAAACAACCATTGAAGGTCATCATTTGTGTGGCAAAGAGTTTGATTCTCATTTGGCAGAGTCTGATGTCTGGTCTAGAAGCATACCAACGCTCCATATTGTTTTCTCGTTGGCTATTTTCATGCTTTCATTTTGGAAGTTAATTAGGTGCAAAACGGGTAAGTAGTTTGTGGTGACAAGATGCCTAACAAACTGCTCAAGAGGGATTCGCAACGCGTGGCATTTTTACTATGCGTTGGTTTAAGTGATTAAGGTGGTATGCGACGGCATCGGTATTGCGTTGCTCACCCCTTAGCAGAGCGTTATGTGGTTGGAGAAAAATTATGAATCCATCAGCGGTTCTTGTTCATGTCTCAGATGTAGCGAAAGGGCTTGAATGGTACAAGAAAGCTTTTCCAGAAGCCGTTCCGGTTTACCATCCTGACTTTGACTTCACAGCGCTTAATCTAAATGGTTTCTCACTAGAAATAGTCAAAGCAGATAAAAAGGTTGGTGCTGGTAAAAGTGGTACAGTTGTTTACTGGTCAGTAGACAATTTATGTGTTGCTCTGGCTCATTTTGAAGAGCTAGGTGCGTGTCTTTATCGTGGACCAATGGAAATTGAAGATGGGCTTTCAATGTGCCAAGTTGAGGACCCATTTGGAAACTTAATAGGACTACGCGGGAAAACCACATAACAAATTGTTCAAGAGGGATTCGCAACGCGTGGCATTTTTACTATGCGTTGGTTTTAGTGTTTAAGGCGGTATGCGGCGGCATCGGCATTGTGTTGCTCACCCCTTAACAAGGCGTTAGGAGTTTGCGCATGAAATTGATTTTTAGTGTCGCTTTAACATTGTTTGCATTCAGCTCTAACGGAGCAGAGCAAGTAACCACAAAAGATTTGTACGAGAAATTCAACATGAGAACTGTCTATAGCTCTTATGGTCAGAATTTAAAGTGGTATTGTGAAAGTTATCCTAGAGAGTTCTTTTCTACAGAAGAGGCTTCGTTTGTTTCTGATAGTCGACTTGAGTTAGTGTCAGGTGACAATGTTTGGATTTTCACTATTTCAGAGCCAAATATAGTTACTATTGGAAATCAGATAACATCGGGTACATATAACAGCGTCTCAACGTATGAGCTTTACTTTGACCCTCGGACTCAGGACTGGAGGGCAAATGAAACATATATAGACATACCGAAAGATTGTGAACGCTATGAATAAAACTCCTAACAAACTGTTCAAGAGGGATTCGCAACGCGTGGCACTTTTACTATGCGTTGGTTTTAGTGTTTAAGGTGGTATGCGGCGGCTTCAGTATTGCGTTGCTCACCCCTTAACAGGGAGTTAGAACTTACTGCTAAAAAATCATAGAGTTAGAAATGAAAGAGTTACTTTTATTATCAGTTTTGCTATTTGGAGCAAACGTTTTAGCACAAGAAAAAATCGACTTTGATAGCCCCTATCAGGAAATCGTTCCTAATGGTCATACCATAATTGAGGCTATTCATGGTGACCTAAATGGAGATAGTCGAGACGATATTGTTTTGATGATACAAGGTACAGATCAAAACAAAATTGTCATTGATGAGCTCCGTGGTCAGTTAGATCTCAACCGAAGAGGAATTATTGTTGCTTTAAGAAATAACAACAAGTACGACGTTGTTGTTGAAAATGACAATTGCTTCTTTTCTGATGATGAAGATGGAGGTGTATATATGGTTCCATATATCGAAATAAGTATAAAAAAAGGAAACTTATATATTCATTTTGCACATGGTCGATATGGGTATTGGAGGTACAACTTCCGTTACCAAGATTCGGATCTTGAGTTAATCGGTTATGATGAAAGCGCTAATAGAGGTCCGAGAGTTGAGGAAGTTACTAGCATTAACTACCTGACAAAAAAGATGCTCACTAAAGAAAATGTTAATGAGCTTGACGATTATGACCCAATATTTACAGAGGAGTGGTCAACCTTTGTGCTTGAACACAGGTTTAAGTTAAGTCAAATCAGCGACTTTATTGAATTTGGTGATGGTGTCAGAAATTAATAGACTCGCACCGATACGTAATTCTAACAAACTGTTTAAGAGTGATTCGCAACGCGTGGCATTTTTACTATGCGTTGCGTTTAGTGTTTAAGGTGGTATACGGAAGCATCGGTATTGCGTTGCTCACACCTTAACAGAGCGTTATGTGGTTGCATTAAAACGGAGAAAATCAATTGATAGAATTTAAAACAATCGGCTTATTCTTTGTTACGGCAATTGCGGAAATACTTGGTTGTTACTTACCTTATCTCTGGTTAAAAGAGGACAAGTCGGTTTGGCTTTTAGTTCCGGCTGCATTCTTCTTAGCGTTATTCGCATGGTTGCTATCTCTTCACCCAACAGCAGCAGGTAGAGTTTATGCGGCGTATGGTGGAGTCTATATTTTTGTAGCTATCATATGGCTTTGGGTAGTAGATGGTATCCGTCCTAGCTTATGGGATGTACTAGGTGTGTCAGTCGCACTGTTAGGTATGGCAATCATAATGTTCGCGCCCAGAACCACATAATAAACTGCTCAAGAGGGATTCGCAACGCGTGGCATTTTCACTATGCGTTGATTTTAGTGATTAAGGTGGTTTGCGGCGGCTTTTGTATTGCATTGCTCACCCCTTAACAGGGCGTTAGCTGTTTAAGGGAAAATGAGAAAATACGATAAGCCGCTATTCTGGCTGTATATAAAAACAAGAGACTCGTTGTTGTCATCTTTTAAGGGCTTTCTGGGAATGCTTTTAGTGTTGTTCGGGGCAGTAGTAGTTTTAGGTAATGAATCCCCCGAGAATGTCTGGATTTCGGTGGGAATCATTTTACTAGCATCTAGTCTTCCAGTCTCAATGGGCCTGATGATGGTAAAGCTCAAATTTAAGAGTTTTGCTGGGTCAATACCTACAGCAGAACTAGCGTATTTTTTACAGCACGATGAAGGTGCAAACTTAGATAAAGCTGTGAGAGGTTTATTTTCGTTATGCCTATCTTTTATGATTTACCTTTGGTTTACGATGGTAACTATCGCAGTACTCGGTATGTTGGGAGCAAAGCTCGTGTTGTAAAACACAGCTAACAAACTGTTTAAGAGGGATTCGCAACGCGTGGCATTTTCATTATGCGTTGATTTTAGTGTTTAAGGTGGCATGCGGCGGCTTTTGTATTGTGTTACTTACCCCTTAACAGGGCGTTAGCTTTCTAGAAGTCGATCGCATAGATGGCGATGATAAATAGGTCACTATTTCTTCTGATTGTATTAAGTACTTTCTTCTATTATCAACGGAATGAGAGTAATGAATAACGTTAGTCGTTTGCCTTATAAATTACCTAGCAACGAAGCCGATGCGGTTAAATCATTGGCGAAGATATTGAATATCCCACAACACTTAGTTCAAGGAGATCTTGTTAAAGTCTCGCAAGCTATGTCTGGAACCATCATGTATCGTCAGTTGGGCCGCAATGCTAGGCAACAAGCTATGGCAATTATACATAGCTTAAGTAGCGGTCCTTTAAAGAGTTGTCTCATAACAAGATGCACAGATGTGTTGGTAAATCCTCAATGGGGAGAGTGGTCACTGACTACTGAAGAGCTAACTGAAATTCTAAAATTTCATAATGACTTTAACCGATGGTCAAGTATCTTGGGAGCAAATCCTGGAGCTTATGGAGCAGGCGGAGCCGCTTGGAGTATCATCAAACAAGGTGCTAGCTCTGGGAATGTAGCTGTTTTGATTGCATCAATTGCTCTAGTGGGAATTCATGAGTTTTCTTATAGCGAAATGCAAAAGTACACGGCAGAGTTAGAAAGGCGAAAGTGATGTTTAAATATACAATATTGTCGCTATTTAGTTATCTAGTGCTAATCTCTTTTTCTATATACTTGGGTTCTGCACTTTCAATCCCAGCTCTTCAAGGGAACAACATTATAGCGTTATTGCTACCCCTTATCGTTCTTAACTATAAGTTGAACATTGAGAAAGGCTTTAGCGGGGGGAAAGTCTTCATTGCATTTTTTGTATCGATAATCTATTGCTTTGTTTCGAGTGTCGTTTCGTACATTCAACAAGCAAGGTTTCTTGATACAGTAGAAGTTAGTTTAGTGACTTTATTCCCTTTCGCTTTACTATGTATATTATTCGCGACAAAACGCATATAAAGCTAACAATCTGTTTAAGAGTGATTCGCAACGCGTGGCATTTTCATTATGCGTTGAATTTAGTTATTAAGGTGGTATGCGGCGGCATCGGTATTGCGTTGCTCACCCCTTAGCAGGGCGTTAGACGACATGATATAAACGATAGAGTAGTGATAGTATCTTGGCGTGAATCTAGCTTCAGTTGATAGGAAAGGAGTGGATTAATGAATGGTAAAGCATTTGATAATTGGCAAAAATCGCGAAAGAAAGGATGTTTAAATTGGCTTTTCCGAACAACTTTCGTAACAGCTATTTTGTACATGATTTTTAATGTTATTTTCCTTTATCCATCTTCTGATGCGGCAAGCATTACGATTTTCTTATCGGATCATGCTCTTAATTACTCAATTTACACGGTCGGGATGTTCTTCGCATTTTTTGCTATTTGGCTATACAACGAATCTTCGTATGAGAAAGAAGTTAAACTTAGAAATGTCGCCTAACAAACTGTTCAAGAGGGATTCGCAACGCGTGGCATTTCTCATTCCATCGTTGGGTTTTGTGTTTTCGATGGCATAGTTTAGTTTCGTGGCAGCGCTGCTCACGCCTTAATGCGGCGTTATGTGTCCGAATAACCCAGAACTATTCAAAGAGGTTAAATTGAAATTCATAAAACTCTCGATCTTAATTTATATTAGTGTGTTTGCTTTCCAACTAATTACTCATGTTATCTTTCCGGAGACGATTGGGCGACACGAGTGGGTTTCTTGGCTGGTAGTAGCGCTATTGTGTATAGGCATGCTTGGCCTTTGGTTTGCACCAGCGGTTGTCGCTTTCCATGCCAAAAAAATTAGACATCGAGTACTGGTAATTTTGTTGTCTTTGAGTCTCCCTTTAATTGGTGGCTTCGTAAGCTACTCTATCTTGAAAGGTGAGCTTAAGTGTCAAACATACACATAACAAATTGTTCAAGATGGATTCGCAACGAGTAGCATTTTTACTATGCGTTGGTGTTAGTGATTAGGGTGGTATGCGGCAACTTCGGTATTGCGTTGCTCACCCCTTAATAGAGCGTTATGTTGTCAAAGATTAAGTATGAAGATTTTAATATTATTTATAGCGGCATTATTGTCTGGCGTGTTGGTTTAATTGAAAGTGCTAGTTCCCCAAATTATCAAGGACACAAAGCTCGGGACAGTGTGTCGCCCAGGAACTCTAAAAGTTCAGGGAAACAAAAATTAGTCGGTACTGTTGTACTCACGTTTAATATTAGTAGTCAGGGTGATGTGATTGACATAATGGTTATTGACTCCGTACCTAAAGGAGTGTTCGATGCTGAAGCTGTGCGAATTTTATCAAAACGGAAGTATGCGCCTTCTGAAAAAGGGGAAACTGTCCCTAAAAAAGCTAAGTTCGAGTTTAAAATTTGACACATAACAAATTGCTTAAGATTGATTTGCAACATGTAGCATTTTCGCTATGCGTTGGTTTAAGTGATTAAGGCGGTATGCGGCGGCTTCGGTATTGTGCTGCTCACCCCTTAGCAGGGCGTTAAACGACATATGGAGGCTAATCAGGTGAAATTGAGTTTGATAGCTTTGCTGTTATGTTTAGTTCATTTTGTTTCGCTGGAAATTTGGGTAAAGGGAAAGAAGACGCACAATACTTATTTGACTCGGTGCTGCCTTTTGCGGAAAAATGGTAGCTGAGTGTGGAGAGTTTTATCCATATGGTGCGGCGATGCCTTTAACAGGAGACGTTGTTGATGTATCGGTCTTCGAAGGGAACGAATACCCACCTTCATCCGAGATCATTGATTTGCTCAATTCTGCCTTTCTTAAAGCAGCTGCAAATCGACAATATAGGACCACCGCGGTAGTTTACGATGTTCGGATTACGCTTCCATCAGGTAAGGTTTCAGATGCAACAACCGTTAATCTTGATCATCATTCTGGTTATTCTATTGTTGTGTATTTGCCTTACAAAAAAGTAAGTCAGGCTATAGAGTACGGTGAACTATCAGTTCTAGAAGGTCATGGAGCAATATTTAATTAAGCGCGTGATATGTGCGTTTAACAAAAATGTTCAAGAGGCATTCACAACGCGTGGCTTTGTTACTGTAAGCTGGTTTTAGCGGTTAAACAGGTATGCGGTAGCATCGGTATTGCGTGCCTCCCACCTTAATAAAGCGTTACGATTCAATGGAGAAAATAAGAAAGTATGAGAAAAGGAGTTGTCTTTTTAGGCTTTTTCGTTGCTGCGACGCTGAGCGGTATTATTTCCGCGTTTTTAACCTCGAGTTTCTTGTTGAACGATCTGCTCTATTCAAAAATGCGATTTTTAGAAGTCGATAGAAATTCACAAAATGATATTACAATGCTTGTGGCGCTTGAGTTTGCTGAACTCGCAGAACAACGAGATTATGACGCTATTCTAAACAGAGCATGTGTTCAACTAGACCTTGTGTCTGGACGCCTTGATTTTTCAAAGTCCCAAGAAAGCTTAATTGTTCAAGAACGATTAAAAGAGCGGGACACAAAGGCAATAGAAACAGTTAAGAGGTTAAAGGATCTTGGTTACTGCCAACCTAAAGCATAGCAAACTGTTTAAGACTGATTCGCAACGATTGACACTCTCTATATACGTTGGGTCTAGTGTTTTAGGTTATATACGCTAGGTTGGATTTTAAGTTGCTTATCTCGTAACAGAAGGGACTGTATTATTGAAGGAACTTAATATGCTGATGACTCGAATTGCAAAGTACGCACTATTTTTGCTTAGTATTGTAATTATTATAGCTGTTGGTTTTGAACAATTATATTTTCGAGGCAAGCTTATAAGGGTTCATCACGGAGTGGTTCTATCTTCGTGGGATAACACCAATGCTCCTGGTAAAAGTCGAAGCATTCATATTTATAGAGCTGCTGTGGAGTTGGACAATGGTGAGGTGGTTCAGGTAATTTGCGAGTCGATGTGTATTGAGGGCAAAGTCGTGGTGGTAGAGCAGTTCAAGCCATTGTTTGGTGACTACAGTAATTACTACACTTCATTCTAAGTTTTGCGACCATTTCTAACAATACTCAAAGCAATCTGATCATGTGGGGGATTGCGGGCGTATGTCATTTTTACTCGTTGTTCACCTCTTCACGTTGTGCAAATTAGCTACGGCACTCGGAGCTATCGGATATTGGAGAAGGCACAATGATTAGACGTAATGACGTTCTTCTTTCGTTAACAATGTGAAGTTTGGTGAGTAGCGTAAGTCAATTGACATCCTATATTTATAGCAAATTACATTAAGGGGTTGTTACATTTTTTGAGCGTGACTCATATGCTTTCGGAACTGTCGATAGTTAAAGGCCAAGTTGACCACGTCCGCTAACTTGTTTCCTAAAGATCTATTCCGAACTCGTGACACCTCGCTGCGTACATTGCCTTTCCTCTTCCAAACTCTCATTTTTAAGTATTGGCAAAGTTTTGTAGTTACTCGTCTC
Source organism: Vibrio sp. B172a (assembly GCF_030248355.1). Lineage (NCBI taxonomy): Bacteria > Pseudomonadati > Pseudomonadota > Gammaproteobacteria > Vibrionales > Vibrionaceae > Vibrio > Vibrio sp. B172a. Next base: position 269,545 of record NZ_JAHGAC010000035.1, on the reverse strand, counting down.
ACTTCAGTGTTCTAAATCTTTCGTGTTATCTGGTTTTTCAATATCTTGTCGGTTATAGATGTGGGTTATGTATAAGTCTGTGCGTTTTGTGGAAGTTATTTTTTTGGCAGATGGCATTTGATATCCGGTCGCTCAAGTAAATGGAGCACTGCACAGTAGTGTTGCATGGCGATACTTGCATTTTAATAAACCGCTATCATTAGAGAGGAAACTTATGAATTTGAGGTTGGGAATAGCATTAATTGCATGTGGTAGTGTTTTGAGCGGTTGTGCTTCAACTTCTTCGGATGCATATCTAGCTGAACGCGAAGATTTGATTGAAAAGATCAAGACATCTAAGGCGTGTTGTAATAGCGCTTCAGAGTTGAAGTACACATCTTTAGAGCGTGCCCCTAGCGCGCAAATATTTTACATTGATCGGACCTCTCAGATTCTGGATACCAATGGAGAGAACTCTTTAGTTTTAGCGTTGGAATTACCGGAGGAGGCTTCGCGAATCGAATTCAAAAGCTTAAAAACAACAAGCTGGGATACGACTGGTGGGCATTTTGCTCCTATCGTTCTTCAATTGGATTCTGGTTTCAACCAGGTATCCAAGCACGCATATACAGGGTACTCAACCAACAATGCGATGGTTCAATGGTCGGGTATCGGTGGCGATATCAAGTTAGAAAGCGATGCTAGATACCTTCTTTTTTATACTACTCAGCAGTTATTGGCTAAAAGGACCGCTTCTTATTGGAGTGGCTCTAGGAGCTATGAAGTTAATGTGCCAAAGGAAGTTCTTGATGCTGCGCCACTTTATGAAAAGCACACTGTTGGTTTCACGGCTAAACCAAATACTCCAGATGGAAGAATAGAAATACATGTATGCAAAAGTGGTGATAGATCCTTTGACCAGAAGCTTAGCGATACATGCATCTGACTAAAACAAATTGTTTAAGAGCGATTTGCGACACGTGATGGTTTTACTTGAACGCGATATTACATTTCTATAAGAGGATTAAGAGCATGAACAGAGAAGTTGTTCTGGCGAGTACCTTCGCGATGTTACTAACAGCTTGTAATTCGACGACTAAAAATAATATTGTAAATTATGAGGCCGAAGGCAATTTACGCACCTCTGAACCCGTTAGTTGTGTCGCTGTGAATGAGTTAACAAACAAAAGTAATCCCGTAGATCTGTTCTATGGCGTGAATTCTTGTTTGGATATGGGAGACTATGCTAAAGCAGCCGACCTTTACTTGGTCGGTATGTCCTATGGGCTTTTTGATACTAAGCGAGTGATTGATCAGTCTGCACACCAAGCAATTCCAGTTTTACGTGTAAAAATGTTGAGAAATAAGCCACAAAGTGTTGTGAGTAATTTTCAGGAAGCTCTAAATCGTGTTATTTCGGAGAGCACTCCTATTTGCGACAACCTTATTAAGTTAGGGCCTCCTCAATACATTCCAACGTATATGTTGCAGCATGGTCTTAGAGGAGACAACGCTGAAGTTGGATTACATCAGGATTTTGACCCAAATAAAACGTGGAAAAATACTTTATTAACAATAGCAAAGTGTGTTTAAAGCTAATAAGGCACTTAAGAGGAAAAGATGATTATAAACATACTAAAAAGATTAGTACTTACATCTATTTTGATGGTCTTAGCTGCGTGTGGTTCCATGTCTGACTCACCGACATATGATGGAGTCTATTACCATGAAGGCGACTCGGCGCATTATCTGAGTCTGAAAGCGAATGGTAAATTTGAGTTGTTAGAAAGAGGCAATTTTATAGTGGGCTATTATAAAGTCAGAGCTAGGGTACTTCATCTCTATAAGGACAGTCGTTGCTTTTCTGAAGGGATGATTATGAACGGGTACATAATTGACCCTGACAAAACTAAATGGGTTAAATCAGAATCAGTAAATGAAAAAACATAGAAAATACCTAATAAGCAGTGATATTTTTGGAAAAGCCATGAACTACAAAATCTTATATATAACCATATCAATGCTTCTTCTTGTTGGCTGTTCAGGGGCATCAAACAGGCTTCACGATGAGCTATTTCTTTGTGGGGTTGAAGCTACAGTAGATGCTAGCGATATTCTCTATATGCTTGAAGTTCCAGATACTAACGAGGCAATAGCACACTCCGTTTCTCAATATGTATATCGAGGAGCTCAACTGGCGGCCGAATATGGCTACGACAAATTTGCTTTGGTTAATGTGCCATCCTGTTTAGAGCCCACGAATATCGGTGTCTACGTCTATGATTACGATGAAGAGTTACAGAATATTGAGGTTGTCTTAAAGCGTTCACCAGAAATTGAACTTTTAGGGATTTTCAATACAGTAGATTATCATGGTAAAAGGTATATAGATTTAAACACAGTACCTGGTGTGACATAAAAATAACAACTTATTACATAATGATTTTAAACACATAGCAATGTTATTGTACGTTAGGCTTATTGGTTAATGTCATATGTGGGGTGTTTGATTATGCTAGTTCACTCTTAATAAGGTGCTGTATAAATAAGGAGGTTTTGTGAAAAAGTGGAAGTTTTTATTCTGGGTAATGTGTTTCTTGGCAGTTATAAACATTATTCAATTACCATTCTCCGCAGAGCTTGATATCGGTTCGTTTATTGGGTCATTCATAACTGCAATTTCTCTTGTTAGCTTTTACGGCTTCAGTTATCGAGTTGCTGTCGGGAGCAAACTGTTAGCGATTGTCATCTTTGGAATTAATGCACTTTCGATGCTGGGTTTTGCGATATTTAGCGTGCTTTTTCTACTAACCTACCTAAGTGCTGGGACATTGTTCTTGTTTGTTACGGGGATGGGAATGTTATGGGTTTACATGTATCCGCTTTATGTGTATGCGTTTAAATCGGAAGATATTTGGATGCGGGAAAAAACGATATAGCAAATAATTCAACGACGATGCCATGAATGTCGTGTTTTTGATATGCATTGATTTAAAATATTAAAGTGACTTGTAGCAATAAAACTACCAGGGGCGTCTCTTAACAAGGCAATATATCTCAGGAGAAAATATGAAGATTGAGGTGCAAGAAATATCACCCAGTGAAAAGGAATTGATTCAAAGCTTGCTGCAATTTTATGAGTACGAATTCTCGATATATGAAGAAGATGATGTTGATGAGAAAGGTTATTTCGAGATTGCGGACGTTGATGAATACTTCGAAATTAAAGAGTATACGCCATTATTAGTGCGAGTCTTGGGACAACCAGCTGGTTTTGTCATTGTTAATTCAGACCCTAGTGCTGAACAAGGGAGATACCTCATTGAAGAGTTCTTCATAATGAAGAGGTTCCAGCAAAAGGGCGTGGGGAGTGAGGTGGCAAGTCAGGTTTTTGATATGTTCGGCCAAGACTGGGTTGTTAGGGTGATAAGTGAAAACGTAAAAGGTCAATCATTCTGGAAGAAGGTAATAGGCCATTACACTGATGGGGACTTTTCTGTTGAAGTTTTCAATGATGAATCGTGGGAAGGCCCGATATATACATTTAGTAAGTCGTAATAGATAGATGACAAGTACGGAAGTTAAGTGTTTTAGTTTTAGTGCAGAAGCGTAGCACATATTTTTAAGCTCCTCGATAAGCATCATATACAAAGGGTTGGAACACAGATGAAAGGAATGAGCGGGATCTTGAACGGATTCTCTTGGGGAAGTGGTTTTTCGATAGCAATTATTGTAAGCGGGTTGATTTATACAAAGTTCATCGAGCCGTCATTGGGAGGCCTACTTGAAGACAGAAAGGTGGATGAGAAAACCGTTGAGTATTTTGCGGGTCTCAAAACAGAATATGGCTTAACACTGGAAAACGTGTTCATAGATGGGAATGATGTCCGTCTAGCAGTTGTGCAAGAAAACCGATTAGATGAGGCATTATATTCACGTGAAGTGATAGCGTCAGCTTTTGATGTTGACGGTAGCTTTATCGGTAATTGTCTGGGTAAAAATGAAATATTCGTCATGCAACCAAAAGAGACTACGTACCTTGAATTTAAATGCAAATTTTTGCCCAGTCAGGTAGAGAGAATTGAATCTTTTAAGTTGAGGGTCAAACCAATTTGAGACGCACAAGAAAAATTGATAGGTTGTGCCAGATTAGCAGAGATAGGTTAATTATTATTGAATGTATTTTCCGTGCGATGTAATAAATGATTTAATGTAATCATGACTAACATTAAAGATTAATTTTTCACAGGGAAATTCCCAATAGTTACCATGGATTAAACTATAACAATATATTAGGAATGATAATGAAAGTAGTTGTGTTGTTATTTTTGTGTTTTTCAGCATTTTATTCCAATGCAGAGTTGTATGTGTTCGGTCCCTACATATCAAATACATCCATCACAACGGTCGAGCAGAAGGATAGCCAGTTATATGTCAATTTTGATGGCGATTTAGATACACTTCCAAGTAATCTTCAAAACCGACTTCCATTTGTAACAGATACACGACAAAAATCGGAAGAGATCACGTTTGTTACGTCTAAAGAGACAACTGAGGGGCTGCGTTTCGAATCAACAATTACTGAGTTTAAAAACTATCGGAAACAAAATGGTGAATATATAGAAGAAGCACCACTAAAGTCTGTTGCAATTGGGGGCTTGTGGCTAGAAGGGGATATATCAGAGTCAGATAGAATGTCCAATGTGGTCGTATATAGCCCGCAAGAGGACAAAGACTTAGAGCTAGCCATGAAGAAAATATTCGAGAGTGCATATCAAAAAGCTACAATATACAACAAGACGTTTTTTAATGACCAACCCATCCCCTTTGAGGATACACTCGATTTTTCCTTAAATGCCAACACTAGTGTTGTTATGAACTTAAAAGGGCATCACACGTTAACTCGTATCGAAGGTGGTTTTGCGTATTTTTCTGAACAAGCACACGGTGTTCTTACTTTTGATGGGGATGACTTAGCGGTTGAGGTGCTCTTAGATATCGAAGGTGAGCTGATATACAGTTTAAAAGAGCGACTTATCGTGAGTGAGAAAAAGCGCAGCACGACAACAATCTCAGAGCCCATGTACGATGGTATCTTAAATTTGGTTACCTCCGATGTTGTAAAGATTTCACGGAAAAGAACGAGTAAGTCATCTGCTCCTAACAATGTCCCTTTAGTTAGGGATTTATTTGTTGGAACTTGGACATTAAGTGAGACAGATCAGACTCTCATGAAGCAAGGTGTTAGCCTCACTTATCACCATGACGGCAGCTTAGTCGCTCGTTGGTATGAGGATAAATCATGCCAAAAAGTAGAAGAAGTATTCACGGGAACTTGGTTTGTTAAAGATGGATACCTGATTTCAATTGGGGGTGATAACATAAAAACGGAAGATCGAATTTTAGCAATTGACCAATCAACGTATAAACTGCGTGGGGAAGATGGCAGTATTCAAAACCGCGTTAAAACTAACAAGTGCATAGACTGATTGAAGTATGTTATCTCCAGCCGAACATATTAATTTATAGGGAGAAAAACGGCCCGTCAGGGGAGTTGGGCCGTTACAAGTGTAAAGCTGATTAACGTTCAGGAGTCGTTAACAGTCTCACTGCGCTGTCTACCGCATTGTCGATACCTTGTCGGCTCTCCAATTTACCAGAACTCGCAGGGCCAAGCGCGCATGCGTAAAGAGCAAGCTGTTTATCAAATGGCAAATCCAATTGCTCATAGAGATTTTGGCGGATCTTTGCGTGGTGTTCAGGTTCTTGGTTAGCAAGGTTGACAAGCGTGTCGTAAATAAGCGTTTTCATATAATTCCTTTTTTATTGCACGGGGTGCATATGTATTGTATTCGATTACAATCAGAAATTAAGAAGCACCAATCACAGAAAAATGGTCTGATATAAATTCGCTAAGCGAAGTAACTTCGATATGGCAGGAATTTAAAATTCAATAAATTCAATAATATAAATGAAACTCTGTGTTGGTTGTTTTGCTGATTCTACGCACGTCTATGCTATGAAAAAGAGCACTAATTTTGCGAGGCGAATGGTCTGAATTCAGTTCTAAAAAACGTGTTTTCTGGCAGCCAAAATGGTTCAGTGATTGTCTTTCGTTATCCACGAATCCGTTAACAAAAACAGATGAATAATGCTCAAGTTTGATTTTGAGAACTTCGTATAGTGAGAAAAAAGGAACGGTCAATCGCTCCTTTTTCTATTTGAGAAAGTACTAACTATCCAGACGCTTAAACACATCGTCAATTAGGCTCTCTCTGTCATTTATTGCTCTATCGAGAAAGTCTTTTGGTGCGTTCGTTTCTGGAGCGTACTTACTACTCCAAATCATCATTTCTAGAAGAATAGGCAGCATGTCCTTGCCTTTTGGTGTCAGAGAATAGACCTTTTTGCGCTTGTCAGAAGGGTCTACCTGTTTCTGAACTAATCCTTCTTTTTCAAGATTCTCCAAGCGACTCGACAAAATGTTTGTGGCGACTTTTTCTTCTGAGCCTTGTAGGTCGGAGAAAGAGTGTTTACCAAAAAACATCAGATCTCTCAGCACAAGCAGACTCCATTTGTCACCAACGATATCCAGGACATTGGAAATAGGGCAGTTGGAGCGTCTAGGCATGATATTCCTCTATTTAATCTTTATAACTGTGGTCATGATAATTCACTTGCATTTTGCAAGCAAATTATTTAACTTGCATTTTGCAAGCTAAATTAAAGCCACGAGGAAGTGGTCGACGAGAACCGAAATTGGAGTAACTTATGACTAATTCAAAAATTGAGTTTGAATCCTTTATTAAGGCTCATTGGAGTCAGGAAGACAAAGCGAATGCAGAGGCGGCGTTGACGTTTGTACAACAGATAATGAACGACCATAATTTTGACGCCATCCGAGATCGCTTCAAAGGTAAAAACTATAAACAGCACAATCGCAATATGGCAGATGGTATCGAGGGCGTTATCAAAACTATGAGTGATTTGGTGAAAAATGCACCAGAGTTTAGTTACGATGTGAAGTACGTTTTTGTCGACGGAGCACACGTCATTGTGCATTCTCATGCCACGCTTAAGGCAGCGCATCGTGGTGATGATTCAAAAGGGATGAACATCATCGATACATGGAAAGTGGAAGATAGTGAATTAGTAGAACATTGGGATGCAGTTCAAGGAATCAGCATGGACATGCGACTGTATAACCTGTTTGCTGGTGGTAAGGTACGGAATACAAATGGGGTGTTTTAAAACGCTCATATTTCCGTTTCCGAAGATGGAGTGTAAAGGGTTTTAAGGTCACGCCTTAACTCTCCATTCTGTTTGTCACAAAGCATGTTTTTGAAGGATTAAAAGAGCATTCGTATGGAGAAACATTGCGTCGTTCTTGGCGGAGGTGGTTGGATGATGGGAGAGATCCCAAGCCAACTCGACCAGTACATCTTGTCTTTAACAGGCAAGAAGAACCCCAAAATCTGTTATCTCTCAACTGCTACTGGCGATGCGGAAGAGGTCATCACCCGCTTCCACAATGCTAAGTTGAGCGAACACCTCACGCACTTTCCTCTGTTCAAGTTAGAGACAGGGTGGCGAACCAAGTTGTTCGAGCAAGATGTGATTTACGTTGGCGGTGGCAATACCCGTTCTATGTTGGCTCTCTGGAAAGAGTGGGGCATCGATGAGATTCTCAAAGAGTGTTACAACCGCGGCATCATACTTTGCGGGATGAGCGCAGGCGCTATTTGTTGGTTCGATTATGGGATTACCGATAGTGATCCAGAGGCTTACTCCATCATCAAAGGGATCGGTCTTTTGAAAGGTTTAGCATCTGCTCACTTTGTTGAGAACGACGAAAAGTACGACCTGTTCGAGCGTTTTGCCCATAGTCAGCTTGATGTGACCTGCTACGGTCTCAGTGATTATGCTGCGCTGCATTTTGTCGAAGGTAATCCAAGCAAAGCCATATATAGCGATGAGAATGCTCAAATCACAATCCGAAATGGCAATGATGAGATTTCAAAGAGATAAGCCCGGCTTAGATGCGCTTACACGACTGTGCAAAATACAGAAATAACCTCGCTCGCAGAAGAGCATGGTAGAACCCGTAATGCCATAACCGCGGAGCTAAAAAAGCAAGGGCTGATAGAAGCTTAACGTTTCAATAAACAGTTTCGGAAATAAAGAAAGCCCCGCAAATAGTGCGGGGCTTTGCAGCGACAACCATGCTTAAGAGGGGTCGATACTTTTGATGCTTTCGACTTTCTCTTTCTTCGTTTTCTTCAAAGAGTAGACCGCGTAACCAGCAACACCCATTGCGACGAAGATAGAACAACCACGCATAAAGTTAATTAACATAGGCGCATCGTCAGTAAAGGCGTTGATTCCCCAAAGCATCACGAGAGAGAACACAAACATAACAAGTAGGCCATAACACGGGGCGTCGATTTTACCGGGAACGACATACCACCCATCTTGCTTGATTGGTTTATTTAGACGAGCGTACTCCGCTTGTTGGCCTTTCACTGTGTAAAGGTGCATTTCATCTTGTTTACCCGTCAGAAGAAGGCTGGCGACATAAGCGACAACAGCATTCACAATCACGCCAATCACGCAGTACCAAGGCCACGCAATATCGGTCGCAACGGCCACATACCAAATCACCAAGAAGCTAGCAGCAACGCCAATTAACAAGCCTTTTTCCGTAATGTGTTTTGAGTAGAAGCCAAGGACGAACATACAGAAACTCGCACCGACAAAGTAAGAGCCAGCCTTACTCAGCACTTCCAATACAGAACCTGTGCTGGTGGCAAACATTATCGCTGGGATGATGACCAGAATCGCCCACGCAACCGTGAAGAAGCGCGATACTTTCAAGTAGTGCTCTTCTGATTCGTTTTGTTTGTAGAAGCGCTTGTAGAAGTCAGCTACTGAAACCGTCGCCATTGAGTTAAACGCGGAATCGAGACTCGACATACTTGCCGCCAGAATCGCTGCAGCAATGATGCCCATCAAGCCTGGCATTCCATATTCACTCGCATAATGAAGAATGATGGTGTTGCCATTTTCAAACTCTTTACCGTCGTAATAAGCGTTGAACAGGACGCCAAGCAGGATAAAGACAAAGTAAATAAAGAACGCCACGTAGCCCATCATCAACATTGCCTTTTTCGCATCGCCCATGTTTTTAGCGGCCATACAGCGCTGTACCATCATTTGGTTACCGCCATACACGGTGGTATGGAACATGGTCATTGCGATAACGCCAGCCCATACCGTCGTTACTTGGCTTAGGTCAAAGCTTGTCTGTAGGGCATCTGTCATTCCTTTGGCTTTGAGTTCTGCCATTACCTCAGTCATTGGGGCAGGCATGCCATTCCATACGGCTTCAATGATGATGAATGCGCCAATAAACAAGATCACAGCTTGAATCACATCGGTCCAAATGACGGCCGCGATACCGCCCATTACGGTGTAGATAAGGGCAATTGCAGTGACGATCATGATGCAGTACATCACGTCGATACCTGTGATGAACTCTAAAATCATTGCTGTCGCATAGAGTACAGCTGCCGAGCTCAATGCTTGTTTGATAAGGAAGATAAACGACAATGTCAGTCGTGAAGCCTTGCCGAAGCGTCGCTCTTGATACTCGTAGATAGAGGTTAAACCGTTATTGTAGAAAAACGGCATAAATACAGCCACGATGAAGAAGATCACGAGAGGGTAATTGAGGTGAATCGCGATAACCGACAGACCTTCTTTGTATGACCAAGCCGGCCCACCAAGAAACGACATAGCACTGACGTAAGTACAAACGACTGAAATACCGATCGCCCACCAAGGAATGTTTTTGTCACCCAAGGCGAATTGGCTCGCAGAAGTCACTCGCTTACCAATTACCGCGCCCAGTACTAACGTTAGGGCAATGTATCCGCCAAGGATGCTCCAGTTAAGTGCGCCAAACTCATGCATAATTAGGTCCTTCTAACTGTTCTTTCATTTGTGCAAATACGTCGTAACCCAGTTGCAGCAGGATATGAACGATGTCGATCGCCACCCAGTTTTCCTTCAGTAAATCGCCTTCGCGTCGCCAAATGTCCATAACGCGAAGTTCGATGTGTTTTCCTGTCGGAGCAAGACCGAGCCAGCCACTGTGACCCGTGTGAGTACCGTGCATATGTGGCCAGCCACCAGTGGATACGTAGTCATTTTTGGCCAAAAAATTGACCTCAATATCGACACTTCGATCAGGGAAGGCGAACACGAATGGTGCTTGGTGGTGGTTACGGAAACCTTTGATGCCGCGCGTAGTGCCAATACCTGCTGGGCCGTACCACATAAAGTCACTGTGCCAGTAGTTTTCTAAATCCATCGAGAAGAGATCTTGACCATCAAAACGACCCAAGCAAGACAGCATATCTTCGACTAATTGGGCGCTCTTCTCACTTTCTTTCAGAGACACAACAGAATGTTGGATACCGTTTGACGTCGCAGGGGAAGGGACTAAGCCATCGTGGCCTAAGCTCTTTCTAAGAGGGTTGCTGCCAGCTTGATTCATCGCATCGATGAAGTCTGGAATCATGTATGATTCGGTGATTTGGTCGTTCTCCACACACACCATTTCGGTGTAACGTAAGTAGAGTGTTTTTCCTGTTGCAGGGATGCCAAACAGTGGCTGTTCAAACGTACCGATAAAGTAACCAGTAGAGTTGTACCAAGTGCGGCCTTCGTATTCGCCGTGCATCACAATCATTGGTCGGCGCTCGGCATCAGGTAAAGCATTAACAAGTGGTGAGAGGAAAGATTCGTGGGTTGCATCTGGGCCATTGAGATCGTTCACAGGGTGCGCCACGCACCATTTTACGTCAGGGTTCAAAGCTTGCAGAGCGGCCTGTTTTTGCTCTTTATCTGCGGCGTTGAAGTAGTTCTGGTAGAACTGTTCGATGATGTTGAGTGACATGTTGCTTCCTTACTGTCTGTGATTTGAATGAATAGTGTTTAATCAGCCGTTAGCCTTGCTGTAGCAGGATTTGCTTCCAGATTGCGGTCTCGTCAAACAAAGTGAATTCTCGACGAAGACCCCAAGGGCCAAACTCAGCGTGGCTGATCCCCATGATGTAAACCTCTTTCCCCGAAGGCTTACCGAACATCCCATACCCTTCATGCTTACCATGCAAAGACCAACGAATTGCAGCGCGTGGTGACATCATGTCGTCATCTCGGCCGATACGATGGTGAACGGAAAATTGAGCATTAGGGAAGGACGCGCGAAGTGCCATCCAAAAATGGTCAACTTCCGAGTGTGATAGGGCAGTTTGACCGCCTGTGTATTCGCCGATACAAGCGCGATCGTATTCTTTTGGTACGGTAGAGAACTCGGCGTTCATAAGACTTCTTAGAATCGCTTCGTAGCGTTGGCCGTATTCATTGTCATTGCCTACGCCCAAATAGGGGCCTGGAATATCGGCTTTAGGTGTGAATGGAAATGGGCTTGATTCCACGCCACCCTCGAATTCGATTTGCTGGCGTGCAAACTCTTCTGATGTCATGCCTAATTGCTTCGCGATATCGGCTTGATCGCGAACCAACCATTCGTCATTGATTTGGTTATTAATAGCGTGACAGTCCGCGATAATGCGGAAACGAAGCTTACGGTTCGAAGCTTGTCCATAGAAGCCGTTTCCGCTGTGTGTTGCGGTAGAGATGATTCGATGAGAAGAAAGCATGCCTTGCTCCGGCGTACCAGACCAAATGACATCTTCGCCATAGAGAGTTCGATCCGGAAATTCCGCAAGCGTCGCCATCGTAGCACTGATGACCCCTTCGTTTCCTTGGACGATAGAGAGTGGAGTGCGAACAACAATGTCAGGAGAGTAGTAGTGTTCCAAGGTGTTCAAACCTCGATCTTCCCATATCTCTTTTGTGATACCAAGAATGTAGTCGGGAAAGTCACGCCACTTTTCATCGAAGCCAACCATGGCCATAAATCACCTCCTGAGTTGAATAGTTATGTATTGGATTAAAATTGATTACGTATCCAAAACTAACTCATGTTGCAAACTTGTCAATGGATTGTTTGTGTGGTGTGTAAATAGCGTGCTGATGATCAGATTTTTAACAATTGATCGAAAAATAAACACGATAAATGTGGTGCTGTAAGAAAAGTCTGACCTTTGTTGAGTGAATTTATAGACAGGATTAAGATGCATTTTTTGTATGAATTTCTTTCTAATGCTCTGTTTTTAATGATTTAACTAGGGTGTTTGCGTTTGTTTTAAAGAAATAGTTAGAGCAATCAGTACTTAAGGTGCTTTTTGGCATCGCTCGATGGGAACCTTAGTTATTTTTTCTGTTTTGGTGCAAGTCTTGCCAAAATGAGGCAAGGGCGAGAGTGAATTGCATACGAATGCTAAGCGCTGTAAAGCCGTCACTAGCGCCTGTAAAAACAAAAAGAGCCACTAGAAAGGTGCATACCTAGTGGCTGGAGAAATTATTACGGGCCTATGAAGTTTGGGCTCAGGATAAAAGCGCAGGCAGCGATAGAGAGATGGCAGGGATGAAGGTAATCAACATCAAGGCCACTATCATTGCTCCAATCCAGCCCATAATGGCTTTAGAGAGCGCCTCTATCGGTACTTTGCCTACCTGACTTGCCATAAACAGGTTGGCACCTAAAGGAGGCGTAACAAAGCCAATGGCCAAGTTCACGATCATCACGATACCAAAATGAACGGGGTCCATGCCGAGTGCTGACGTAATGGGTAACAGAATTGGCGTGAGAATAACAATGGCGGCCAGCGTTTCCATGAAGGTACCGACAAGCAACAACAGGACATTGATGCAAAGCAGTATCAGAAGTTTGTTTTCGGTAATCGATAGAATGAACTGAGCGATCTCTGTTGGTAGACGTTCTAGCGTCAATATGCGGCCAAACGTCACGGACGCACCCACAATGACGAGCACAGCGCCAACTAACAGTGACGATTCTAGAATGATTTTCACCACTTGCGCTGGTTTGAGTTCTTTATAAACGAACATGCCAAAGAACAAGCCATAGAGCACACCAATAGCGGCTGATTCGGTAGGCGTGAAGATACCGGAATAGATACCACCGAGAATGATAACGGGTAGTAGCATTGCCCAACTGGCTTCTTTTAGCGCATCAAGACGCTCTGCCCAAGTCGCTTTGCGCTCATTACCAGTGTAGCCCCGCATTTTGGAGACAATTAGACAGTAGCCGATCAATACCATACCGACAACCAAGCCAGGAATGATGCCCGCCATGAACATCTTGGTGACCGAGACTTCAGCTGTGATCGCGTAGACGATCATCACCACAGAGGGTGGAATAATGACGCCAATTCCGCCGGAAGAGGCGATCAAGGCACCGGCAAAGCTGCGATCGTAGCCTTTCTTCACCATAGAGGGAATCATCGTCAGGCCGATAGCGGCAACGGTGGCAGACCCTGTACCAGAGATGGAAGCGAAGAACATACACGCCACAATGGCGACGATGCCAAGCCCACCAGTAAAGTGGCCAAAGAAGACCTCCGCCACGTGTAATAATCGTTTTGAGATCCCTCCTTGACTCATGAGGTTACCTGCCAAGGTAAACAGAACGACAGCGAGGAGAGGGAAGGAGTCGAGCCCCGTCACCAAGCCTTGTACTAAAAACTCGATGTTCAGAAAGGGCAGGCTTAATATCGCGACCATACTGGCTGCCGCCAGAGCAATACCAACTGGAACGCCAATGAGCAGAAGCAGGCCAAAGCTGCCAAATAAAAGTGCAGATGTCATGCGTTAAGCTCCAATAGTCGGTTAGAAGTACGATACTTGGCTTTAAGATGGCGATAGCGTTGGCGTGAAAAGCGTATCCGTTCGCTGGTATTGGATAGAGCGCTAGTGCGTTGATAAATGCTGGTTACCAAGCGCACGCAGCTTAAGATTGCGCAAACCAAAACGGACGCATACAGGCAAGCAATAGGTATTTCCATCGCGGGTGCAATCTGACCGAGTTGCAGACTGCGGTTGATAACCTTAAATCCAAACCAGGCGACAGTGGCACTAAAGGCAAGGTAGATAAGGTCAGAGACAATCAAACTGAATTGCGTCCAATTGCCCGGGAGTTTATCGATGAACACACGAATGCGGATGTGTCGATCATCTCGGATACAGTAGCTGATGCTCAGGTACATCGCCCATACGAATAAATAACGAGCCAACTCTTCAGCCCACGCGATCGTTGCGTCAAATAGGCGTAGTGCGATTTGCAAGCACAGTAAAGTTGTCATCATCGAGATCGCGATAACGATAAGGGTAGGTTCTAGGTATTTGTCTAGTAAGCGAAACCACTTCATATTCACCTCCAAAACGGAAAGCACGACCTGTTTCCAGATCGTGCAAAAGAGTGGGAGTTATAGGCGTTCTATCTCGGCAATCACGTTGTCAAACAAGTCTTCACCTGTCTTGCTACGCAGATCTTGGTACACGGCTGCATTCATTTTTTCTTTCATGATGCTGCGCACGTCATCTGGGACGATGTTAACCGTCATGCCTTTCGCTTCGAGATCTTTGATCACTTCTTGATTTTGCTTAGCGGCGAGCTCGCGCTGCTTAGCGATGGTTTCTTTGCTTACTTCACTGATCAGCGCCTGTTGCTCTGCAGGCAGTGAATCCCAAAACGATTTGTTCATGAACAGCACGTAGTTGGTGTAAATGTGGTTGGTCAAAGAGAGGTATTTCTGCGCTTCATAAAAGCGTTCGGCATAAATCGAATAGATGCCGCTTTCTTGAGCGTTTATCAGACCTTGTTGGAGCGAGGTAAATATTTCACCCCAAGAAAGAGGCGTTGGTGCGGTACCCACGGATTTCCACGCACTGATCTGGGTTGGGTTCGATGCTGAGCGAATCTTCAGCCCTTTCAAATCTTCAACGCTGTCTATCGGTTGCTTGTTGTTGGTCACGCTACGAAAGCCGACCTCCATGAAGCCCAAGCCGTGAAAGCCCTTTGATTCCATAGCATTCAACAATGGTTGTCCGATCTTCTCGCTGTCGAGCGCTTTGTGTGCTTGCTCTTCGCTATCAAAAAGGTAGAACACATCGAGCACGTTAAATTCTGGGACATAGGGAGAGAGTAAAACAGACGCTCCAAACGTCATTTGTAAGTTGCCTTGCTGCACAAGTTCAGTGGTCTCACGCACATCGCCCAGCTGTCTCGCCGGATAGATTTCGACCTCTATCTCACCGTTTGAGCGTGCTTCCACTTCTTGTTCGAAATAGAGCATTGCTTTGTGTACTGGAGACGTTTTTTGGCTGTCGTGAGCAAGACGAATAACGTTGCTTGCAAACGTATTCATGCTGCTAAGTGCGAATCCCAGTGCAGTAAGCGAAGTTATGATTGCTTTCTTCATCGTCCTTCCTTGTTTCTGGTATGACCTGCCATAGGCATTCGTCGGCAAGACACACTACTTGTTATGTTTTTATAAATTAATTGAGCAATTCATATCCATTTTGCATACGAATCCAAAATAAAATATTCAAGTAACAAGTCAATAACAAGGTCAGAAAAATGAAGCAGAATTGAATAATGATTGGCTAAAATTTAATCGCGCTCACAGAAAAATGCCCCGCTCGAAAGCAGGGCATTTTGTTTATTAAGAATGAATAAATATGAATTTACTAAATGGTGCTGCTGCGTTCGATCAAGGTGCCTTGCTCGAGAAGATACTCACCCGTTGCGTCCTGATTGCCATTGATGCGGTTCATTAGATCTTCAACCGCTCGCTGAACAATTTTGTCGACGGGTTGAGCGATGGTCGTCAGATCATAACTAGGCCAAGCAGACATCGGAATGTTATCCACGCCCATCACGGAGAAGTCTTGAGGGATCTTTGCTCCGGCTTGGCGTAAACCATCCATCACACCCATGGCGAGGATGTCGTTTGCACAGAAAATCGCGTCGGGTTTACTGGTATGTGACAAGATTTCTTTCGCCGCATCTAGGCCAGCTTCAAAAGTGTATTTAGCTTGAATAAAGGTCGGGGATGGAGCGCCGAGTTCTTGCAGTTTTGAAGAGAAGCCAAGCCAGCGCTCTTCACTGGTCATTGAACCTGCATCACCACTGATGTAAGCACATTGTTTCGCGCCTTTCTGTGTTAAATACTCGGCTGCTTGTTGGCCCGCCAATCGGTTATCAATACCAGAGCTGTTGGCATTAATGCCTTCGGCATAACGGTTGATCAGGCTTAAGTGAACGCCAAACTTCTCGCATTGGGCAAACGCGCGTGAGGTCAAACGGCTGGTGGCGATAACGAGCCCGTCTACTTGATATTCAATAGCACGAGAAATGGCGAGATCGAGGTCGTCCTTGTCGATAGGACAAAGCACGACTTGTCCGCCACGCTTTTGAATTTCGACAGCCAAAGCACGAGATTGCATGTCGTACATTGGGTTTGATTCGCTATCAAGCGCAATCGCCACTAGACCCGAGCGATTCGAAATCAGGCTTCGTGCGATTGCGTTCGGTGTGTATCCGAGCTTAGCTGCGGCATCCATCACCATTTTGCGTTTCTTCTCGCTAATACTCGCGGTTGGGCTAAATGCCCGAGATACCGTCGATTGAGAGACGCCGAGCATCTTCGCGACGTCTATCGAAGTTACTTTCGCTTTAATGGTGATACTCCTTATATAAGGTCATTGGACCTTTCCATACGTGATGAGTGTATGGGCTAGGGGATTTATGTGTCTAGAGCATTGCATTGATAAGGCGTAAATATCAGAGAAAACTCAAGAATTCATCACATTTCTCTCTTGTTTAAAGCCATCAATGATCATCTTGTGTTCAGACCCAACGCAAAAGAAGCTAACGCCGAGTTCACGCCATTGCCGAGCTTGTTGAGCCGTCGCGACAAACATGCCAACAGGTTTATTGGCTGCTTTGGCCGCTTCGATTACTCGCATACTTGCTTGCGCGACTTTCTCGTTATGAACGCTATCTGCCCCGTAAGCAACAGTGAGATCAACTTGGCCAATAAAGAGCGCATCAATACCTTCAACATTGGCAATCGCTTCAACATTTTCGACCCCTTGAGGATCTTCAATTTGGGCTATGACAATCGTATTCGCACGGCTGTCTTTCAAGTGTTCAACCATGGGTTTAGTGGCGTATTTCGCTGCTCGACTGGAACCTGCATACCCTCGGCCACCTTCTCCGTAATGGCAGGTTTTCGCCAATTGTGTCGCTTGTTCAGCAGTACAAACATGGGGAATTTGTACACCCGCCGCGCCACAGTCAAGCGCGTTCAAAATGGTTGAAGGGGCGCTGTCTTGTACTCGTACCACGCACGCGAGGTCATTCGCTTTGGCCGCCATGATGCACAGATCGAGCGAGGACCGATCGAAAGGTGCGTGCTCTGCATCCAGTACCACAAAAGGCAACTCTGCCAGTGCCAATACTTCGATAATGTGAGGGTGAGGGGTTTTAACAAATGTACCTAATAGCGTTTCTTGATTCAGACGTTGCTTAAAATTGCTCATGATTTTCTCCTTTGCAAAGGTATGCAAAAACTAACATGGTGAAATGTAAATGATGAGTAAAAATGATGTGATCTAAAACTCATTTTTGACTAAAAAGCAAACGCAAGCAAGGTGGATGTTACTTGTTTTTATTCATTTAAATTAATTAATACAAAGGCTTAAAGATGATTTTTGTTGTTTGTTGACTTAACTTGTCAAATGTTAATTAAGTGTTTAATCTGATTTTGCATTCGTATCCAAAAGCATAAAAATAACCGTTCGTCAGCCTCAATGTTCAAGGAGAAACCCAATGGCACGCATTTTAAAAAACGGAATCACTGAAGAAGCATCAGCATCAAACGACGCAAAAGTGCGTCAGATTGTCGAAAACATTCTTGCTGATATTGAATCGAAAGGTGATAGCGCTGTACGTGAGTTGTCTGAAAAGTTTGATAACTGGTCGCCGGAGCAATTCCGCTTATCAGAAGAGCAGATCCAAGCCTGTGTGGATGCGCTTGATGAATCGACTCGACACGATATCGAGTTCGCTCAACAACAAGTTCGAAACTTTGCTCAAATTCAACGTGACTCAATGAAAGACGTCGAAGTAGAAACCATGCCTGGTGTGGTACTGGGGCATAAGAATATTCCAGTGAACAGCGTCGGTTGTTACATCCCTGGCGGTAAGTACCCATTGGTTGCATCTGCTCACATGAGTGTACTGACGGCGAAAGTCGCCGGCGTAAAACGTGTTATTGCTTGTGCGCCTCCGTTTAATGGTCAGCCAAATGTCGCGATTGTCGCTGCGATGGCAATGGCGGGTGCAGATGAAATCTACTGCTTCGGTGGTGTTCAGGCGGTAGGTGCAATGGCTCTTGGTACAGAGACTATTGCGCCAGTCGATATGATTGTAGGGCCGGGTAACGCATTTGTGGCAGAGGCGAAACGTCAGTTGTTTGGTCGCGTTGGTATCGATTTGTTTGCAGGCCCAACGGAAACCTTAGTCATTGCTGATGAGAAAGGCTGTGACCCAGAATTGGCAGCGGCGGACTTGCTTGGTCAGGCCGAGCACGGTTACAACTCTCCAGCTGTCTTGTTGACCAACAGCGAGACATTTGCACAAGAAACTATCAACGAGATTGAACGTCAGTTAACCATTCTTCCCACGGCGGAAGTTGCGGGTAAAGCGTGGGCAGATTACGGACAAGTGATCGTATGTGATAGTTACGAAGAAATGGTGGAAGTGGCAGACGATATCGCTTCTGAACATGTTCAAGTGATGACGGAAGATCCTAAGTACTTCCTGGATAACATGACCAACTACGGTGCCTTGTTCCTAGGTCGTGAAACCAACGTTTCGTACGGCGACAAATGTATTGGTACCAACCATACACTGCCAACGAAGAAAGCGGCGCGATACACCGGTGGCCTTTGGGTAGGTAAGTTCATCAAGACTTGTACTTACCAGCGTGTAACGGAAGCGGCATCCCTAAAAGTCGGTGAATACTGCTCTCGCTTGTGTGCACTAGAAGGTTTTGCCGGTCACAAAGAGCAAGCGGATATTCGTGTACGCCGATACAAAGGCAAAGTGGAAGAGGCGTAATATGTCGAAACTTGCCTTAGTCACAGGCGGCAGTGGCGGACTGGGTGCCGCCATTTGTCGCAAGCTAGCTGAATCTGGATATCGTGTAATTCTGACTTACAACAGTAATCAGAAAGCAGCCGACGACGTGCTTTCTTCGTTACCACGTAACGAGCATTTGGCATTCAAACTGAACGTGGCAGATTCGGGTGAGATTGAGCAGCTTAAACATCAAGTCAGTGAAATGAGCGACAAGCTAGATTTGTTGGTCAATTGTGCGGGGATGACGAAGTTTGTCGCGCATGCCGATCTGCAAAGTTTGGATGACCAACTGTTTGATCAAATTTTCCAAGTGAACGTCCGTGCGCCTTTTGCCATGGTTCGAGCGTTTGAGCCTTTGCTCAAGCAAGCCAATGGTTGTGTGGTGAACATTACTTCTATCGCGGCACAGACTGCGATGGGCAGCAACATTGCTTATTGTGCGAGTAAATCTGCCGCAGAAAACATGACCCGTTCTTTAGCTCGCGCTTTGTCTCCTGAGATTCGCGTTTTGGCGGTAGCGCCTGGGCTTGTCGACACCGAATTTGTCAAAGGCTTGGACGATGCTTGGCGTAACCAACAAGAACAATCCACGCCGCTCAAGCGTTTAGCCAATGATGAAGAAGTTGCTCAAGCCGTGTACGCCGCGGCAGAGGTTCTGACCTTCTCGACAGGCAATACCATCGCGGTTGATGGTGGGCGACCTCTAGGACTGTAACTAACGCTCGGTTTGTCACTAACAGCCGTTTTGTAACTAACAATTCAAGGCTAGGTTCAAACAAGGACAACAAGGATTTCTTATGACTCTACAAACAAAAATGAATGACAATCTGGTCCGCTATATGGAACTGATTCCGGGTACCAGTGCGTTTATCGATGCGCGTACACCGGGTAGTGATCTCAAAGATAATTTCTGCATTATCGGTGCAGGGGTGGCAGAGAGCAGTCGTCAACACGTTCACATTCGCGATACTGCGGGCTTTAACATTGGTGCAGCAGGCCAACCGCCTGGCATCAAAAACTCGTTGCACTCTCATCGTACCGCCGAGCTTTTCTTGGTTTTCAAAGGCCAATTCCGTTTTTATTGGGGGAACGATGGGGAACACGAGGCGGTGCTGTCTCACGGTGACGTCATCTCGATTCCAACCAATCTCTTCCGTGGCTTTGAAGTGGTTGGCCGTGATTACGGGTTTATGTTCTCGGTACTTGGCGGCGACGATTCCGGTGGCGGTATTATTTGGCATCCAAACGTTATCAAAGACAGCCAAGGCCACGGCTTGTACTTGAAAGCGGATGGCACGTTGGTGGACACCATTGATGGCGATGCGGTTCCAAATGAGTCGGAGCTGATGCCGCTTCTTACCAAAGAGGAGTTAGCCAAGTTCGATACTTACACCGCAGAAGAGATGATGCCGTTCGTCGCTCTGCAAAAAGATTATCATGCAATCAAAGGTGACTTCAGCGCTAGCAACGTCAAGCAATACGCGGTAACTGGTCACCCTTTAGCGGGCTATGATTTCCAAGTTAAGAGTGAAGATGAAGTGAGCATCATGGCTTATGAACTCTCTGAAGGTGGCTCGATTCCTCAACACTGCCGAGAAGAAAAACAAGTGCTGATCAATTTTGATGGTGATACGGAAGTGGTTCTCACACATCAAGGCGAACAAGCGAATGTTGTTTTAACGCGCGGTGATGTGCTGAATGTTCCAGAAGGTGCGTCTTACTCGCTGACGAACTTGCGTGGTAATAGTTTGACGTATTGCATTCTTGGTTCTGATCAACCAAAGCCGTTGGCAGGAGCATAAGATGACGCAATCCACCTCACTCGTTTGGCTGCCCGGACTACTTTGTGATGGCACATTGTTTGAGGACATCAATCAAATGATGCCAAGTTGGGTCGAGCCGCAATGCCCGACACTGGCGTCAATGCCTTCAATGGAAGAGTTAGCGCAGAAAGTGTTGCAAGATGCACCGCAAGAGTTTGTGCTCGGTGGCTTATCGATGGGTGGGATTCTTGCCTTTGAGGTGTACCGCCAAGCGCCAAATAGAGTCAAAGGTTTGGTGCTAATGGACACCAACGCGGCGGATGAAAAGCCAGAGGTGACACAAAAGCGTGACGCGCTGGTTAGTCGAGCGTTAAGTGGTGAGTTTGAAAGCATTACGCCTGACACTCTGATGCCCGTG
Source organism: Vibrio sp. B172a (assembly GCF_030248355.1). Taxonomy (NCBI): domain Bacteria; kingdom Pseudomonadati; phylum Pseudomonadota; class Gammaproteobacteria; order Vibrionales; family Vibrionaceae; genus Vibrio; species Vibrio sp. B172a. The sequence goes on along the minus strand of NZ_JAHGAC010000035.1, from coordinate 248,247 downwards.
CTGATTCATCCAAGCCGTTTGCAAGACAAAGCATTAACTGAGCGTATAGAAGGTATGGCTATCAATGTGGGTTTGGAAGCGTTTGAAGTGCATGCCAAAGCGCTCGCTACTCGCTCTGATGCTCGACCTTTATTGGCGGATATTCAGGTACCTACTCTGGTAATAACGGGTAAACAAGATCTGCTTTGTTCGAACGATAATCACCTTGAAATGGCGCGCCACATTAATGATGTTGCGTTGCACGTAATACCAGATTGCGGGCATCTCTCTTCGATGGAAGCGCCAGAACAAGTGGCTCAGATTATCTCACACTGGCTGGAGCTGAATCGAGCCAAATTCTAGTTTTTTACTCCGTTCTTAAATCTTCAAAGCTCTTCTAAACAAAAAGCGCCATATCGTCATGGCGCTTTCTCTTTTCTATCTCTCGATATTTTCCTAAAACTAGGCGATAGCTGGCGCCAAACTTGGTTTGTTTCGCTCAACCACGCTGATTGAAATCGCTAGGAACAGAATATCTTTCACAAGGAAAAAGTTCGCAATCAAAACACCGTCGGAAACTTTCCACGTATTTGGTGTCGTAACTAGGAAGCTCAGTGTCGCTAGGAAGATAACGCTTGCAGCAATACCAGAGTAGTAGGCAACCGTTGGCTTTTTCAATCCAACCAATAGGCCGAGTGCCACGATTATTTCGGTTAAGCCAATGATATTAGATACAGCTTGAACGGAAATGATGCCATATAGCCAAGACATGGCAGGGTGATTAACCACCAAAGGTTCAATTAATTTGGCTTCAGTTGGGGTGAATTTATAAATACCCAACCAGATAAGAACAAGGGCAACGCCAAATACGCCAAGGTAGTAACCAAATTGTGTCGGTTTTTGGGAAACAGATGATGCATGCATAATAACTTCTCCTATAAAAGCATGTTTTCAAATGACCGACAGTTGAATTATAAAATTCTTGAATTTATGGTTATATAAAATAACTAATGTCTATATAGCAAAAAGACGAAGAATAAAAAGGATTGGCTTAGATGGAATTTATTCCTGTAGATTTATCACGTCATTTGGATTTGTGTATCGCGTTTCGAAAAGACGCTTATGAGGTCAGTTTTGGCCATCAGGATGGGTTTGATATTCAAGAAATCACTTCTTGGTTTCAATCGATCGTCAATGACAACGAAGCGGGATTCTTCCATGTCATTAAAGATGGTCAAATCATCGGGCAACTGGAGTGCCGACATCCGGTTTTGGACGATGAAGGGCTGCAATTCGGTTACATTAACCTGTTTTACTTGAAGCCAGAATTCCGCAATCAAGGGCTAGGGAAGCAGTTACAAGACTTCTTATTGAAGCGTTTTGTCGATGGTGGTTGTGCCTACGCCAGATTGCGCTACATTCCGGGCAATGATGCCGGCGAACGTTTTTATCGAAAACATGGCTGGTATCCAGTGGGAGAGCCGAGTGGGCGAGGGCAACTCATGCAGATTGATTTATTGAGAGGCATTTGATGATTATCCGTGAATTTCGTGAGCAAGATGCCCCGATACTGTGGGCACTTTTCTACAACACTATCCGCAACATTAATCTTAGAGATTACACCGAGCAACAAGTGAAAGCTTGGGCGCCGGACGAATTTGATGCACAACTGTGGCTAAAGAAAATGACCACTATCCAGCCTTTTGTCGCTGAGCTAGATGGCGTCATCGTTGGCTACAGCGATGTTCAGCCAAGTGGGTTAGTCGATCACTTTTTCTGCCATCATGAATACCAAGGGCAAGGTGTAGGACGTGCATTGATGACTCATGTAATCAAGCAAGCAGAAGCAAAAGGGCTGGATAGGATCTATTCAGAAGTGAGTATTACCGCTCGTCCTTTCTATGAGCACATGGGTTTTACTGTTGTGAACGAGCAGCAAATCGAAGTCCGTGGTGCAACGTTAACCAACTATGTAATGGAAAGGCACTTAGACAAAAAGGATGTGTGATCAATAAATAATCCTCGCTCAATTAGTGAGCTTGAACACAGATACCGCATGTTTTCTGCGGTGAATAAGAGTTCATTGATCTAACACCAGAATTCCTCCTCAAAAGCGCGCGCATAATTTCTCTTCGGAGTGGCGAAAGGAAGCCAGTTAAAACAGCTCCTTACGTCAGTTATCTCACGGCAAACCATCTCAGGAAGAGAAGTAGTACTATGCGCCCTTATCTCAAATACATCATCCCAACGGTGATTCCTTTGCTCATTTTGCTGATGCCACTGTCAGCGTTTCCATTTGAAGGTATGACCATCATTCAGCAGCGCGTTATCGCGATATTTTTGCTCGCTGCACTCTGTTGGGTATTTGAACCGATCCCAATTTACGCCACCTCTGTGGTGATCATCGTGCTTGAGTTGTTGCTCGTTTCCAACAAGGGCATCATTTTCTTTCGGCTTGATGAGGGAGAGCCTCATTTTGGTGAGTTGCTGCAATACAGTGACATCATGGCGACGTTCGCCAGCCCAATCATCATGCTGTTCTTAGGTGGATTCTTCCTCGCAATGGCGGCAACCAAGTATCGATTGGATGTGAACTTGGCGCGCGTACTGCTTAAGCCGTTCGGACAAAACCCGAAATACGTCATGCTGGGTTTAATGCTGATTACCGCAATCTTCTCGATGTTCATGTCGAACACAGCAACGACGGCTATGATGTTGTCAATCTTGACGCCGGTTATCGCGGTGTTTGGCCCGAAAGATCCAGGACGCATTGCGTTTGCGTTGTGTATCCCTGTCGCCGCAAACATCGGCGGTATTGGTACTCCAATTGGTACGCCACCAAACGCGATTGCATTGAAATACCTAGTGGGTGACAACCTTATTACCTTCGGTGAATGGATGGTGTTTGGCGTACCGTTTGTCATTGTGATGATGGCGCTAGCGTGGTTCCTGATCGATCTTCTCTACAAAGCTGAGACGACCAAAATTGACCTCAACATCAAGAGTAAATTCTTGAAAACACCGAAAGCCATCATTGTGTACATCACGTTTGCGGGCACGATTCTGCTTTGGTTGATGGGCTCAGCGCACGGCATGAACTCATACACGGTAGCTTTAATTCCGGTCGCGGTATTTTCACTGACGGGCATCATCAACAAAGAAGATCTGAAGAAGATTTCTTGGGATGTGCTTTGGTTAGTATCTGGCGGTATTGCGTTGGGTCTTGCATTAGACAAAACAGGTTTGGCAAGGCTGGTGGTTCACAGCATTCCATTTGATGAATTCTCGCCTTATGTCGTGCTGTTTGGTGCGGCGTTCTTATGTTTGCTGATGGCGAACTTTATGTCTCATACCGCGACAGCAAACTTGCTGATGCCAATTATGGCGGCGCTCGGCACTTCAATGGCATCGTTAACACCGCTCGGCGGTGAAGTGACGTTGATCCTAGTGGTGACCTTTGCGGCATCACTTGGTATGTCTCTGCCAATCAGTACACCACCAAATGCGTTGGCTCACGCTACAGGTCATGTACAAAGCAATCAAATGGCGCGTGTTGGTGTCGTGTTAGGTGTGGTTGGTGTGTTGCTGAGTTTCTTGATGGTGTGGATCCTTCACACCGTAGGGCACATTGGTTAAGCCATGTACGAGAGCAAATTAGATACGCTGGTAGAGCGTTATTTCAATCATATCGAGCGTCGCATAACGGTGTCGGCAGGCTCGGTATTGATTGAGCAAGACGGCTACAACGAGCGGCTCTATTACGTATTGTCTGGCGAGCTTGCTGGTTATTTCTCTGAGGATGGCAAAAAGCAGACTCAGGTGTTTGCGGCATCTAAGGGCGCGTTTATTGGTGTGCACAGTTTCTTCTCTGGAACGTGGACCGCTTCTTCGACGGTGATTGCACAAACGGACGTTGAGTTAGCGTGGATTGAGCGCAATACGCCAGCGGTAGAAGCAAGTAAGTACGGCCCTTTAACCGCGCAGTTTATGCCCGTAATGGTTAACGAGCTTTCTCGCCGTCAACGCCGAGCGATGCAAGAAGCGTTGGGCAAAGAAAAGGCATTGCAAAAACTGCACACCGCAGAGCAAATGACGACACTTGGTCAACTTGCTGCAGGCATTGCGCATGAGCTTAATAATGCCATTGGCGTGGTAAGCAGTAAGTCAGAGCGCTTGGAATCGGTGATCATGGGATTGCTTGAAGAGGTGCATCCTGAGGCGAGCCAGTTTTTTGATTTTGGATTGATGCAAGGGCAAAAAATCTCTTCAAGTGAAGCAAGAACACGAGGACGACACTTCGAGAAATATTACGGTTTGCCTAAAGATTTAGCCCGTGAGTTAGCGCGTGCTGTCCCGACCGATTACCTTAACGAGCACTGGTTAAAGCGGCCAGAAGAGGCGATTCGTTACTGGCAGATGGGGCGTGATTTGCACGATTTGCGCATTGCCTCAAAGCACACCGTTGGCATCGTGAAATCAGTGAAACAGCTAGGTCGTACCGACATAGACAAAGAAGAAGGGCTCAGAGTCAACGATTCGATAAACCAAGCGCTTGCGTTGCTACAAAGCGATTTAAGACGCGTCAGTGTGCGTTTTAGTCCGGCTGATTTACCTTTGTTTGTAGGCTCACAAACCGAGTTGGTGCAGATTTGGGTCAACATTTTAAAGAACGCTTGCGATGCGATGAGAGAAACGGACTCGCCAGCGATAGAGATACAAACACGCGTGAGCAAAAATAAGATCTTGGTAACCATTGCAAACAACGGTCCTGAGATTAATGAAGCAACACGCAGAAAGATTTTTCGACCAAACTTCACGACCAAGAAAGGTGGGTTGTCGTTTGGCTTAGGGCTAGGGCTGTCGATCGTGAAGCGAATTGTGGCGGGCTATAACGGTTCGATTGCAGTGAAAAGCGACAGCGAAAAAACCATATTTAGAATTAAACTACCGGTAGAGGACGAACATGGACAAGCTTAATTTAATTTGCGTTGATGACCAGCGAGAGGTGTTAAGCGCGGTTCTGCAAGACTTACAGTCGTTAAGCCAGTGGCTCAACATTGAAGATTGCGAGTCTGCCGATGAAGTACTTGAGTTAATGGATGAGCTAGATGCGGAAGGTGAGATGATTGCGTTGATCATTTCTGACCACGTGATGCCGGGTAAAACCGGTGTTGAGCTGCTAACGGAGATTTCCAAAGACAGCCGATTCATTCGTACGCGCAAAGTGCTGCTTACCGGGCAGGCGACGCACACGGACACCATCAATGCGATCAACTCTGCGGGTATCGACCGTTACTTCGAAAAACCGTGGCAGGCAGAGCAATTGGTGGAATGTGTGAGAAACTTGGTGACGAAGTACATCTTCGATATGGGGTTAGACTACACCGAGTACCACGAGCACTTGGATCAGAATGTTGTGTTTGACCGTCTGAGATAACTGCTGAATACGATACAAACTGAGCTAGAAAACTCGCTAGCTCAGTTAGATTTTGTCGTTGTTTAAGAAGCTATTGGTTTAAAAAGAAACTACTGGCTTAACGTGTATCGGCTAGCACTGGCCACCGATAGGGGTTTCGAGAACCAATAACCTTGCAGGTAATCCACGCCCATTTCCGCAAAGAAATCACACATCTTCGCGTCTTCAATGCCTTCAATCACCACTTCGATATTCTGTTCACGACACATGGTGATCAAGAATTTCAAATACTCATGTGATGAGCGGTTGGTCAGGGTTTTCCACGCCATCGATTTATCGATCTTAATTTGCGTCATTGGCAAATCAAAGAAGCAGTTTAACGAGCTGTATCCGGCACCAAAATCATCTAGTGAAAGGGCAAAACCAAGCTCTCGCAACGTATTCAAAGGGGCGATGGCGGCTTGGTTGTTGTCCAGAATAAAGGTCTCGGTCAGCTCAAGCACAATGGCTTGCGGCTCTATGCCGACTGCATCTGTCATTGCTTTGATTTTGCTCGGGAACTCGCTATTAAGAAGCTGTAAAACAGACACGTTCACATTCACGCGAACTTGATTTTGATAGCGTTCGCGATAGCTCTTAATGAACTGACATGCCTTCTCAAACACTTGGTAGCCAAGTTCGACAATCAAGCCTTTGTTTTCCGCTACTGGGATAAACTCATCCGGGTAGATTTCGCCAAACTCTTTGCTGCGCCACCGAACCAAAGATTCAAAACTCACCACTTGCAGATCGGATGCACTGACGATGGGTTGAAATTTTACGCTCAGCGTTCTTTCTTCCAGTGCGTTTTTCAAACCTTGCTCAATAAAGAAATAACGGTCCACTGCGTACTGCGTTTTCTGGCTGTACACCGCGATGCGATCTTTGTTCTTCTCGTTCGCGTATTGGCATGTGCGGGCTGCTTTACGCACGATCTCTTCGGCTGAATGTTCTGGGTCAACACATGGGTATAAGCCGATGCTGATGTTGCTGCCGAGATACTGGCCTTCTTCCACCACTGCTTCATGATAGTTTTGCTTGATGGTCTGAGCGTAGGCTTGAAGCGCTTCCAGCGGCACATCATCAAGCACGAGGATGGCAAAGTCATCATCGTGAACCCGATAAACGGTGCAGTTAGGGGAAGGGAGGTGGCTTAAGGTTTGCAGCAATTTCTCAACCAAGCCGTCGACAAGCTCACTGCCGTACTGGTTGAGGTAAGATTTGATCTCTTCAATCTGAATGTAAAAAATCGATGCGTGAGTGCTTTGAGATTTCACTAACTCATTAATATTCAGCAGCAGGTGCGCGCGGTTTGCCATACCAGACGCGTTGTCATGGAAGGCGACCTGATGGATGTAGCTTTCCATCAGCTTTCGCTCAGAAATGTCTCTGTGGCTGCCAACCATGTAATGACCTTGTTCTGTTTCTTTGGTCATTGCGACGCCTTCAATCCAAACGTATTGGCCATTTGGTTTGCGCAGGCGGTAGGTTGTCGTTACACGTGTATTGTCGGTATTGATGTGGGCGTCAACGCGTTTAGACAGGCGCTCTCTGTCTAATGGATGCACCAAATCAAGCCATCTATCGAGGTTAATACGGCCCGCATTGATACCAAATTGCTCATAGAAGCGCTGGTTGTAGAAAACCATGGTGCCAAACTCATCCATGTAGAAGAGTCCTTCACTGAACACATCGAAGATATGGATGAAGCGTTGTTCAACGATCTGCAAAAACTCGCGATCGTGCTCAGAAATGGTTTGATCAACCTTGTTGGTCAAGATACTGTCCCCGCAATCCAAGTTGCTGTGGAGATAAGTATATAAGTCGGGCTACACGCAAATGACATATTTTTGAAGTTTGTCCTTTTACACTGCAAACGAAGCTAGTCGAATCAGATTGGCAGTCTGTTGTGTTAATGAGCTTAAAAAGTTTCTGTGTAATAGAGTAATTATTAGAATAATGCGACTAATAATCGGTATTTATAAAACTTTGGTCAACAGTAAATACTATTTGTATTAAGTAGTTATTGATTCAACACCCAAATTATCGAAATTCTTACCACTTGTGATGATTATTTGAGCTAAGCCCATAAATTAAAAGTGGTTTATTGAACGGTGAACGTCTCATATATTGACTGAATGCTCATTAATTTTAAACGATAGCGAATTCTTATAACAGTGAATGGTCAGATCTCTTATAATGCGTCTGCTAAATAACAGGTGTTAAAAGTTTCGCGATATGCAGTACAAACCAGAAGACTCAATAAAGATAGCCATTGCAGATGTAAGTATCGGTATGTTCGTGACTGCAATCGAACAAAATAAACGCGTTAACCTCGCCAATGCGGGACGTGTTTCCACTGCGCAGGGCATTCAAAAGCTGCAAGCAAGTGGGGTGAAGTTCGTTTGGGTCGACCAGAAACTTTCTGCTCAAGAGTGCGTGTTCAAACCTGTTGAAGAAGAACACGATGTCACCTTAGCAGCCTCTGAGGTGATGACTACGCCAAAAATTCAACGCGCGTTTCGTTCTCGCGAAGCGCAGCATAAACGTGCCAAAAAACTGATTGCGGAAGCGAAGTGTTTGGCGCAAAAACTGCTCAACCAAACCTTTGAAGGCAAGGTCATTGAAGTCAACGAGATTGAATCGTGGGCGGATGACATGATCGACAGCGTCTTTATCGACTCTGACGCGCTTCAGTGTGTGTCGGCGCTGCGCCAAAAAGACAGTTATTTGCTTGAGCACTCAGTTAACGTCGCTTGTTTGCTGGTTTCTTTCGGTAAGCATTTGGGCCTCGATAAAGACACACTCAAGCAGTTGGCGATTGGTGGCATCATTCATGATGTGGGTAAAATCAAAGTCGATGACGAGATCTTACATAAGCCAGCGCGTTTAACGCCGGAAGAATTTGAGCACATGAAACTGCACCAAGTGTTCGCAGGTGAAATCATTCTTGGCGTAAAAGGCCTAAGTGATGTCAGCCGAGATGTGTGTTTGATGCACCATGAGAAGCTCGACGGTACCGGTTATCCGTTGGGTTTGTCTGGCGACCAGATCCCAATGCACGGGCGCATGAGCTGTATCGTGGATATCTACGATGCGTTAACGGCAGACCGCGTCTACAAAAAGGGCATGAGTTCGGCTGAAGCATTCAAAATCTTGTTGAGTTTGACGCCATTCCATCTCGACCCAGATTTAGTGTACAAATTCATCAACTGCATCGGTGTTTACCCAGTCGGTTCGATTGTTCAATTAAGCGATGGTCGAGTCGGCATTGTTTGGACATCCAGCGATTCGCAGCCGCTAAAACCAATCGTGAAGTGTTTCTACTCGCGCAAATACAAGCGTTACATCGATGTGGCGATGGTGGATTTGAAAAACAGCTCTCACTCGATAGAAAAAGCCATCGCACCTTCATCGTTAGAAGTGGACCCAAAACCTTTCTATGACTAACGTACAGTGACTGCTTACTTGATGCGATCTGCGAATGATCTTGTCGAATAAGCAATCACTTTACATAGTTGCATATTCCCAGTATGTTGAATGCATAACTAAACAGCTCAAAGTAGGTTAGGGGAGAGATAAACCGAGGTGTGTTACTCTGATTTCTGAACCTGGCTTCCTGCCCTGGCTTCAAAACCAGAACACTTTTAAGGATCTCGATTAACTTTGAGTTTGTTCAGTTGTGATAAGAATGATGTGGTGTTTTGCTCTATTGCGTTTCATGGATCGAAGCGAGAGTAAGACGGCTATTCCACGTGATTCGCTCATTCATCAGCACATTGGAAAGGAGCGCCAATGCAACTCGATACTTGGATCTACTACACCCTTGCAATACTTGTCCTGACGGCTTCTCCTGGCCCGAGTTCGCTACTTTGTTTGAGCAAAGGTGTGAGCAGCGGATTTCGCCACGCCTTTATGACCGCACTCGGCAGCCTAGCTGCGATCACTATTATTCTTACCCTGTCTTTCTCCGGCCTTGGGGTTGTGATTGCTTCTTCGGAGCTGGTCTTTAACATTATCAAATGGTGTGGCGCAGCGTATCTTATTTGGCTTGGTATCCAAGCATTGCGATCAAAACAAACCGATTTCTCACAAGCAAAACCAGTACAAGCATCGTCCGATTATTTAAGTGCATTTACCAGCGGCTTCATTGTCGGTTCGAGCAATCCTAAAGCGATCGTGTTCTTCACCGCACTGTTTCCCCAGTTTATTGACCCTTCTGCATCGCTATTCACTCAATACATCATTTTTGCTAGCACGTTTGTTGTGTTCGAACTGAGTTGGTTAACCTTTTATGGCTTGTTGGGTGTGAAGACATCGGACTGGTTATTTGCAAAAGGGAGAGCTAAGTTGTTCAACCGTCTGACTGGCGGCGTATTCATAAGTGCTGGTGTTGCTTTGTCGACGGCACATCGAAGCTAAATAACAGCAAGTTAAGCTAAGTTATTAAATCTTAGGCTAAATTAGAAAAACCTTATTTCCAAAATGGAAATCGGCATTTTGGTTTTTTTCATTAGTGGCAAAGACTCTTGGCGCGTAGAATTCAACGCGTCCCTTCAAGATTGATTTGAAATCAACAAATGATTGGAAGGGGCGTATTCGTTGTATTTTCTCCAGGAACATCTTAGATGACTCAAAGCCTTTCTGATCTTCAGCAGCGTTTCCTTGCTATCGCGACTGATAGCAACTTGTCTCCAAAACAGAAATCAAACTTTCTTGCTTTGGAAGCCGAAGCCACTATTCCATATATGACCGTCTCTGACGAGGTAAGCCAAGCAATGCAGCAAGGCGTCATATGTGACATGTTTGAAGGTCACGCGCCGTTTAAGCCGCGCTATGTTTTGCCAGATTACGCAAAATTTCTTTCTCAAGGTTCTGAATACTTGGAGTTAGCTCCAGCAGAAGATTTTGATGATGCGATCAACATGTTGACCATCATTTACCATCATGTGCCATCGGTAACCAACATTCCGGTTTACCTTGGTCAACTTGATGATGTGCTAATGCCTTACGTTGGTGGCCTCACTGACGACCAAATCTACAAAAAGTTAAAGCACTTCTGGATCATGCTTGATCGCACGTTGCCAGATGCGTTTATGCACGTGAATATTGGCCCGACGGACAACATCATTTGTCGTACGATTTTGAAAGTAGACGCCGAGCTAAAACAGATCGCGCCAAACTTAACCTTCATGTACGACGAAGCCGTCACTCCAGACGATCTGCTAAAGCAAGCAACACAAAACATTTGTGAGTGCAGCAAGCCACATATCGCGAATTACCCAATGCACGCGAACGCGTACGAAGGTGGTCGTTTTGGTATCGTGAGCTGCTACAACTCTCTGCCATTGGCTGGTGGTTCAAACACGTTAGTGCGTATGAACCTAAAAGAAGCAGCAAACCGTGCAGATAATCGTGAAGACTTCTTCAATAACGTGCTGCCAGAATATCACGGCTTAATGGTTGAGCTGATGGATGCACGCGCTTCACATTTGCATGAAAAGTCTGAGTTCTTCAAAGGCTTCCTAACACAAGAAGGCCTGATCGAAGAATCTCGCTTTGCGCCAATGTATGGCATCTACGGCATGGCAGAAGCGGTAAACGTATTGCTAGAGAAAGAGGGCAATGCAAGCCGTTACGGCCAAGATGCAACAGCAAACGAGCTTGGTCACGCTATCTCTGCAAAACTGTCTGAATTGGTAGAAAGCACGCCAGTGAAGTTTGGTCTAGAAGGCAAAGCGCTACTGCACGCACAAGGCGGTATCAGCCTAGATTTGGATGTAACACCGGGCGTTCGTATTCCTTACGGTAACGAGCCAGATCCCGTGTCTTACGTGCAAGCAACAGCAGGCCACCACCAATACTACCGTTCTGGTATCAGCGACATTCTGACCATCGACGAAACCGTGAAATCAAACCCAGAAGCGATGTTCAACCTGTGTAAAGGTGCATTGAATGCTGGCTATCGCGAGTTCACGGCAAACGTTGCGTCAAACGACTTGGTTCGCGTAACGGGTTACATGGTGAAACTGTCTGATATCGCGAAATACGATGCAGAAGGTTCACGTACCAATACCACATTCCTAGGTGCAGAAGCGGCGAAGAACACCGGTATTTTAGAGCGTTCACCACGTGTGGTGAGCCACGAAATGTCACCGACTTACGCTAAGTAATTGGTGACGGATAAGAATAAGATGGCTAGACGATCGGAACACCTCTTGGCTAAGGTAACTCGTATCCTTCCGTTCTCTTGTGTTGATGGACCGGGAAACCGTCTAGTCATCTTTCTACAGGGTTGTAACTATCAGTGCATCAACTGCCACAACCCGCACACCATCAATCACTGTAATCATTGTGGTGATTGTGTGAGTGAGTGTCCGGCTGGCGCACTGAAGTTCGACGAAAGCAACAACGTTGTTTGGCTTAAAGAGGAGTGCACCCACTGCGACCATTGTATAGAGATATGTCAGCACCAATCTAATCCAAAAATTACTGACTATTCTGTGGAGGCAATGCTCGATTTGATACGCCAACAGCGCTTTTTCATTAGCGGTGTTACTGTATCCGGTGGGGAATCTACCTTACAGCTTCCTTTCATTACTGCGCTGTTTAAAGGGATCAAACACGATCCTGAATTACAGCATCTCACTTGCTTCATCGATAGCAATGGTTCTTTATCCATCGCAGGTTGGGAAAGAGTATTGCCGTACATGGATGGCGCGATGATTGACCTTAAATCGTGGCAAAGCGAAACGCACTACTGGTTGGTCGGGCGAGATAACCACCGTGTATTCCAAACCATTCAGTATTTAGCGCAAGCAGGCAAGTTGTACGAAGTGCGTTTGCTTCATATTCCGGGTAAAAGCGATATAGATACGGAAGTTGCAACCGTAGGGCATTATCTGCAATCTTTGCCAGAATCGGTCAACATTCGTTTGAATGCCTTTCAGCATCACGGTGTAACGGGTGAAGCTCTGGAATGGGAGAAATGTTCTCAGGATGAAATGGAACGCTTCCACGCACAATTAAGTCAATTTGTCAGCAGACCAATGACCATGCCATCGGTCTACGTGTAGTGCAGAAAAGATAAAAAGGCTCAGAGTTTATTGACTCTCGGTTTGCGGCATCCACCGAGGGTTTCACAAGCCTTAAGCACTTGTTGTTGTAGCCATCTTAAAGCGGGATCGTTCAGGCTCGCTTTATTCCACACCAAACTATACGCCACTTGTCCATACTCAAACGGCAAAGGTCTCTCTACCAACCCCTTGGCTTGCAGTGCCATTCGCGCCCAAAGTTTTGAGCAAGTGAACAGATAATCAGAGTGGTGGCACATTACCGCTGCCGAACCAAAATCGGCCACGTGCATCGCGACGCTGCGTTTAGCGTAACGCTGAGTTAAGTTCTGCTCAAAGTAAGGCTGGGATAGGTCTTTATCGTGAATACCAATGTGTCTCGCACACAAGTAGTTCTCTACCGACAGTTCTTCTTTCACTAACGGGTTATTGCTGCCCATCAAACAAATCATTTCGTCTTCTAGAATCGTCTGCCAAACCAAGTCTTTGTTGTGCGTTGGTGGTTGGCTGATGTCGTGCGGCAGAATCATAAAATCAACTTGGCCGCGGATCAGAGAATCAAAACTCATTTGCTCTTTGGCATACACATTGAGTTGTGCTCGGCTCCCCATTTGCTGAGATAAGTCTTGCAGCATAGGTGCGAAGATCTCGAAGGTACTTTCACGCATTGCCAAAGAAAAGCGACCTTCGTAATACGCGGGATTAAATGAGCCTTGGTAGAGCAAACCGTTCATGCTGGAAAGAATGCCATGAACAGAAGGGCCGATATTCAAAGCAAATGGAGTCGGGACTAAACGAGTGCCATCGCGGTAGAAAAGGTCGTCTTTAAGAATGTCGCGCAATTGGCTGAGCGTTTTGCTCACGCTGGAAGGGGTCACGCAGAGCTGTTCCGCCGCTTGAGTCACGCTATGTGTCGTGAGCAGCATGTGCAATACAGTAAGGTGTTTAAGGCTAATGCGTGAGAGTGTTATGTAATCCATTCGTAAGACTAGGGTCTGTTTATCTTTCGTGGTTAAATTTTGTTCGAGATAAAAGCGTTTTAATCGCGGCGAGTCGATTGAAGCCTAGTGGCTCTAAGTAAAATTGACTCAACAAAGAATAAAACGCTTTTAGCCGAACCCTTTGGGCAGCGTTTGTAGGTGCTTTCTACTGCGTTATCGGCTTATCAGGTAGAATAGCTACATATCAAAGCCTCTGTCTTGTATAAAACATCTACAAACTGCTGCAAAAATCGTCACGAAAGGTCAACAGACCCTAACTCGTGTGATTTTTCTCAGTATATCAAAATATTATTATGAAACATTTTTTTACGATTGTTGAAGCACGTAAAAAGAGGTGTTTCAATTCGAGCTCGATGCAATAGTTTGGCTCAACTCGGCACTTGATGGGGTGAGTATGGCTTATAACCCTTAGAGGACGAAAGATGCTTTACACAAGCCTGACAAAATAAGGGATTGCGTACAAAGGGAGGAGGTGATTTACTCACGTTTCCTAAGTAACAGAGGTTTTAAAAACTTAATGGACGACCCCTTTAGTCGACTGAACAATTCACTGTATGGCTTCCAATCACCGGAGGCGTACTCATGTTAGAACTTTTCATGCAACCAGAAGCGTGGGCTATCTTCGCTACCTTGTTTGCTCTTGAAGTAGTCTTAGGCGTTGATAACGTCGTATTCATCTCCGTTCTGTGTGAACGATTGCCACAGCACCAGCGTAAACTTGCCCGAAACCTAGGTATTGGCCTAGCGGTGATGGCGCGTATTGTTTTGGTGTTCTCGATCTCTTGGATCATGCAGCTTACTCAGCCATTAATCAGCTTCAGCGACTACGCGTTTACTGGTCGTGATTTGATTATGATTGCGGGTGGTGCATTCCTACTAGCGAAAAGCTTGAAAGAGTTGTGGAGTTGGTTGACCCACACTGAACACGGTCACTCGACTCATGTTCGTACTGGTCTGGCTGTGGTTCTGCTTCAGATTGTCGCGGTTGATGCTGTGTTCTCGATGGACTCGGTGATTACTGCGGTTGGTCTAACGAGCGAAGTACCAATCATGGTGGCGGCGATCATTTCGTCAGCGATTGTGATGGTGTTGACGGCGGAGAAAATCAACAACCTAGTGACGCGTTACCCGGGCTTTAAGACCCTTGCTCTACTATTCCTAGTATTGCTAGGTGGTCTGTTGATGGCAGAAGGTTTTGCTATTCACATCAACAAAGGTTACGTGTATTTCGCGATGGCGTTTGGTCTAGTTTTGGAAATGTGTCATATCCAACTTAAGAAAAAACAACGACCAGTGATTCAACGAATTCGTCCAATCCAACCTCGTTCTATTGCGCTTCAAACGCGCTAATTTAAACGCAAACAGTAGACCTAAATAGCCGCTCAAATGAGCGGCTTTCTTACGTCTGAATCTCGTTACTTAAGTGGATTTGTCGTCTCGATAAAAAACGGAATTTGTTGTTGTAGCACGGATTTCTTATATAGACCGCCCAAACCCACACGAGTGAACAAAATAGAATGAACAAATTGATCGACGCGTTATCGACGCACGGATACTACATCTGGGATGATTTTATTTCTCAAGAGGAAGTGGCTGAGCTGCGTGACTGTATTCCTGACGATTGGAAGAAAGCACGTATTGGTCGTAACGACGACGTGACTCGTATTGAAACCATTCGTAGCGATAAGATCCAATGGTTGAAGCGTGACATGGGCGCGCCAGTGGCGTCTTTCCTAGACAAGATGGAAGAGATTCGTTTAGAAGCAAACCGCTACTTTT
Organism: Vibrio sp. B172a; assembly: GCF_030248355.1. Taxonomy (NCBI): domain Bacteria; kingdom Pseudomonadati; phylum Pseudomonadota; class Gammaproteobacteria; order Vibrionales; family Vibrionaceae; genus Vibrio; species Vibrio sp. B172a. The sequence continues at coordinate 232,960 of NZ_JAHGAC010000035.1, read as the reverse complement.
TCCTAGGCTTGTTCGAGTACGAAGCGCACTTCGCGAAATACGAAAAAGGTGACTTCTACCAAAAACACCTCGATTGCTTCAAAGGCAATGAAAACCGCCGTCTAACTACGGTGTTCTACATGAACGAATCGTGGAGCGAAGAAGACGCTGGTGAGTTGGTGGTGTACGATTTGAATGATAATGAGATCGCGAAGATTCCGCCGCGTTCAGGTCGTCTGTTCGTATTCTTGTCTGAGCAATTCCCACACGAAGTATTGCCGACGAACGCGGAACGATTCAGTATCGCAGGCTGGTTCCGTATCAACGGTGTGAAAGACAACCAGTTAGACATCGCACACTAAGCCATCTAAACGTGCTTGTTTGTAGTGTTTAAATGCTTTCAAAACAACAAAGGGACGTCGAACTGGTGTCCCTTTGTTTATTCTGCTTACTGACTTTGTTTGGCGCTAAACTTCCGTGGAGAGCTGATAACACGCCTGCATGTCGGCAGATAAAATCTGATAAACATCGGAGCACAGTTTGCCTGCTTCAACCTGCTCATCCATGATGTCGGCAATCTCTTGCTGCGTCATGCGGCCTCGATATGGGCGATCTTGAGAAAGCGCTTGAAAGACATCGACAACGGCAATGATACGAGAAGGCACATCCAAGGCTTCTGCCGTTTTATGATAAGGGTAACCTGAACCATCTAACCGTTCATGATGGTTGGAAGCCCACTCAGCGATTTTGGCATTGGGAAACACTTTGTGCAGGGCAAGCTCAGTATCAATCGTATGCCGCTTGATGCGTGTGTATTCTTGCTTGTCTAGCGGGCCTTCTTTGTGAAGAATCTCATCAGGGGTTTTAAGCTTGCCAATATCATGAACCAGTCCCGCAATAAAAATCATCTCTTGCTCGTGTTCATCCAATCCCATTTTCTTCGCTAAGTAACGAGACAGTTCCGCCACCTTTTGAGAATGCTGATAAGTAAAAGGACTCTTGGCATCCACAATACGCGCTAAGAACAACCCTAAGCTGTTCATGTCTTCGATGGTGAGTTGCTTCTGTAGCCAATCAATGTTCTCAAACTGAAGTCCAATCGTTTCGATGTGTTCAGATTCCATCGCAAACCAAAATGCATCCGTCATGATCAGCTTAACCATGGCATCGCACATATGTGGGTTAAACAGTGTGCCACTGTTAGCCAACACACACTCGGCAATCAACTCTTCGTGCAAAGTAACCAAGTCGCTATGACAGTTGGAAACGTAATGCGCGCGCATAAAATCGAGACGATCAGAAAGATAGAGTAGAGCAGCGACGTCTTTTTCAAATGCTGGAATATCGATGTGTTCGAGCTCGATCCAATGAGTGTGGTGATAAAGTATCGGGGTTGAAAATTGGGTGAGTAATCGACACTGCTTAAGCGTGTGGTAGCCACGAATACAGTGCGCTTTGGCGTCTTGAGGGACGAGCTGTTCGAGCAACATCATGTGCTCGCGGGTTTCTGAGACGCCACAGTCGTGAACCATGCCTGCAAAGTAACAGAACTCTGCTTTCTTAATGTCCCATCCAAGAGTAAGTGCACATTGATATGCGATGTACGCTACTCGATGACTGTGGTGTGTATCATCAACACCTACGTAATCTAACGCGCGTGCCACCCAGATGAGGGCCTGTTTTAGATCGACTTCAAATCCCGAGGCAGATTGGGAGTAGGAAGATTGCTTCATTGTTAATACCGACGTTTCTACTGCCTATGCGTTGATTATTATGTTGTTTTTAGGGGAATGCGGCAGCGAACTGGAACCTAAAAACACGTGCATAAGGCTTAGTTATAGTTATGCCGAGAATGATACTGGTTGTCGCACGTAAATTTCATCCGTAGCTCGGAACTATCGATCATTTATTTGAACTACGTATTGATTTGGAAAGAATTTTCTCACTTCGATTGACATCTTTTGAAAACCCCTTAAATAGTGATGTAAAGTATTCTCATTATCATATTTGTAGTAAAAGGTAAGTTATGAAAAGAGTCGTAGTGTGGGGCGCAAGCAGTGGCCTTGGTTTGGCAATTGCACAGTATTTTGCAGAGAAAGGTGCTGAAGTTGTCGGTGTGGCGAGAAATCCAGACAAAAGCCCAGAATTAAAGGCGATTTGTCAGTCAACGTTTGCATGTGATGCCACGATTGCTGAAGAGGTTGATCGCGTTGTTGAGCATCTCAATCAAGAAGACATTATCATCAGCACGATGGGCAGTTTCCGTGCAGACATTCCGGTAGATTACCTTGGTCATCGTCACCTTATCGATGCTGCCAGTAAAGCATCACTCAAGCGTTTTGTTTTGGTGACGTCACTTGGTTGCGGTGATAGCTGGAAATACCTTTCTGACCGTTCTAAAGCGGGTTTTGGCGGTGTTGTGCGAGAGAAGTCATTGGCGGAAGCATGGCTACAAACCAGCGACTTGGATTACACCATCATTCGTCCTGGTGGCTTGAAAGATGGCGTAGTGACAGGCAATGGTGTGTTGGTGGAACCTAAAGAAGTACATGGTTTGGTATACCGTCAAGAAGTGGCTCGTTTACTGTTTGAGATGCTGGAAAATGGTCAAGGAAGCGGCGAGATCTTCCATTGTATCGATCCAGAGTTGTCTTACTAAGCTCACACGATAAACTGAATAATCCGCAGGGGCAGAACTTAGGCGCTGTCCCTGCTTTCGTTTGAATAGAGTACGACTTGGTCACGCCCTAGATCTTTTGCGGCATACAAGGCTTCGTCTGATTCATCTAACAGGCGGTTTGGGTCTATGATGTCGGCTTGTGCGCGCTCTGAAAGGCTAATACCAATGGAGATGGTTAGATACTTGATGGTTGGTTCATCATGATGAATGATTTCCAATTGTTTAACCCGCCCGCGGAGTTGGTTGCCTCGCGCTAACGCTTCTCTCGCATCATGCACAGGAGCGAGAACTACAAACTCTTCCCCGCCTAATCGCAAAGCGTAGCCATGCGTTTGCACCGCGAATGATTCTAAGGTTTTGGCGACTTTTTGTAGCGCTTTGTCTCCTTGTAAATGCCCTCGGTGATCGTTGAACTCTTTAAAATGGTCGATATCAATAAAGAAGCAGGCGATGAACATCTTGTTGGATTGATAGCACAGCGAGCGGAAGGAGGCTTCAAGCGAACGACGGTTATACAGACCAGTTAAAGGATCGTGCTTCACCATGTCATCCAGCTCTCTGTTCTTGCGGACCACTTTGTCGACAAGATGGCTAAAGGCGCGTGCTAAATCCCCGATTTCATCTTTCCTTTTGGTGTTAGGGACTTGAAACAGGCTAATGGTTTCAAAGTTCTGGCGCATAAAGGTCGACAGATTATTGATTGGCGATGAGATGTGGTAAGACAGTAAAAGTAATAATGGGTATGAGATCGCCATGCCGAGGACGATCTCGCGAATTGAATCCACCACAAACTCATCACGAATCTCACGCACCAATTCGATGTCGTACAGCAGTTCTATGTTGCCTTGAATGTCACCAGTTAATGGCAAAGTGATGTAGAGAATGTCTTTCTCAAAGCTCAGATGACTTTTACCGATTACCCGACAAGGATAGAGATCGAGAGTGAAATCTTCTTCGAGTTCCTTGCTCATATAATACTGCTCACGTGCGTCATTGAGACGAGCCAATAAATACTTCACTTTCACATTGGCTTGGGAACCGGTTTTCTTGACCGAGGTGAGTCTAGCGATGCGCTGGTCTAGATCTTGTTCGAAGGTCGGAGGATAGTCAGAGCGCCAGATTTCTTTTGCGTCACGATTGTAAGTAACAGACACGGGAGAATTCGTCACGGAGGAATAACCGTTAACGTACAAATAACGCAAGTCGGTGTGCATCTCTAGCTCATCTTTAAAGCTGGGCAGCATGAGATTGGCGTAGTTACCGCCATGCACCGCATCACTGACATGATGAACCAGTGCGCTTGCGCTTTGCTCGCGAGACACGATCGTCGTTTTGATGATGGTATCCATTGAGTTATGAAAATTGTAATAACCCAAACCACCTATCATGAGAATGACGAGAACAAAGTGCGAGAGGAAGATCTTTATTCTTATTGATGTTCCCACGTAATGAACTACTCGTTAAACACATCAATGATGGGTACGGCACATGTCCCATTGATGCAAATGTCCTTATATCCGTTATGACAGCGGTAGCACGTTTCAATCCTCAATGACGGATGACGATCTGATATGTCGTTTCCCTGCCGATCATAACTCCCGTAAAGCACTTCACCAGCAAGATGCTCGGTGACAAAAATAATGTTTTCTTCTTCGTAAACTGCAACTGCCGTTAAGCCATCGGAATAGGGGCCGTGCTTTTTATAAGCATCTACTTTGTGTTTCGGAACATAAATACTCAGGTTGGTGCCTTTACCTTGATTCGTCCAGTTGTACATCTTGACGGTCTCTTGAACAAACGTGGGTGTATCTGGCGGCAATACCACGTCTCGCCCAGGGATAACACTTTGTTTAACAAGCACAAGTTTGTCGAGGTTTTCTGGGAAGCTCGCCAATGAGCCCGCAAAAACGGATCCCGAAAAGACCAACAAAGCAAATGGCTTGTATCCCATGGCTCGTCCTCAACCATTAGTACTTAAGTTATAGAATAGTAGATAAATATTGGTTTGGTCGGCTTAGGCGCGTAGATGGATGAATACGGAATTCTGTGAACCCACTATCTCGAATTGAAGAAAAAAGCATCTAGAATGAATACTCAAAAACAAAAGGACTTTGTATGTTGAAACATCTGCTTTATCGCGGTTACACCAATGGACTGAAGGTGGCCGCTTACGTTCTTCCTCTGCCGAAACCAACGTTATTTTCAGGCCCCGGTAGCGTTCATGAGCTCACGGAAGCTATCGCCGATCTCGGATTCAAAAAGTTACTGCTCGTTACCGACGAAGGGCTAGTAAAAATAGGAATGGCAGAGCAAGTAGCAGAAAGTGCCAGAACGAGAGGTTTAGACGTCGCACTTTATGCAGAGGTAAAACCTGACCCTACTTATGATCAAGTTGAACGTGGATTAAATGTCTACCTAGAATCCGGTTGTGATGCGATTTTGGCGCTTGGCGGTGGTTCTGCAATGGATTGTGCCAAAGTGATTGCAGCCAGAGTGACCAACAAGAAATCCATCAAGAGATTGGCCGGCTTGTTTCGCGTATGGAGAACACCAGCGCCATTATTTGTGATTCCCACAACGTCAGGTACCGGTTCTGAAGTTACCGTCGCGGCGGTCGTTTCTGAGCCTGATACTCACCATAAAACCCCTCTAATGGATCCGAAGTTAGTCCCTTTAATGGCAGCGCTAGATGCCAACCTACTCGTCGGTTTGCCTGCAAAGATAACGGCTGACACCGGTATAGATGCTCTGACTCATGCGATTGAAGCCTACATATCCCGCAACGCGACGACGGAAACCAAAGCGTATTCAGTTGCCGCTATTAAACTCATATTCCAATATCTCCCTCGTGCAGTAGAAAAGGGCAGCGATATTCAAGCTAGGCAAAAAATGGCGATGGCGTCTTACTATGCAGGCCTTGCCTTTACCAAAGCGAGTCTTGGCTATGTACACGCGTTCGCGCATAACCTAGGTGCCAAGTACGGTTTACCTCATGGAATGGCAAATGGCCTTGCTTTGCTACCAGTGCTCCGGTTCTCATTCTCTGAGATTGAGCCACAACTGACTGCACTAAGCGAAGCGTTAATCGATGCGCAAAGTGAAACTATGCCAAATGCACAAGCGTTCCTCGAGAGATTGGAAGGGCTGTACAACGAGATTGGCATCGAACAAACGTCGTCATTGTTGAAAACCTCTGACACTGACGAGTTGGTGACTTTGATACTTAAAGAAGCGCATTGGAATTATCCAGTGCCTAAGTTCATGAATGAAGAAGAGTGCGCCCAATTGCTTGCGGAAATCAGAGTTTAATCACTGATGTATAAATTATTTTACACATATGGATTTTTATCCTTACACTTTGCTTGATCTTATTAGAAAGATCCTACAGAATCGTCATCATTCCAAATATGGTGTTAGGTTTGGTGTGCTGTAGCCCGATCTGATGCTGATAAATCTTATTAAGCTGTAAAGATAAATATACAATGAGTCGATCTAAAGTGTTTGGTAGCACCCTGATTATTGCAGGGACTACGATTGGTGCTGGTATGCTGGCGCTTCCTCTTGCGTCTGCAGGTATTGGTTTCTCAACCTCTCTTATTATCATGTTGGGATTGTGGGCATTAATGGCGTTTACAGCGCTATTGATGCTTGAGCTTCACCAATATGCGGACAGCAGCGCAACCCTTCATACTTTGGCGAAGCAAATCCTTGGTCAGAAGGGCAAGTGGGTGGCGAGCTTTGCGATGCTGTTCTTGTTCTACTCATTGTGTGCCGCTTACATTGCTGGTGGCGGTGCTCAGTTTGGTGACCGTCTAACAGAGTGGTTTGGGTTGGATATTTCAGGCTCGACTTCTACCATCATCTTTACTCTTATTGTCACTATGGTTGTGACGGTTGGTACAGGAACGGTAGACAAGGTTAACCGCGTGCTTTTTGGCCTAAAGATGGTGACGATGATCGCTGTGCTGTCATTCCTTGCGCCAAACGTGACCGAATCTTACTTACTGAGCATGCCAATTGAACAAGGCCTTATCGTTGCAGCAATTCCAGTCATCTTCACCTCTTTTGGTTTTCACGGCAGTATTCCTGCGATTGTGAACTACCTAGATGGCGACACCTCGTCTCTACGTAAAGCCATCATCGTTGGTTCTACGATTCCTTTGGTTATTTACATCTTCTGGCAAATCGTGACGCTTGGTGTTGTGAGCCAGGATACGCTGATTGAAAACGGTGGCTTAAGTGCGCTTATCGGTCAATTGTCTCAAACGGTTCACCAGTCAAACCTTGGTAGCGTCGTGGGTGTATTTGCTGACCTTGCTCTTTTGACGTCTTTCCTTGGTGTGAGCTTGGGTCTGTTTGAATTCTTGGGCGACACCATCAAAGGCGACAGTGAAAAACCAAACCGTCTGGTTGCTGCTGTAATTACTTTTACACCGCCATTAGGTTTTGCATTGTTCTACCCACAAGGTTTCATCATGGCTCTGGGTTACGCAGCGATTGCTTTGGCTATTCTTGCTATCTTCTTGCCATTGGTGATGGTGGTGAAAGTGCGCCGCTCTGATGAGTTTACGGGAGAATACCGCGTGGCAGGTGGTCAGGGAGCACTATTAGTAACGGGCATTGCAGGTACGGGAATTGTGATGGCGCAGCTACTCATTACTCTGGGCGTGCTTCCTGCGCTAGGTTAATCACCAAGCTGATAGATAACGAACAACTCATCATGTATTGAAAAGCCAGTGTACGAAAGTGCGCTGGTTTTTTTGATCTGGATTAAATTACCGTAGAATATTCGGTGAAAAGATTGGCGAAAATCTGTTTTTATTTCGTACACTTAAGTTGTGGTATGTCGATAATTTAGGTGGAGAAAAGCCGCTCTAATCACATCAAATACGCTGACTTTCATGAGCCTTTTCTTCTGGTTTCTCTACTTGGTGTGGAGGTGAAGTATGGCGCACCGGAGTTTTTACCCGTTTGCAAAACCGCTCAATGAGCAAATGCAAACACTGAAGAATAGGATGCAGGCACATTTACCGTGTGTCGATAGGGTGTCTTTTGCAAAATACCACCCAAAACAAGGCATGCTAAAATCCTTTGCTGAGAGTGAGTTCGACACTTGGTGTTTGGCTCATCATGAAGCGCCACTTCGTAAACTTCATAATTTAAGCATTGCTGCTGACAATGCCATTCCTCGTCTTGTTAACGATCTCTACGACATCAACCACTGTCCGCGCATTCAAACCTTATTGAAAGAAGGTTATCACTCATCTGTTGCGATCCCTTGTTACGATCGTCAAACCTTTACTGGCTTCGTCTTTCTCAATTCGATTCAACCGAATGCGTTCAGTGCAGAAGCTTTGAATGGGTTAAAGCCTTACTTTGAAATGGTTCAGTTCGCGGTGGAGTCGGAAGACCATGTCGTTAACGCTATAGAGCTGTTAGCGGAAAGAATGCAGTGCTTGATGCCAGGTTATTCACCAGAGGTTTACTCGCACAGCAAACGAATGGGCATGTACGCTCAATTGATTGCCACCCAACTTGCAGATACATACCAATTCAGTGACGAGGTTGTGGAGCAAATCGGCATGTTCACTCGTTATCATGCTCTAAGCGACATTAAGCTTCCGGCAGATATCGTGTGTAATCGTCGCTGTGTGAACGCAGAACAAGAAGCGTTGTTAACGGAGCACATTGAGCAATGTGTGGAATCAGCCGATAACATTGTGGCAAGAATCGGCAATCCGGTTCATCCGAGTGTCACTTTGTTCCAACAAATCATTTCTTACCAACATGAAAACCTAGATGGCTCTGGTTATCCGCATGGGCTTGAGCATTCAGGTATTCCAATCGCTGCGCAAATAGCAGCCGTCGCCAATGTGTTTGATGTCATGACCACCCATCATCCATATCGTCAAGCGTGGTCAATTCCGTATGCCTTGTTAGAACTAGAGAAACGTGTTTATCAAGGCTTGTTATCCCGAGAGTGCGTGAATGCCTTGCGCGAACATCAAGGCTATCTAAAACAGATCATTCATAAGTACCCAGAGCACTACGCTGGTATGGGTTTAATGTGAGAGTAGAGGAGCAAACCGTGAAGGGAATCAAAATATTGACTAGGAGGTCAGAATAAATAATACTGTATATGTATACAGCAACTCGTTTGGAGGTGAAGTATGTTGTGGGAAACCCTAGAAAGAGTAAACCGCTTACGCCAACAAGCACTTGCGAATGCTGAATTCGTAGAGTCTGCAAAGGAACATGAAGAAGCTTTGCAAGACCAAGAGTATCATTACCAACCAAGAAAGCGTTCAGCCAAGGACAAACAAGGTAAGAAGTCACTGGCCGATATCTATAAAGAAGTAGAGTTTGGCGCTGACGCTCGTCATTAACTGGTTCAACAATGCTGCGACTCTCATCCTACTTTTCTCACCGTCGCAGCTCGTCCGTCAGCGAGCGCTGTACAATTGCAACGCTCGCTGCGTTAATAACAATCCTGATTTAATCTCTTCGTGACAATGTCACTATTAACGTATCGAAAGCATAAAAAAATCCCCCGAACAGTCGGGGGATTTTTTAGAAATCTGCTTTGCGTACGTAATGGGGGTTTTTGTACTTTTTCTCGGGACCAAAAGTAGACACCACCAATTTATTCCACAACGCTTTATCAAACTCGCCTTTAGGAATCGAAGGGTAGAGGGTTTCTTCCTCTTCTCTTGCAAAGTTCATGTACTGCTTTTTCTTGATTTGGTTGTACTTCTTAGCAATTTGATTGTGCTTTCTTACCCATTCAAGTTTGTACTCACGCAGAACTTTTTCACCTTTCTCTGCATCCATACGAGACAAGAAAAGACGCTTGTACGACACTTTTCTATCCAGCATGGTACGCATGACGGTTTGAATGTACTTACCGTGATGAGTAATGGTGATGTCATTCTCATCAATAGGCGTGATGCACCAGCTCTTTGGCAAAAAGCTTGGTTTCTTAAATTGCTTATTACGCTCCATCAGCACCTGATGAAGAACTAAATCAGATGTGCCGCGGAAAGTCTTTTGCCACTTAGCGATTCGAATTTGTAACGAACCTGGCAAGCGATAGATGTTAGTAAACTTATCTTGGTCCATGGACTTCAGTCATGAAATTAATATGCAATAGAAAACAGTCCGACATGAGCTTTGAGCGAAACGAAAAACACTTTAGCGGGGATAGCTCGTGTCGATAATTAACGCGATTTTACAACGACCTCGCGGATAATAGCGAGGGGTTATGTCAATAATAGGTAAGAAATAAAGAAATTGTTTAGATTATGAATGGAACTTTCGTATAAGAAAAGCCCGCAGCATAACTAACGGGCTTCAAGTCAGTGGTAGTGCATTATGCAGACTGTTTAAACAGCTTCCTCGAATTGCTTGTCGTCTTCCTCTTCGATTTGCTGAATATGGCGATTGGCTTGCTGAAGTTGATACATCTGTGCATATCGACCATTTTGTTTTAACAGCGCTCTGTGTGTGCCACTCTCAACTAAATCTCCGTGATGAAGAACGATGATTTGGTCTGCATCCAAAATCGTCGATAGGCGGTGAGCTATTACAACAAGCGTCATATCTTGACGAAGCACTTCAAGGCTTTTTTGAATCAACGCTTCTGTACCTGAGTCGATGTTTGCCGTTGCCTCATCCAAAATCAGAATCTTAGGCTTAGCGACAAGTACACGTGCGAGCGCAAGCAATTGTTTTTGACCTGCCGAAAGGTTCGTTTCACCTTGACCAAGTTGTGTATCTAACCCATTCGGGTAACGACGAATCTGTTCAACAAGGCCGACTTTTTCTAGCGCGTCCCAAATCTGCTCATCTTCTACCTTTCTGCCCAAAGAGATGTTCTCACGGACGCTGGCTGGGAGAATATGTGGGTCTTGCTGTACCATCGCAACGTCTTTACGTAGCACGTCTTTGCCTAAAGATTTTAATGGACGCCCGTCAATCCGCAGTTCACCGATTTCGGTTGGATAGAACCCCATGAGCAAAGAAGCGAGTGTGCTTTTACCGCTACCGGTGTGGCCAACAAGCGCAATAAAATCTTGATGCGACGCTTTCAGTGAAATGTCCTTTAATACGTCTTGTTTGCCATCGTAGCTGAAAGTCAGGTTGTTAAGCTCAATCGCACCTGTTTGCAGTGGCTTATGGTCATCGCCGTAAGTTTGCTCTTGTGCATCGATCAACTCGAATACACGCTCACTCGATACCAATGCTTGCTGAAGCAATGCCAATTGCTGTGTCATCTCAATCAAAGGCTCGGTCACGCGCGCTAGGTAACTGATGAAAGCGTACAGAACACCCACGCCAATCAGCTCGACACCATTGAAGCCAAAGATAGCGACAAGAGAGAGTAGAGCAAGGCCTGCGAGCAAATCCATCAGAGGGCGCAATAGGTAGCCATTCAAGCGAATCACTTTCTTCGAGGCAACCAGATGGTCGTCAGTGAGGCCGTTAAACTGTTTGTTGAAACGTTCTTCTTGCAGCATTAACTGCACCACACTCATACCCTGAATGGATTCGCTTAAGTTGGCATTAATGTCTGTCAGTAGGTCACGCATGTTTCGATAGCTTTCTGTACTGAGCTTTTTGAACAAGTACATAAAGCCAATCACGATTGGCAGCAATACCAACACGACGATGGTTAGCTTCCAACTCATGTAAAACATGACGCCCAACATTACCAAGATCATTACTGCGTTTTTCACCACAGTGGCGATCAATAACTCATAAAACTGTTGCAGCGATTCCGTATCGTTGGTGATACGAGAAACCAACTTACCCGCAGGAGTGTAATCAAATGCCGATAAAGGCTGCTTGATCACGCCAGAGAAAACCTGTTTACGAATCGTTTTGATCGTGTTGGTTGCCACAATACTAAATTGCAATGATTGGAAGTATTGAAACACCGCTGAAATAAGCTGCAAGGCAATGTAACCTGCGGCAAGTGAGATCAAAATGTCACGCGAGTAATCACCTTTCGCGATGTGTTCATCAATAAAATACTGAATCAGCCAAGGTCCGCTAGCACTGGCTAACGCCGCGATAAACAGTAGCGCCAAGCCTTTTAGCATGGGTTTTGGCTGCGACAATGGGTAAGACATTAACCGTTTAAACGTTGTCGATTGCTTCATGATTAGTCCTCCATTGCCTGTTCTAGTTTCTGGTACTGGTACATTTCCGCATACCACCCCTGACGTTCCAGAAGTGCCCCATGCTGGCCACGTTCTGCTATGTGCCCGTGATTCAACACCACAATCTCTTCTGCGGCTTCTAGAGCAGTGAGGCGGTGGGCAATAACAATCAATGATTGCTCACGATAGTAAGTCTCTAAATTCTTCAGAATCTGGTGCTCGGTACGTCCGTCAACTGCGGATAGGGCATCGTCCAATACCAACACTTGGGCATTGAGCAGCATAGCGCGAGCAATGGCGATACGTTGTTTCTGACCACCAGAGAGGGTGATGCCTTTTTCGCCCACTTCTGTTTGGTAGCCTTCAGGAAACTTCTCAATATCGTCGTGGATACAAGCCAGTTTCGCCGCTCGATAAACGTCTTCTTTTGATGCGCTAGGGTTGCCCAGAGCGATATTGTCGAAGATAGATTTAGAGAACAAAAACGGGCTTTGATTAACAACAGCAAAACGATCTCGCCACTCTGGCAGGACAGCGTCCTTGATTTTGATATCACCAAACTGAATCGTACCGTTATCCATGTCATGTTGACGAAGCAGCAAGGTGAGTAAGGTTGATTTACCACTGCCGACTGGGCCTGCAATGCCGAGCATTTTTCCTGGCTCAAGGGTGATGTGAACATCAGTTAGTGCTGGTGGCAGATCTTTAGACCAGTGGAATTCGTCAATCTTGATCTGCAAAGGCAAAGGTTGAGTGCCTAATGGCGTTTCACCACTGACGATCTCTGGCTTTTCATCGAAGATTTCTTGCAGACGGTTCCACGCAGCAGAGCCTCTTTCCAAGATGTTAAATAGGAATGCGAATGCCAGCATAGGCCAGATCATTAGACCCAAATACATAGTAAATGCGGTCAAGTCCCCGAGAGTGATATCACCTTGGTCAACTAAGTAGGCACCAGACGCCACGCTCAAAAAGAAAGACATACCAATAGTCAGCTGAATGGCTGGATCAAAGCGCGCATCGACACGGGCAACGGCAATGTTCTTCTCGCCTGTATCATCCACAACCTCTTCAAAACGTTGCTGCTCTTGGTTTTCTAACCCGAAAGCACGCAGCATACGTACGCCATTTAGTGACTCTTGAGTCATGTCTGACATCGTAGAAAAGGCTTCTTGTGCGATTTTGAATCGTTTATGCAGAATACGAACGATAAAGAAGATAATGATGGCAAGAAACGGCATCGGCAATAATGCCATTGCAGTCAGCTTCCAACTGATTTGCGTCACCATGATGATCAGTACCGCGATGCCAGTGATCAGAGAATCGGCCGCAGTTAACACGCCTTCACCTGCGGTCATAACAATGTTGCGAACATCGTTCGTACCACGCGCCATCAGGTCGCCAGTTTTGTAGCGTTCAAAGAATCGAGGGGGCTGAGTAGAGACATGACGATAAAGGCGATTACGCAAAATGGTGCCTAGTTCCCAACTCGCGCCAAATAACCAGATCCGCCACAGTATTCGACAGCCATATATCGCAAAAAACAGCACAATAAGGCCCAATAACCACATCACTAAGGTACTGGTTTCGAGGGTATTATCGACCACACCATCGACAATAATACCGACCGCTTTGGGAGGAACAAGCTGAAGGGCGGAAATGACGGCAAATAGCAGAATGGACCCCACATATTGTTTCCACTTAAGTTGGAAATACCAACGCAGCTGCCAGAATATTCTCATTTCGCCTCCTGCTTAAATTATTGAATTTGTTATGGAACCATTATTGAGCGAATTGATGAGTTTACAAGCATAATTTTTGAGCGAAATGAAAAACAACACAATGTGTCGATTTTATAGAGGCTCGATGAATAGCCGCCTTATGTATTGCTGAAAGGGGAGGATGTAACAAGATATTGTGAAATTAATGTTAATTGCAGTTTTGAGGGGTTCCGTCTCAAACAGAAAGGAAAGCTTCAAAAGTATCACTCTTGAAGCTTGTTTTTACCGGTTTTAGCAGTCTCTGGTTTGAATTCCGTACTTTATTTGACCACCTGCTGTTTTCGGATAATAGACTTCTACGTAGCAAAGGTTGAAGATGTCGACAGGCTTATTAGCAAAGCCAATTAAGAAATAGGGTTCATCTTCATCGTCCACTCCGTACCAACGATTGATAGTCAGTTTTGGGTCAAACCCGGCGAGCTCTTTTGCTGGAATCACATTCTTGATATATCCGTAGTAGCCAATCAGATCGTTGACGCCATCGTTATTCAAATCAATGTTCATCAGTTCACCAGCGTCGACGTTCTCTTGCGATTGGAGCACGGCTTTTGCGTAGACTTGATTGTTGGCTGTCATCAGCGCCTCACGAGCACCATACAAGACAGCAATGCGGGCATCCTTCTGGATACCAAGAAATTTTGGGAGCGCAACGACACTTACCACCACAAGAATGACGATACAAACCACCAATTCTATCAGTGTAAAACCTTTGGTATTACGCACAGCCAACCTCCGAATATGTATTTTTATAGTCTGCTATTCTGGAGCAAAATTATGGCTGGAAAGGTATTGAAAAAGAATGAAGTTATGCGATGAATGATTCGGTTCTAATATATAAAACAAGTTGCTTAAAATTGCATTCGGAATTTATTCAATCTCACACAAAAAGTAAGTGTAATCTCAATAAGAAAAAGCCCCAATCCTTTGAAGGTATGGGGCTTTAAATCATCGCTTTATGAGGTGCTTGTGGCTGCGTGTGAGCCTTGTTTGAAAACAAAACGCCAAATGAAGAGAACCACGGCTATGTAAGCTAGACCAACGCCAAGCGCTTGCCAGTGCATGCCGTTATACATCGCGATTGGCATCAAAGAGATGATGAAGATATCAGTGATTGAGCCTGGGACATAAGCGATGGCGTAATCATCAAGTACCTTGCTACGCATCTTTGGATCAACAATACGAAGTAGAGCAATACCCATAGCTACCGTGCCGGTTAACCAACCCCAAGAGAAGATGCCTTTCTCAAACCAATCTTCACCCATGATTCGTGGTGCTACCCAAAAGATTAACCAAAGTGTGAAACTTACACCGCCAATTGCTAGTACTACCATAGGCATTAAGTACTGGGCTAAGACGGTAATCTTAATGGCTGAGATACCAAAGATAATCAAATAATCGGTACTGATGCCCGCAGCGTGTTTGAATGCACCGTCACAAAGATAGCGTGAAGCTTTGGTTTGTTTCGCGATGATTCGCACAAGCATGCCGCCAAGGAAGCCAGTTACAAACGTCGGGATCTGCACCTTATCGTGGAAAGAAGACAAATAGTTGGCTGCGACATAAGAGAAAGCGGTTACGACAACCACTAACGCAGCGTGAATCGCGAAAGAATCAACAGACAGGGAAGACATGGTGTCTTTCATTACCGGTTCTTGATCATCAGGTTTAACAAGGCCTTTGCGCTCATGTTCATCCATGCTATCGAATGTCGTAAAGCTACGAATCCAACCCATCTTCAATGCGAATTGCAACATGAGCATGCCGACAGAAATCGAGATGAAGATACCCACGGTTGCGAAGGTTAAGCCTAGTGTGAAGCCATCTTCCCAGCCGAGTCTCGTGAAGATTTCACCAACAACAGAGGCAGAGCCGTGACCGCCCATAAAGCCTGCAGACATTGTCACACCAAAGCCGGGATTAATCTCTGGCCAGAAGAAGGTAGTGATCGCGAGACCAAACATTGCTGCAAATAACCACTGTGAAACAGAAGCGATTTGGTTGAATGCCCACAATGAGCCAGCGCGCTGTGCGACGGTTTTCGGTGATGGAACATCCGTTGCTAAACCTAACGCAGAAAAAAGTGCAGCAGTTAACAGGCTTGCGTTAGCGGTAAAGGTATCGGTCCAAGGCAGTACGTTTAGCAGGGCTGGTCCAAAAATCAGACCGAATAATCCCGCGAGAACCGCCGATGGAATGTACATACGTTGTAGTAGTGGCGTGTGAACGCGAATGACTTTTGCCAAAATCAATAGTAAGCCAGCAATGGCTAAGTCAGTCAGCATTAGACCTTTAGGCATCTTATCCTCCAGTAAATGCAGTCAAGGGGTAGCGTCCTTGTGACCAACCTTGATTGAAAAATCACTCCCAACGAAAAAAGTCACATACGTGACCAAAAGTGTTGAGAAATCAATGTCGTTTTCATAAGCAAAGGCATGTGCTTATGCAGTTTGAAATGAGTGCAAATGTCGTGATTGCGCACGAACTTGAAGAGAAATTAGATTAAACTTCTCGATGTTATTTTGATAGTTCACTCAGGAAAGGCGGCAATCCTAGTCACTTTGTCAGAGCAATGCAATTGATGGGAATCAACAAATGGTGTTCACTAAATGAGCGCTCTTTACTAACAGCATGAAAAATAAAGACAATTAACGAAAAATAATATTTATCATATCGACAATAAAAGTTGATTGAATGGCTAAATTGTCGCCGCTTTATGAGGTGGCGTTACGGATTCACATGCGAAAGAACAAAATCAACCAAGGTGCGGTTTTTAAGGGAAAGCTGTTTTGAACGGTAAAGCAGGTGGATCGGTTTTGGCTTGGGAGCATGTTGCTGGAGAATTTCTACCAAGGCACCAGATTGGATTTCCTGCTCAACTAAGATCTTTGGTTGCAGAAGAACACCAGAGCCTTTTAACGCGGCAAACTTAAGTACATCGCCATTGTTAGACGTTAATCGGGTGTTGCTGTTTCCAAAGGTATTAGATGGCATGTTCACCACTTGTTGGCTTTCTCCTTGGTGATACTGAAACCCCAAACAATGATGATGTTCAAGGTCATCAAGCGATTGGATAGGGGCATGTTGCTCAAGGTAAGAGGGGGAGGCGCAGTAAGTCATGTGGTATTCACCCAATTTTCTCGCGACTAACGACGAATCGACTAACTCTCCGATTCGAATAATCACGTCTGCTTCGCTTCGATATGGGTCAATCAAATTGTTATCCAACATCAGCTCAACGTTCAAATCGGGAAATTCTGCTAAGAAGTCAGCCACGATAGGAGCAATGACCTTTTTGCCATACGTGACAGGGCAGTTAACTTTTACTGTTCCGGTTGGACGGTTGATCAGCGTCTGGATCAGGTTCTCTGCGTTGGTGATGTCTTCAATAATGCGGTGGCACTCTTGGAAGTAGAGTCTACCGGCTTCGGTCAGGGACTGTTTGCGCGTGGTGCGATGAATCAGCTGTGTACCTAAGCTTTGCTCAAGAAAGCTCACGTGCTTGCCAACCATGGTCGGTGAAATATCAAAGTGGTGTGCAGCATTACGAAAGCTACCATGTTCGACCACGTAAGCGAAAACTTTCATGCTTGTTAATTTATCCATTACACACCCAGAGTTGATAAAGAAATAACTAAAGCAGAGTTTATCAATCAAATGAGGTTAATTACAGTGGGCGTATGATTAAGAATGGAGAAAGAGATCCATCATGAGCGAGACGATTTTTGTTACCGCCGAACTGAAAATGAATGCCGATAAGCCAAGACAACAAGTGGTTGAAGCCATTGAACAATTTTGCCTTGATATGCAAAGCGAAGCGGGGTGCTTGCAAGCGAATGCGACCTACGATTCTAAAGATCCACAACGTGTGATTCTTTGGGAGCGATATGAAAACCGCACCGCGATTGAAGCGCATTTTGCTATGCCGCATACACAAGCGTTCATTGCAGCTGAAATGGCGGAGTTAGTCCAAGCATTCGAAACCCAAGCTCAATAGGAGACGTGAACATGAAATGGGGCATTTTAGGCACAAGCTTTATCTCAGGTGTCATGGCTGAGGCAATCCAAGGCGATGACAAGAGTGAACTGTACGCTGTTGCTGGGCGTTCGGAGCAGAACTTAAAGACATTCGCTGAGCAATATGGCATCGAGAATACGTTCAACGATTACGATGCGTTGATTGCCGATGAGCAAGTCGACATTATTTACATCGCATTGCCAAATCACCTTCATCATGACTTTATCGTTAAAGCGGCAGAGCAGGGGAAAGCGATCCTGTGTGAAAAGTCACTCTCGGTAGATATGGAAAAAACCGAGTTGGCACTAAAAGCAGTCGAAACGCACAAGGTATTCTTTGCTGAAGGTTTGATGTACTTGCATCACCCGTTGATCAGCGAGTTGGTTTCGGTGCTTAAATCGGGAGAGGTTGGTGAACTTCGTTCTATCCATACGTCTTATATTGCGTCGATTGCGCAGTTTGTTAATCCAGACAGTAAAGGTGCTTTGTATAATTTAGGTTGTTACCCAATGTCATTGGTGCATTTGGTGGTGAAAACCATGTTGGGTGAACAAACCTTTGAGAACCGTTCAATGACAGCGATTGGTCGACAAGGTAACGATGGGAATATCTGTGAATCGAGTTTGATGATGCAATTCGGTGAGCAACAAACCGCGAGCGTACACACCGCTGAAGATCACGGATTGAAACACCAATTCACCATTCTTGGTAGCAAAGGCTGTATTACGTTAGATTCAAACCCATGGCTACCAGCGCAAGAAAACCAGTTTCGTGTGGAAATTTACGAGACGTCGAAGCGTGAAGTGTTTGTTCCGGCGGCAGGGGATGCTTTCTTCTATCAAGTGCGCAATATTCGCCAAGCGGTTGAAGGAGGGCGTACATCGTTAGAGACCCCTTGTGCAACATGGGAAGACTCTCACCGTATTATGCAGCTACTGACTGAGTGGGAATCACTGGCTTCAAAGTAAGTCTGCACTTAAGTGAAATAGACTAATGAAAATAGAAACGGCGCACTAAATACATTGATTAGTGCGCCGTTATTATTTTGTGTCCAGTCTGGATTAAATACGGTTGTCGCCGGTGCTGAACGCAATGATTTGGCTGATCTCAGACAGGCTTCTACCACTTTCTTGTTGCCATTGCACAAACGCTTTGTTGGTGGCGTCGAGCGACTTTTTCGTATCTTTGCCACCTTCAATGATCTTGCAATTACGCAGGTAAGCTTCAACGTCGCTAGACAAGATGAAGGTATCAACGCCCATTTGACGCAGTGTGTAAGGGCCTGTATTTCCGCCTAGGCGATTACCGCGTTTCTTCAAATACGCCCATAGGTCGGTGATTTTCTCTTGCGGCCAATCGGCAACCATTTTGCCAAACGAACCGTATTCGATTTTTGCTTCGTGGATCATACGAGCGTTGGCAGGAATCGACATGACTTTAGTGAGGTGGCGAATGATGCGTTTGTCGGTTGCTTTGGTTTCCCATTGCTCGTCTGACAGCATCAACAGCGGCTCAATCTTAAATCCGAAGAACACTTCTTCGAAGTTCGGCCATTTGTTGCGAACCACGCTCCACGAAATCCCACTTTGGAATACCTTCATCGAAAAAGCGGCCAGCCAACGGTCATCTGGAATCGCAGCCAGTTCCTCTTTGCTTAGTGGATGAGACAAAAGTGCTTCAAGTTGATCTTCACCACCTTTACGCTCAGCAGCGCGCTGATAAATCGCGTCAAATTTTTCGATACTCATATAAGAAGTTAGTCCTAGTTTATGTCGATATTTGCGAAACATACTACGCTTAAGTGGCTGAATCGTAAATTGATGGAGTGTCACAAATGAAGAAGGTCACATTAACGTTTGTCGGGGAAGGTTCGGATCGTATTGCGGAAAAATTCTATGCGTGGATGACGGACGGTGGGTTAGAAGACAGCATGATTGAGAATTTATCTGACCGTGAAATCTCAGTTGTCGGCATCAGTGATATGGATAATGAAACGCGTGATGTGGTAATCAATACGGAAATGAACTAACGAGTCGTCTTTCGTCAGCTATTAGAATCAGATAAAACAAAGCCCTTCAAGAGAAGGGCTTTGTTGCGTTTATAAGCGTGAGAGCCTAGTTATTTACCAGCGTCAGACCGCTTGGCAGTGCATCACCGAAGATACGCTTCGATTCGCTCTCAGATAGCTCTTTGACTTCTTCAACCAATGATACCCAAGATTCAGGTACCTTGCTTTGCTTCAACTTAGCCAGTACCTGTTCACGGTAGTCGTCTGAGATATCGAATAGGCGGTCACCCGTTTTACGACAAATCATTACAGCTGCAAACGCGATCATTGGCTCTTTCTGCCAGTTCTGCTCTAACAGCTTAGGCAACCACTGTTCCGCTTGTTCACGAGGAACGACGTTATGCTGACTGCCATACAAAGGCGTACGCGATGCCAAGCGACCCATTGCCCACCAGTGCGCTTGTTCGAACTGGTTATGGTTGATGGCTTTGCTCAAGAACCACGTTGCCAATAGAACTTTGTCTTCGACTTCTAAATGCTCCAGAGAGGCAGACAAGCGCACCATCGACTCGTAACCCATATCTTGTGCCGCTTTAGCGGATTGTGGGTTTTTCATCGCACCAGGATGTAGGTATTTCGCGATGTCCGCCAAGATGGTCTCTTGTTGCTCTTGGCTCAAGCCACCTGCGATACGACGCCAGAATACCCACCAGTCAGTCCAGCCTTGATGGTTTTTGAACTGAATGTTTTGCTGGTAGAGACCCCAAACTTGTTCAATGCGCCATGAGTCGGTTGGATCGCCAAAGCCCGGACGCATAGCAAAACCAGCCAAACGAAGCCAGTTTTTCTCGTGTTGTTCAGAGCGGCGGCGACGCTTACGACCTTGTGCAAAGGTATCAAAAAGTTGACGTAGGGTAGTGAAATCCCACTCGTCACGTTTGCCAAGTTTCTTCTCAAGATCTTTGGCTAAGGTTTTGATCTCTTTGCTTTCTGCGCTTTTCTTGTTACCGCTGTAAAGGCGAGCGATCAGCTCCTTACATTCATTCAGTTTAGGGTGAAGCTTAACTTGCTCGCTGTCGTCGGTTTGCTTGTTGCGAACTTCGAACTCCAGCTCCCAACGTTTGCTGTCATCTTCTGCGCTGACACATTCCATCTTAAGCGTGCCGACTTCGGTCAACTGACACGCCAGTTGCACTTCTACGCGCTCTTTCTGGTTGGCTTGCAGTTCGGCACCTTCACCTTCAAGGGTGGTGATATAAGGCGGCAGAGGCGCAAACAAGTCCGGATCAACGTCCACCATCACACCGTTTTGAATGGCAGTGTTATTGGTTAAGGTGTCGTGGGTAGAAGTCAGCAGGTTAAAGCGAACAGGTTCACCTAGGGTAAGCGAGAAACGACGACCACTTAAGCGGATCTCGTGTCCTTCTTCTGTGCCTTTTGCAAGTAAACAGAGCGCTTTGCCCATCTTGTTCTTTTCTTGAAGATGCAAGAAGTAAGAACGCGCTGCGCCACCACCAATTTTAAGCTGTGCACCACGACGCGCTTTACCAAATGCAACAGCACCTAATGCAACAGACCAATCTGGATGTGGGTTATCTAATACCGTAACCGGAGCGCCTCGCCAATCGGACAGTAGGGTAGTGACTCGCTCAGTCACAAGTTCACTATTGAACACACCACCGTTAAGTAGCAAACCTACCGGAATTGCATTTTGTTTGTCGTCTTCAATGCCAAGAGCGGCACGAGCAACTTGTTGGTGCTGAGTTAAGAACTCGGCTACGTGTTTGCTCACTGCTGGGTCAGCAACGTATGGAAGGCCAAACTCGACAACGGCGCTGCGGCGTTTGTCTGGTACTTCACTGAAATCAGAAAGCGGGAAGAAGCCATCCAAAGCGATTTGGTGCACTTCTTGTTTGCTCAGTCCAATACTTTTTGTTCCGCCAAGAAGTTTCGAGCCGCTGCCCAGCATGGTGATTTTTACTTCTTCAGGTGCACTTGCTGAAAGCAGATTTTCTTTCGCTTTACGCGTTTGTTGAATCAACTTAGTCAGGCTTGCAGCAGTGAGCTTCTTACTCTGGTTGAAGCGTCTTTCCGCAAGGTGCGCTAATGCTAAGTCGAGGTTGTCACCGCCCAGCATCAAGTGCTCGCCAACACCAATACGGTCAAGGGCTAGTTCATCTTGAGAAGAGAAACTGGCTTCAATCAAGCTCAAGTCGGTAGTACCACCGCCCACATCACACACCAGAATCAGCGGTAACTCTTTGAGTTCATCAGCTGCGGTTTGCTGGTGGCGTGCGTACCAGTCGTAACATACGGCTTGTGGCTCTTCGAGCAAGACGATTTTCTTTAACCCTGCCAGCTCAGCCGCTTCAAGCGTGAGCTTACGAGCGGTTTCATCGAACGACGCTGGAACGGTCACAACCACATCTTGGTCTTCTAGCTTATTGCTAGGGTGACGGTAGTTCCATGCTTGACGAATGTGGTTGAGGTAGCTTGCGCTGGCAATAACGGGTGAGACTTTATCTACGTCTTGCGCACCAGCCCAAGGAAGAATGTCTGAACTACGATCCACTGCTTGGTGCGATAGCCAGCTTTTAGCACTGGATACTTGACGTCCTTCCACCTTTGCGCCTAATTCACGAGCCCATTCACCCACGATCACATTACTAATGTCGCCAGAGACAGGTTCGTTTTCCCAAGGGAGTGTTAGGTCAGAAGGGGAGATTTGACCAACCGCAGGGTGATAGCGGAAAGAGGGCAGTAATGGTTTACGAACCACTTCACCCGGACCAATTAATTGGTCGATGTCGAATAGGGATACTTCGGATTGTTCAAGGTTGTCGGTGATTTCACAATACGCCACCACAGTGTTTGTGGTGCCAAGGTCAATACCAACAAGAAAACGAGGAGATGCCATACAAACCTTCGTGTATTTAAAAACGGCACCCGATTGGATGCCGTTTGATTTCTATTTATTCTTCTTCGTTTGAGTTGCTTTTCGCGTCTTCGCGCACATCGAACTCAACATGCCATTTTTGACCGTTATCAGCGGCAATGGCTTCTAAGTAAAGCGTACCAAGCTCTGTCACGCGAGAGGCTAGAGTTACCGGAACCACTTCACCTTCACGGCGACCTTCAGATACAGGCAGTGTTACTTGAATTTCTGGTAGCTCTTCAAGCTCTTCTGGTGCCCAGTAGTCTAGGTGAGTACCTGCTAGGTCATCACGACGAACCGTTGAGCCGAAGAATTGGAAGTTAACTGGCTGACCGATGATCAAACCAAACTCTTGGCTTGGTACGTCAACGCTTGAGCCTTCTTCCATACCAAATGGTGCAACACAAAGTGCTTCCATTGGAGGCGCCATGCCCGGAATCGCTGGCATCGCACTTTCGATACCCACGTAGTACGCCGAAGCAATACCACCACGGATACGAACGCCTTGACCACGACGTACAGAGCCGTAGTAAGCTGCACCGCTAGCAACTGCAAGGTCTAGATCCACACCTGTTAGGCGTTTCGCCATTTCTGCATCTGCTTCAATTAGCCATTCGTTGATCGTGTCTTCTAGACGAGTTGCTAGAAGTTTCGATTTCAGAACACCACCGTTGAATAGGATTGCGGTTGGCTTGATGAAGTCAGCTGATTGGGCTGCATCCGCACCTGGCATACCAGGCATGTTAGCGAATGGGTTGAAATCTTGAGCTGCTGCTTCTGCGCCATTTCCTGAAGCAGAAAGGGCATTAGCTTGCTTAGACAAGAATGCAGCAATGTGACGAGTGATGCCTGCATCTTGTGCGTAAGGCAGACCCATTTGCGTTAGTGCACCACGGTTACGTTGAACAGGGTGGTCAGTAATCGCAACTTGAGGGAAGAAGCCGTCAACCAGTGTTTGTTGTACTTCTTCTTGAGTCAGTTCTGTTTTCAGCGTTGCGCCAAGCAGTTTAGAACCACGGCTTGGTACTACGATTGGCACTGACTGAAGTTCGCTGTCGTTCAATAGCGCTTCTTTCGCGTCACGACATGCATGCGTCATCGCCTGAACTTGCCATGGCTGTAGCTCTTTGCCTTCTTGCGCTAGCTTCATCTTCAAGCGGTACGCAAGTGCAAGATCCATGTTGTCACCGCCAAGTAGGATGTGTTCACCTACCGCGATGCGGTTCAGAGTTAGGTTGCCATCGTCTTCAGTTACTTCAACCAAAGAAAGGTCGGTTGTACCACCACCGATATCGACCACAAGCACGATGTCGCCAACTTCAACTTCGTCGCGCCATTTGTCGTCGCTGTTATCAATCCAGTTGTAAAGCGCAGCTTGTGGCTCTTCGAGAAGCGTTAGGTGCACAAAACCAACGTTGCGTGCTGCTTCTGCTGTTAGATCGCGAGCAGCAGGATCAAAAGAAGCAGGAACCGTAATAGTCACGTCTTGATCGGCAAGGTTGTGATTTGGATTCGTGTGATTCCAAGCATCTTTTAGGTGCTCTAGGTAAAGCTCTGTCGCACGAAGAGGGGATACTTTTTCCACTTCTTCTGGGCTACCTGCTGGTAGGAAGGCATCACGACGATTCACACCAGCGTGGCAAAGCCAAGATTTCGCACTTGCAACAAGGCGAATTGGCGTTTTCGAACCTAGGTTACGTGCAATTGCACCAACCAGAGCTTTTGGCTCGCTCGACCACGGAAGAACGCGTGATTGCGGGTTCATTTCGTGCTCGTGCGGCTGGTATAGGAAAGATCCTAATTGGCTGCGAGTCTCTACCGTGCCCGGCGCAGTCAACTGCGGGATAGGCATCACTTCAACGCGAGCGTCCTCGTTGTGTGTATCAACAAAAGACATGACACAGTGTGTTGTACCTAAGTCGATACCAACACTGAATTTAGGCGTCTGTTGAGTTTCAACAGACGCTTCTTGAGAATGGTTTTCTTGGTTCATGTGTTCCATTACAGCTCAACCTCAGCTGGAGCGATCACAGATGCATCGTAGTTCTCAGCCAGTTTAGGCAACGTCATTGATGTTGCTTTCCAACCTTTGTGAACTAGCGTGCCGTTGAATGGCGCGCTGCCTGTTACGTTGCCAGTTAGGCGGATTTCTTGTGGGTTGAAGCCTTCTTCAACCGTAATGCGAGTTTCTTCGTCTTCGTTACGAACGTGCGCTAGCGTCACGTAATCGTTCAGTACTTTCTGACCGCCAGTGTGGATTACGCGAGCGGCCGCGCCTACTTCTTCATCAGAGAATGACGTTAGGTCTTCTTTTAGGAAGTCAATCAGGCGAGCTTCTTGTTGCATGATAGAAAGCAGCTGCATTGCAGAGTCCGTTGACGCTGTTGCAAGTTTTGATTCAACTTCTACAACACGCTCTACGACTTTCTCTACTTCCACTACTTTTTCTACTTCAACGATCTTCTCAACTGGCTTCTCAACCTCGACGATTTTCTCGACCGGTTTTTCTACCACTTTCTCGACCACTTTTGATTTGCGCGATACCGCGATCAGAAGAAGTAAAACACTCGAAGCTGCCAAACCAGCATGCAGCATATCGAACGTTTGAGGAATTAGGTTCAAATCAATGTTCATGACGTTTTTTCTCTTTCTATTGATTTATTGGTGCTCAGTATTGGCTCATGTGTTTACTAAAAGGATCGTCTTTGCGACCTGCACCAAGTTTAGACATTAAAATGATGGTGGATGGTAGCATATTCAAGGCTTAAGACTGTAATAATTCGTGAATATACCGCATGATTAGCATGAAAAATCAACGATTAGACGGAGCGGCAAACGTTGTTGCTTGATGTTTACCCACATGTGGCGCAGTATTTCCATCATTATCGAAGCATTGCACGCAAAAAACGTGGAACACGAAATGACATATAGCACGGCTCAACAGAGCATTTTCAAACGATATTCTGCTTCTATTGTAGCCTTTATTACGGTCATTATCGTTACCGCTGGCATGGTTGGTGTTGCTTACAAAATTCAACAGCGTTACACCATGACCATCTTTGATACCTTGGCTGACCGCCAAGCGGAATCTCTAAAACTTGCCGTAGAAAACGATCTTGAGTTCATCGGTGCGGGTGCGAACTTTTTTCACTCCGTTGATAAGTCTTACTGGACGCAATTTCCTTACTATGCGAAGCAAGTAGTGGGCAGCTCAGAGAGTTTGATTGCTTTACAATGGATGCAACGTGTTGGGCCAAGTGAGTTAGAAAGTTACCTCGCTAAAACACGTCAAACTTTCCCAGACTTTCAGATCTTTACTGTACCCAAGGATGGCGAGAAGACATTCGGATACATCCTTAAAGATGATGCGCCTGCTTATGTGGCGACCGATATCTATCCAAGAACCGCCACCAACCTGTCTTTGCTTGGCTTTTATTCCTCACGTCTGCGTTTTGAGTTGATCTTAGATGACATCATCACTCA
Organism: Vibrio sp. B172a; assembly: GCF_030248355.1. NCBI lineage: Bacteria > Pseudomonadati > Pseudomonadota > Gammaproteobacteria > Vibrionales > Vibrionaceae > Vibrio > Vibrio sp. B172a. Next base: position 206,918 of record NZ_JAHGAC010000035.1, on the reverse strand, counting down.
TGACAGAGCCAACATTTCAGACAAAGTTCGTCTATTACAAGATGGTTATGACCAGTCACTAGAGAAAACCGGTTTATTGGTTTATCACCCAGTATTCAGCTTCGACAAACAAGAATTGCTTGGTGTCGTTGTTGGGGTAGTGCGCAGCACAGCTTACTTCGATCAACTGATCACAAAGACGGCAACGGAATTGGATATGTCCGTCAAGGTTGAAGATAAGGGATTTGATGCTTACGACGACCCTCTGTTGTTTAAGAGTGAAAACTGGGACGCTCTAAACGGTAAGATCATCAGCCGTACCATTCATTTGCCAAACCGAGATTGGGTCATCGAGTTTAAACTTTCTGAATCCGTATCTGCGTGGGAGCGTTCAGTACTGTATGGTACTGGCATCGCGGGTTTGGTTATCGCCTTCTTGATTAGCTATATCGTTAATCTACAGTCTCGCGAGAAGGAACGCCTTGCGGTGATGCTTGACAATAAAACGGTGGAGCTAAAACGCATGGCAGAGTTAGATCCGTTGACCCAATTACTGAACCGACGCGTATTTAACGATAACTTACTGCACTACATTAATAGTGACGTGAAGTTTTCTTTAGTGGGCTTCGACATTGACCGTTTTAAGCTAATTAACGACAAATATGGGCACTTGGCCGGGGATGAAGCGTTATTGCACGTAACCAAGTTGGTGAACGCAAATCTGCTTGATGGCGACCGCTTTTACCGTGCAGGTGGCGATGAGTTCTGCATTTTATCGCGAGTGACGGATAAAGAAGAGTTGGCCATCTACTTAGATAAGCTGCGTGGGATAGTGGCGAGCTCTCCGTTTGACTACGAAAATACGCCAATCATTTGTTCGCTGAGCATCGGTGCTGCGGTGCACAAAGATGAAGATCCTGAGAGTTTGTTCCACAAAATGGACGTGCAGCTCTACCAAAGTAAGGAAAATGGTCGAAACTCTGTATCGATCGGCGATTAATTCAGCGAGCAAATTCGAGTTTTGATATTGGTTACGGTAGAATCTCACGCTTTCAAATTTACGTTAGGAATCAAGACAAACTATGAACCATAACCGTATCGTCTGCTTCGATTTAGAAATGTGCTGCTGGAATGAAAACGGCGTGGGTCGCACGGGCGAAATCATTGAAGTTGGTTTGGCTGAAATAGATTTGTCGAAAGGTGAAATCGTAAAGCGCGCGCAATACTATGTGAAACCAGAACACGATGAAGTGTCTCTGTTTTGCGCCGAGTTAACTGGCATCACACCGCGCAAGATTGAAAAGCAAGGTCGACCACTAGAAGAAGTACTTAAATCGATGCTGAAGAACTTCGGCGGCCGCAATAAGATTTACGCATCATGGGGACGTGATGACCTTATCTTGCTTGAAGAGTGCCAACAAAAAGGCCTTGATGCGCCATTTACCGAGTTCATTAACCTAGCAACCTTGTACCGCATTCAAAATCGTCTTAAAGAAAAACGTATTGGACACAGAGCGGCGCAAGAAGCCAAAGGTATCGAGTGGGAAGGTCGTCAGCATTCCGGTTATGTGGATGCATACAACTTGGCGAAACTTGCACTGACCATGCTATAAGTTTCTGTTTTCATAAATATTTCATTGGATTTCAGTCTGCTCGTCATAAGCCAGCTCTAAATTAGTTATTAATAAATAACAACAATGTTGGTTAGACTCTTGCGGAGATGACGATGTTTGATTCGGTCAAATCCAGCCTAGAGATACAAAAAACGCGCTCATGAAGCGCGTTTTTTATTGGTTCTTATTTTTGTTGAGACTGTATTTTATTGAGGTAGCGCTTTACTGAGACTGCAATTTCGCTCGGATAAAGTCGCTGTGGTCGACGTAGAGTAGCTCCGCTGTTTTGCGAATTACGGCATCTTCCAGTGGATCAATTTCACCGTCAGCGTATGCTACTTCCCACATACTCTTAATCAGCTCATAGCGGGTTTCTTGTGAAAGTTCACGCAGTTGAGACGTAAAGTCATAAAGGGAAGTCGATTCACTCGATCTGTTCTGAGCCTGATTTAATAGGGTGTCGGTCTCTTCTTCCGTTAGGGAAAGCAATTTCATGATCAAAGAGCGTTTGGTTGCTTGCTCTCTTTCATCGATTTGATGGTCTGCACCAGCAACTTCACAAAGCAAGCAGGCTATCGCCATATTGGGTGACAGCGTGTTGGATTGGCTAAGGTCCGAGCCTTCTATAAGTTGTTTAAATAATGAAGTAAGCGAATTAAACATGTTGAGCACCAAGCTGTTATCTATTTATTTAAGATGGTAATGGTTTGAGCAAATCTCAAGGTCTTGATGAAATTTGATCAAGATCTCATACGATTGAGATGACATTTTTGCTCAATACAGTATTTGACCGCCAAAAAGCGGATTTATTCCTCAACCTTTGTCGGCGGGAAATCGATTGAATCACCTTTACTCGTTAAGATACTGATATTATTTGGCTTTCCGTCTTCATCCAATCTCAGCTCGCCAATCGCACTTTGGTTCACGAGTCGATAAAAATTGTGGTTGCTTGGTGCGCGTTTAAAAATCTTCAAACGCTTACGTTTGGTAAACAAGTTCAATGGTGATCGAGGGCTATACAGCAGACGATCCATTGCATCACATGCGCTCAGAAGTTGCGCTGGAAACTGGTTCTTAATCCCACTACAAGTGATCTGATAGATGTTTGGACTATTACGGCGAAAACGCAACTTGATGTCATAGGCGAAAGAGTAGTGTACATCGCCAGAGAGAATCACGAAGTTAGTTGGGGTTTTGGTGTGAGTGAAAATACTGATCAAAGTATTCGCACTGCCCGGATGCGCCATCCAGTTTTCCGCGTCAATCAACAGCGGCTGACCAAAACTGGTCATGATGCGTTGTAGCGTCTCAATAAATTTCACACCAAACATGGGCGCAGCAGAGACGATTATCACTTTGTCTTGATGCATCAACTCTTGTTGGAATTCAATCAAAGCTTCCCAATCCATCAAGCCCGACGGTTTATTCATGCGTGATTCTGAACGCCAACGGCGAGTACGTGTATCCAATACCACCACTTTTGGTGAGGTGTGAATCGTGTAGTGCCAATCTTCAAAACGATAGAGGTACTTTATGAATTCGTCTTGAGATTCTGAAGTCAGCTCTTCAAAGTAACGGCGCGCATGTTCCATAAACGGGGCGTTGAATTTTTCTGGCGCGTTTCCCCAACCTTGGCATAGCCAGTAAGCGATCAGGCTGTTACCGATGATACGATGCGAGAAGAGGTTCTCATTGGCTGCTTTTTCCCAGCCAACCGTTAGGTTCCAATCGTCGGTCACGTCATGGTCATCAAAGATCATGTAAGTAGGAACGTGAGCGAGTAACCGCTGGACTTTATCCAAGCCTTCGACAAACGCATCGATATGGACTTTCTCATCACGCCAATGTTGCTGCCATTTCGGCTCTAACGCTTTTCCGCCCGTTGTAAACTCTCTTTCCAATAAACGCTCACGATTGACTAACGTCCATGGTACTGGAGACCAAACGAGCAGGTACATCGCAAAAAGTTCTGCAAAACTGATGAGATGGTTTTCGCATTCACGTGAACTGAAAATAGGGGTGCCACGATGGGGAAAGAACTTGCTAAGTAAGCTGCCATCGTCCACGTAGTGAGGCAGAATGTTGTCTCGGCCATAAAAGCAATCTGGGTTTTGATACAGTTCTTGCGTGTTTTTTATTGGTGCTTGAGCGAACTCTTCATCAGGCAAGCCTAGTAACTCGACTAATTGCTCAATCGCATCCAGCATTGGACCTGCTACATGATCGGCATAGATTTGGTCGCCGCTCATGATGAGCATATCAGGGCGGTCTTCTATCGGTTGGCTAGCTACTTTTGTGTCAGCTTGGACCAAAGTGTCTTTACTAAAATGATGTGGGTTACGACATGAACCATGCAGGACATAATCGGCTTTTTCACTGATTAGGAACTCCACACCTCGTGCTGAATCTGTGTCTTCACCGTAGTCAAGGTGGGGCATCAACTCGGTTAGCAAACCGGATTGGGTATGGATTTGATAGTGCAATGCTTGATGGGTAGGAAACTCACCTTGCAGCGTGAGCATGCAAACCCAAGCGCGTTTACCAACTTGTAATAGATGCTCTGGCGATATTGTTTGAGAGTAATACTGTGCCCCAGTGGTTGCATCGCTGATTTCAACCAAGCCTTCGAGAGGTTGCGTCGTCACCAACCAAATGTTCACTTCCGTCGCGGTGACTTTTCTTAAAATCGGACCGGCAACAATCAGAGGAAGAGAGGAAAGTTCGTTGGTGTTGAGCGATGTTGGCAAAGCGGTTCCTTAATATAATGAATCAGTGTTCTGAATCTTCTTCGAGTATTTCGATAACTTGCGAGCTACTAAGTTCATGTCCCATCAGAAATAAACCTAACATAGCATCGGCTTTAGATGCATTGTCGCTGTCTTCATCGAGAATTTGCTGTAGACGAGTACGGATCAGGTCGATTTCATGATCAACAAAACCGCGACCTTCTTCTTCGCCTTGGCCATCTTCTGGTGCGTTATCGAAATGCATAAACAGCATGTCACCATCAAGAGTGGTGCTTTCCAAGCGTTCTGGTAGCCATTCTTCACCCATCACTATATCGGGGTCGCTACCTTCCGGCAAGTTGTTGATTATGGAGATGAGTTCGGATGCTTTCACGATAAACTGCGGCTTTGGTCATTGGTTTTCTATTGTATCGGCGAATCTGGCAAAAATCTAAATCTCATTGCTGAGAGAAGAGAGAATTTTGACCGTTTCGTGTTTGATTGCGTGCAGAGTAATCAACCAATGAAAAAGAGCTCGTTTCCGAGCTCATTGTTAAAGGGGGGAGGCTAGGTTATTGGCAGCTGCCTTCAAAAGTCCATAGCCAATAGTTGTCGAATGGATTCGCACCCCAGTTGTCTTGTGAGGCGACAAAGTGATTGCCCCAGTATTTCACCGCCGTGCCCGCAGGGTAGTAATAGTACGGAGACCACTCTTCTAGGTCTGCACACTGATCTTGTGGAACCGGCTCTGGTTGGGGCGCTTCTAACTCTGCGCTCACTGCCACGTAAACGTCTGATGAGCCTTGAGTGTTCGCCGCGAGCACGTAGATATCTGCTCCTTTAATACCACTGAAACCGCAATACTCGTGGTTACCTTGGTTAGTCGAAACGCAGTCGTAGTCAGAAAGTGTTGCTGGACGGTCGATTGCAACATACATGTCGACATTGCCGTAACCATTGTAAGTTTGCACCCATACCTCATCAGCCGGAGACTGACGCAATACAAACTGCTGTTCGCCATTCGGTGTGATTTCAACAGGTGTTGGCATATTGATCTCCAACTCTGTCGTCCCTTGCTCTGGATCTGGGGTCGGTGTTGGCGTTGGTTGAGCGTCGCCACAGTTCATTACTTGCACACCAACTTCTGCGAACGCAGAGGTTACTGCAGAGCCATCGTATCCGAGTTTTTGTGCTGCTTTACAAACGCCTTCCGCACCTTGTTGGAAGTTCGAGTTTGGTTGCCAGTAAAGTTGGTTGGCCGTCGCATAAGCAATAAATGCTTTCTTGATATTCCAATTTGGGCTCATTGCCAAATGGTAGAAGGCTTTGTTGAAAATGCCTGAGCTGTGGTGAACATCGATGCCATTGTAGTATTGGTTGATATGGTCGATCGAAGAACCGTCATGGCTTGGGTTGATGAAGTAACGCATAGCGGGCGAGTATTTCATCACGTGTTCGCCCATCTTCCAATTAAAGCTGCCATGCACATATTGGCTGAGTGCTGCTGCGGCGACATCGGAAAAGGACTCATTCATTCCGCCCGACATGCCACGGTATTCCAACCCAGAGTTTTGCTCGGTAAAGCCATGGCTAACCTCATGAGCAATAACGTCCCACGTTGCCAGTGGGTACATTGAGTTATTGCCGTCACCAAAGGTCATTTGGCGACCATCCCAAAAAGCATTCCCATAGTTCGAACCGTAGTGGACACGCATTGTCAGCTTTTGACGAATAGGGCGAGCACCAATCCAATCTTGGTACATATCAAATACGCGTTGACCAAAGTAATGCGCGTCATTCATTGGAGCGTAGGCGCCATTTACTTCTCGATAGTTATTCACGTTACAGTCAAAACGATGAACTTGCCCACCCCATTGTTGGTTGTTCATGTTGAGGGTAATGACGTTTTCGCTGTCCATTTGGCAGTATTGATTAACTTGGAATCCACCAAACTTGGTGTTGGGACCAAAGTAGTAACGGCCGCTTTTTCGGTTGCCTCCCGGTCCTTCGGCTTCCAAAAACGCAATCCCATCCCATTGGTCGACGATCTCACCTGATTTTGCATCGACCAAAGTGATAGGGCGAGAAGGGCGGAAATTCTTAATCTGGATTGCATCGACTTTGTAAATCAATCGCGCGGTTTGTTGTTCATCTAGCCAGACCATTAATTCTGCCTGAGCGTCATCATTTGGCGAGTTTTCATTACTTGGAGATTTGCTTGCGGCGAAGCCTAGGCGATTGCCTATCGCGATCTCAATGGCTTGCTTGCCACTGATCATAGGTAGGGTTGAATCAATATCGCTCTCAATGCCGACAACAACATCACCATCGACAGGTTGAGCAAATCCTCGAGTAGAGAGATCGGCCACAACGGAGTGTCCGTAAACCGGTATGCCGTAATGGAGTTGCTGTTTGCGAACCAAAATTTGGTTACCGATCTCGACTCGATTGATGTCTCGATAACTCAACTTCGTGTTCGCTGCGGAATAGGACGCTCGTTGTGTGTTATTGAGTGCTGTAGATAGATCCGTTTGTGAATGGTCCAGAATTTGTGCTGCATGTGAAGCAAAAGCGAAGGGCGCAAGCGTTAATAAAGTGACGTTTCGCATAGTTTACCTTTTATTATGTGTATTTATTTGCATAAGGAATGCGAGTGCAGAGTAAAGATAATTAAGTGATATGTTTAAGTGCAATTAATTGAATATTTGACGTTAATTCAAAATAAATTTATAAATTGCTCAAGGTTTGTACTGTGATATGAGGGGAGACGGAGTCTTGTAGGAATTTTTACCCGATCTTAGACCAAAGTCAGATATACTCTTTTTCAATCGAGACCTTCTCAAATTACAGTGACATAGGAGAGCTATGAAACACCTAGTAGGAGCATCGTTAGTATGTTCTGGTTTATTGCTGAGCGGTTCGGCGTCGGCTGAAACAAAGCACGCGGAGCAAGAGTGGGGCATTGCGGCAATGTACCGAACGGCATCGATCCCGTTTTATACAGCCAATGATGACTCAACGGTGAGCACGTTTGTGCCAATGATGTTCTTTGAAAACGAACACCTGTACATCGACGGTATCGAAGGCGGTGTGTTCTTATTTGATGAGAGCGATTCTAACTGGCGTACCAGTGCCATCATGCGCTTACGTTTTGTTGATATTCCTAAATCCATTCAAAATGCGTTTGAAGGAGATCGTGTCGATTTCGGTGGCCAAATTCGTTATAACTTCGACGAAAACTGGCGCGCTGAATTTGAAGTTATGACGGATGACGAATTTCAATTTCACTCTAACTACCGTATCGCTGCTAATTATGAATTGGGCGATTGGGAGTTAGAACCCTCTTTTACCATTCGTTATAAAGATGCCGACTTCAACAGTTCGTACTACTCATTTAAAGATTCAACAGGTGAGAAAATTGGTGCGGGTATTGATGCGAATTTGGGTATCAAAGCACGTTACCACGTAATTTCTAACCTGTATCTATTGGGTGAAACCAGCATCACTCGTCTGGATAGTGAAGCGTACAACAGCCAAATTGTGGAAGATCGTTACCAAGGTGAAGTGTTCGTTGGCTTTGGCTTCTTCAATGATAAAGGCAAAGAGCGCAAGTCAGATTTGCGTAATCGTCCGTATCTTCGAATTGCACATGGCTGGGCAACACCTTCGAACATGGGTGACATCTTTAAGTTCAATGCTGAGAAAGACGAATACAATAACCAACTGACGTCGTTCTTCTACGGGCATCCGCTGACAGACGAGCTATTTGGCTTACCTCTAGATATCTATCTAACTCCAGGTCTTGTTCACCATTGGTCGTCAGACGTGCAATCTTCTAGCACTGAATACGTGATGGCGATTAAAGCGTATTACACCTTTAATTGGCCTACGAAATGGCGTTTTGGTGTTGCAGAAGGTATGTCTTACATCGATAACATTACCTATATCGAAGGGACAGAGATGGAAGAGAAGGGCTACACACCAAGCAACTTGCTCAACTATCTCGATTTCTCATTGGATGTAAACGTCGGTGACCTGTTCAACCAAAAAGACTGGGAGAACATGTGGGTCGGCTACTCACTGCATCACCGCAGTGCGATCTTCGAGAACGCATCACAGTTTGGTCGTATCAAAGGCGGCAGTAACTACAATACGATCTACTTCCAGTACGATTTTTAAGCTCGTCAAACTCGCCTTTTGAAGCCAACTTGATACTCGTAAGTTGGCTTTATTTCTCTATAAACTTCCTTTGTTGCATATCATTTACTCATTGTCCTACTTGATAGATTTCTCACACGTTTTCGCTTAAATGCTTAAAGGTTTAAGCATTTAAAATGCATTCAACAATCTCGTTATCACAAATGATAAATGACCACATTGCGAGAAATGTTACCCCAATGGGAATATCCGTGGTGAAACGTTTATACGCAAAGGTCGGAACGAGAAATGATAAAAAAAAGCCTTTTTGCTGCCTCTACCCTAATGGCCAGCATGTCTGCGTTCGCTGATGTCACAATCACTGAACTTACCGTTAATCCGCAACTCTATCCGGTAGGATTTGAGCAGCATCTGCAAAAAAACTTGGATTTCTTTGTAGATGGTGTCGGAGTTGATCAAAAAGCTAAGGTTCCTTACGACACTATTTTTGTCGATAAAGATGGAAACATTGAGCATGCTAACTATGTAAATACTACCGAAATTGGCTTGTATTTAAATGTGCTAGTTGAAGCCCAGAAGAATGGCAATGTCGATGCTTTAGCTCGCATTCATGAAACCCTTGATGCATTAGCAAATGCACCAACGTGGAAAGGTCTGTTCTACTGGCCTTATGATATTGAAGGCGACCAACTCAAGCCAAATAAGGATGGAATTGTACCAGCCGTCGACAATGCCAACCTTGCTTTTGCATTGTCTGGTGTTGCGGGGGCATATATTGACTCGAAAGATAAATCAGAACAGCTTGTTGTTTCAAAAGTCGAAGCAATACTAAACAGTCAAATAGAAGGTTGGTCTGAACTCTACGATGAAGACAAAGGCTTGCTTTACTCAGGTTGGTCTGCCAAAAATAATGCGCCACTTACTTACCATATAGACCGCAAGGCGAACGAAAGCCGATTGGCTCCAGTTTGGGCTCACTTGGTCACTCAAAATACTACAAATCCTGTTCCCGCCAGTGCATTTAACAACATGGAGTTATATACCCATGACTACTACTTAGGTGGCAAAAAACTGACACCGATGTTGACTTGGGACGGAGCTTATTTCCAAGGCATGCTGTCCATGATTTGGTTAGAAGAGCGCACATTGATGCCTGACTTTTCCATCATTGAAGATATGACGGAAGTACAAAAGTACCACGCTATTCACAACCAAATACCATTCGTATCTTCTTCTGCAACGGTTGATGATGGTTACGCCGCGTTTGGTGTTCCGCAATTATCTGAGTCCAAAGTTCGATTTGACAACGAAATTGCTGGTGGTGATACAGGCACGCCTCATGCGCTTGCTCTTTCATACATGGTTAAACCATTTGAAGCTGTGAGTTTGTTAAAGACGGTGATTGATTACTACCCGCAGTTGGAGACGCCTTACGGATGGTACGACGCTATTAATGCAAAAGGGGAGACGTCCACAAAAATTCTCTCGCTAGACCAAGGTATGTTCGTCGGCGCGTTCCTATCTCCTGCCATCAATAAAGACGTGCGGCACTATCTAGAAAGCAAAAATTATTACTCAACGATTGTTGATATGTACGAGTCATTTGAACCAAATAATAATTAGATAGGAAAGAGCAGTGAACTTTAAGAAAGCAGTGAAAACAGTCAGCATCATTCCTTTGATGATGATAGTGGTGCCATTAGCTAGTTTGGCCGACGAGCAAAAAGAAGAGGTGGAAGTTGGTTTATGGAGTGATCATGAGTATAGAGAGCTCATCCTAACCACTGAATCCGCTCAAAGTAGCAATGCAGCTCCAAGAACGCGAGCACTTACCGGAATCGAATACGAACGCGTAAACAATGAAAATCAACCAGATGAAGAGCTACTTCACTATATTTATGCTGATGGTTTTACGCGTGTTACGGATAACTTCAGTATGGGCTATGTACTGAAAGAGATACATCACAGTCGTGGCGGTGAGAGTACAGGGCTCAGTAACTATTCCGAGTTGATCCCAAGCTTCTACTGGCGTCAAAACGATAACGTAGCATACAACTTAATGCTGTCGTATGAAAAAACCATCGGTGAATGGCACTACGATAAATACATGGTGAAACCTGGGATTGATCTGAGCTTTGGTCGACATTTCTTACACCTAAGCGCTGAGCTTGGCTACAAAGATGAGCGTCAAGGTGCCGGCAGCCGTGGCGCATTTATCGAGAGTGAGCCTTTGTACCTGTACCGCTTAGACAACGGTATCAATATTGGTGCGAAAGTGATTTATGTAGAAGAGCACAACGATTTCAACTACACCGAGTTCGCCGTCAAACCTTTAATTCAGTTCAACTTTGATAACGGCAATTACTTAGAGTTGCGTTATGAACGAGGCACGTTAGATATGGGCTCGGATCCAAATAACCGTGACCACTTTGACTACGATATTTACGCGCTATACACCGATTTACCCATCAATGAGCACTTCTCTTTCTTAGCGGATATTCAAGTTAAGGATCGTCACGCAAACCCTGCACCTTGGACGGGTGATCAGCTGGTTTGGTTCTCAAAAGTTGGCATTGTATGGAAATTCTAAGAGGCACAATTTAATCAATGACGGGGTACCCACTGTTGGTGGATATCCCATTCTCAACCCATATGCACTATTTTTTGATCATGCTTTAAGGGAAAGAGTGCATCAAATAGTGAACGCATTTAGAAATAGGAATGCAGAATCATGGCGAAAGTAACGCTAGAAAACGTAAATAAGGTCTATGACAACGGCTTCCACGCTATTCACGATGTCAGCTTAGACATTAAAGATGGCGAATTCATGGTGCTTGTTGGGCCATCAGGTTGCGCTAAATCCACCATGTTGCGAATGGTTGCGGGTTTAGAAAGCATCACTGATGGTCAGCTCATTATCGGGGACCGCAAGTGTAATGACTTGCCTCCGAAAGATCGTGGTATTGCAATGGTGTTTCAAAACTATGCACTGTATCCGCACATGACGACCTATGAAAACTTGGCTTTTGGCTTAGAAACCGCAAAGAAACCAAAAGCAGAGATTGAGCAACGAGTGGCTAAAGCTGCTGAACTTTTGGAAATTACAGAGTTATTGGACCGCAAACCTAAGCAGATGTCAGGCGGCCAACGTCAGCGAGTCGCGCTAGGCCGCGCGATGGTGAGAAACCCAGATGTTTTCCTTTTTGATGAACCTCTCTCAAACCTAGATGCGAAACTGCGTGTATCAATGCGTCGCCGCATTACTCGATTGCACAGTCAGCTACAAGAATCGGGCAAACCTGCCACCATGATTTATGTGACCCATGACCAGGTCGAAGCGATGACGATGGGCGATCGAGTCTGCATTCTAAATCAAGGTCGCATCATGCAAGTTGATACTCCAATGAACGTATACCACCAGCCAAAAAACAAGTTTGTTGCTGAGTTTATTGGGTCGCCAGCGATGAACATGCTGGAAGGCACTCTCGTTGAACAAAATGGCGTGGTGTGCGCGCAACTCAATGAACACACCATTGCACTATCAAAAGCTCACCAAGAAAAGGCGGTTGAGTGGGTGGGGCACCGTATCCACCTAGGCATTCGTCCAGAGCATCTTTCCGTTGCTGAACAAGCTAATCAACATACGCTACCAGCAAAAGTAGAAGCGAAGGAAGAGCTCGGTTCTGAAGTCTACTTACATGTAAACATTTTCGATAAAGCAATGGTTTGTAAGTTGCTTGATACAGAGAAAACCCCTGAAGTAGGGAGCCATTGCCACATCCAACTGCAAGTCGAAAAGTGTCACGTATTCGACGATGCCTCTCAAGAAAATATCCACTACACAGATTCAAAATAAGTTTGGAGTAAAGCTTTATGCACCACATTCAACCAGGACCACAAATGAACGTTGGCGACGAAAGCCTCAATATCACGTTCAACTCAGATGGCGTGCTAGGCGCAATTCGCAGTGGTCGTATTATGGTGTCTTTGTTCGATACGCCAGAATCAGAAATGGCAATCTCGAATGTATTTCTTCGCGTTAAGAGTAACGGTGAATTCAAAGTTACGCCGTTGCTTTTTTTTAATAACAATATTGAAACGTTTAAGCAGGCAGATGGCTCACTGCAGTGGGTGACAACAACAGATGAACTAGAAGCAACCGTCACTTTAAAGGCGGGAACAAACGCATACTTCTATGAAGTCAACGTAACGAACCTCTCTTCTGAGGCTCTGAGCTTTGACTTGATTTATGGTCAAGATGTTGGCTTGGCAGAGAAAGGCGCAATCAAAACGAATGAGCTGTACTGTTCTCAATACTTAGACCACCAAATCTTTGAAGGTGAGCAGGGGTACGTGGTGTGCAGTCGCCAAAACTTGCCTCAATCGACGGGCAATCCTCGCATTCAAATTGGCTCGTTATCTCCAGTAACGGGCTACAGCACGGATGGCTTCCAGTTCTTTGGTAAAGAATACAAGTTGACGGGCGAAGCTGTCGCATTGCGTTCAGACACTTTAGCGAACGAAAAGTACCAGTATGAAATGGGCTATGTTGCGCTTCAAAGCGAGGCTTTTGCTCTGAATCAGAATGAAGTGGAATCTGTCGTTTTCTATGGCGTTGTCACGCCACACTGTCCGGAATCCAATACAGGACAGCCGCTAACTATTGAGGCGGTTACAGGTTTACATGCAGCACTACCAACAAGCGACGAGACGCAGCGTCAACTAATGAGCCACCGTCATACGCCGAAGTCTGCGTACGTAATGGGTGAAAAGCTTTCTGAAACTGAAATCGAACAGTTCTTCAGTGCTGAACGTTCATTTGTGGATACCAAAGATGGTGAGCTATTGTCGTTTTTCTATGGTGACAATCATTACGTGACGTTGCCTGAGAAGGAAAAACACCTAGAACGCATGACAGGCCACGTTATCGCTTCTGGTAATAACCAAGATTATCAACAGTTGATCATGAGCTCGACGCACTACATTGGAGGTGTGTTCAACTCGCAACTGACTCTAGGAAATACATCGTTTAACAAGTTGTTGGGTGTGTGCCGCAACCCACTTAACCAATTTACGCATGCGGGCCAACGTATCTGGGTTAAAGTCGATAATGCATTCCAAGCTCTAGGCATGCCTTCAGCGTACGAAACAGGCCAAAACTACTCGCGTTGGATTTATAAGCTATTTGGCGGTTACCTTGAAATCTTGTCGTTTTCGAGCGCTCAAAGCCCAGTCATCCAACTTGAAATCAAAAAGCATGGCATAGAAGCACCGCTTGAAATCAAAGTCTCGCACCAACTTGTTTTTGGAAACAACGAAGGTGAGGGAAAGGTGACTATTGAACGTCAAGGCGAGCTCTTCACGATTACGGGCAATGACGCTCTGATTGATCAGTTCATGCCAGAACTAAGTTACGGAATCTCAGTATCTGGTGCTGATGTGGAAGCAGAAGTCATTACCCGTTCAGAAAGCGAGTCTGTTGAGTTCTTAGTCCTCAAAGCAACATTAGACAACGCAGTATCTATTGCGATTGGCGGCCAAACTGATGAGTTAGACACAACAGCGCAGTTCATCGACTTTGACGTCGAGAAGCAACAATACCAACAAGGTATTCAAACTCTGACAAAAGGTTTTAAAGTCGACTTTAGCCAAGATTCACTCAACAGCCAGCGCATCAATACTTGTCTAGATTGGTTTACTCACAACGCACTTGTGCACTATTCGACACCGCACGGTCTAGAGCAGTACTCAGGCGCGGCATGGGGCACTCGTGACGTATCTCAGGGGCCGTTTGAGCTCTTTATGTCGATGCAGGAATATGGCAAAGCGAAAGCCGTATTGGAGGAGATCTATCGTCACCAATACCTTGAGACAGGCACTTGGCCTCAGTGGTTTATGTTCGATCACTACGCCAAGATCCAGCAGGAAGAAGCGCATGGCGATATTGTGGTTTGGCCGCTAAAAGCACTGGCTGATTACATCAACACGACAGGCGATGTAAGCATCCTGAATGTTGAGCTTCCATATACACTCGCAGAGGCAGGGTTCGAAAGAACGGGGCAGATGTACTCACTTATGCATCACGTTCAGCGCCAGGTTCAACACATGCTTGATAACCTTGTCCCTGGTACGTCGTTGTCTTGTTACGGCGATGGCGATTGGGACGACACGCTGCAGCCGGCGAATCAATCTTTACGAGAAAACATGGTAAGTGGTTGGACGATTCCTCTGACCCTTCAAGCATTGCAAGCAATGGCAAAAGCACTACAGGGCTCTGAGCATCTAGATTTCTCAGCCACCCTAACTGATCTTGCTGAGAAAATGGAGCACGACTACCACCATTATTTAATCAAAGATGACGTGATCGCGGGCTTTATCCATTTTGACCGTGATGAGAAAGGTGGCGTTAAGCAGATCGAGCATCTATTGCACCCTTCAGACGATAAAACGGGCATCAACTATCGCTTACTGCCAGCAAGCCGCTCAATCATCTCAGAAGTATTTACGCCTGAAATGGCTCAGTCGCACATGGCGATCATTAAGGAAAACCTTGTGCATCCTGATGGTGTTCGTTTGATGGACAAGATGGCCGAATACAAAGCGGGTAAACAAAGCTACTTCAAACGCGCTGAGCTTGCTGCAAACCTAGGCCGTGAAGTTGGTCTGCAATATTGTCACGCTCATATTCGATTTATTGAAGCGTTATGTAAGCTAGGTGATGCCGAAGCGGTATTCGATAACCTATACAAAATCATACCTGTTGGCATCCAAGATCACGTGCCGAATGCAGAACTACGTCAATCAAACGCGTACTTCTCAAGCTCGGACGCGAAGTTTAACGACCGACCGACGGCTTATGACAACTTTGGCAAAGTTAAAGCGGGTGAAGTGGCAGTGAAGGGCGGTTGGCGCATTTATTCAAGCGGTCCGGGTATCTATGTCAACCAGTTGATCACTAACGTATTTGGTGTCCGTTTCTCTGAGAACGATTTAACGCTGGATCCGGTTATTTCCCCTCGCGTTGGGCAAGCCAATGTTCAGTTCGAGCTTGATGGCAAACCGGTCAAGTTAGTGATTGATTTACAAGAAGCGACGCATACACCGAAAGCGATCATCCTGAACGGTGAGGTGGTTCCGTTTGAATTATCGGAAAACCGCTACCGCACTGGTGGTGCACGTATCTCGCGCAAATGGCTAGAGACACGATTGGAGAGTGAAAACAACACTCTGTATATCACGCTCTAAACCCAATAGGGCTCTATAATGGAGCCCTTATTAAACCGACGTGAAGTAAACCAAGTGTTGGATGTGAGAGAGCTATGCCTCAAAAGGAAAAGACGTCAATGAAAGTGACCATAAAAGATGTCGCTAAAAAAGCCAATGTTTCTATTGCGACGGTATCGTACGCTATGAATGGCTGTAATCGTGTCAGTGAAAAAACACGACAACATGTCCTTAATATTGCAAATGAAATGAACTACGTAGCCAATACGAATGCTAAGCAACTTAAGCAGCGTAGAAGCTACGCAGTAGGGCTGTTTTTGAACTACTGGTTTGGTCCTATTTACAGCGAGTTAGTGAAAGGTATCGAAAAGGTATGTCATCAAAAAGGCTACGATTTGGTTGCCTGTAGTATGTACGGTAATGAAAACTCAACCGCGCACAAATACATCCGTGATCGTGTGGTGGATGGTGCCATTATTCTGACCAACTCATTCGATAGTGACTTCCTAGCTTCTGTTGCCGGCCCTGACTTTCCAATGGTCGTCTTAGACCGAGAGCTCACCGCTCCTCATGTCTACAACATCTTGATTGATAACTTTGGTGGTGCGTTTAGTGCGACTAAAGAGTTGGTGCTGAAAGGATGCCAGGACATTTACTTTTTTACTGGTCCTGATGACTCCTATGACAGTCAGAAACGACTGGATGGTTATATCTCCGCATTGGGCTATTTCAACATTCCTGTTCGCAATCACCATTTAATTCGTAGCGATTTCACAGAAAAGACTGCCTATAAGCAAATGAGTGAGTTGTTCGAACAAGGAAGAAGACCTGATGCAGTATTTGCAGCCAACGATGAGATGGCGATTGGCATTATTCGCGCGGCAAAACGATATGACATAGACATCCCTTCAGAAATGAAGCTCGTCGGTTTTGACGATATACGAATGGCAGAGTTAATGATCCCGAGTTTGTCCACGATAACCCACGAAAAAGAAGGGATGGGAGAACTGGCTGCATCAACCTTGATCAGCGCGCTTGATGAAAAGCCGGAAAGCCTAAAGGCATTAACGATTTTGCCAACGTCATTAATTTTACGTGAAACTCTGTAGGATAGTTATGAAAAAGTGGTTGATTGGATGTGTGCTTGCGCTGAGTTCGCAAGTAGCACTCGCAGAAAATACCCGAATTGAAGTCATGACCCCGGTCGGGAACTACATGGACTTTGTCCGCTCCGAGCTTGTTCCTGAGTTCAAAGAACGATACCCAGATGTTGATGTCGTTGTATCCAACGATGACAACCTTGAAACCCGTATGGCCGCGGGGGATGTTCCTAACCTTTATGCTGGGGTCTTTGGTTACCAGCCCGCCAAATACGCCAAAATGGGTAAGCTTGCCTACCTTGAGCAGTTCGATGGTTTTGAGGAGCTTGCGGAACGGATTGATCCAGTATTTATGGAGAAAAACTATGGTCGAAGCTATTACATTCCATGGAATGCGACAACAACGCTCATGCTGTACAACAAAGAGTTGTTTGTTGAAGCGGGGCTAGACCCAAATAATCCACCAAAAACGTGGGACGAGTTTTTACATGCGGCTGAGAAGATCAGCCAACTTCCACCGCGTGCTGACGGAAGCCCTGTGTATGGCACAGTTTTCTGGAATGAAGCGCTGTCATGGGGAAGTTGGTACTGGAGCATGCTAGCTCAAATGTATTACAACTTTAACGACGGTCAGTACGGCTTGCTTAATCGTTTTGGCACCAATCCTGTCTTCGACAAAGAAGAAGCTCAGCTAGCACTCTTCTTTGACACCATGGCGAAAGCTCAGCAGTTTGCACCACTTACGATGGAGAAGAACTTTTTCTCTCGCACCATTGGCATGTGGCCACAGTTCGGTTTTGGCTGGAAAGCGAACCTGACCGAAGCAGCAGGCAAGCCTATGGTGGTGGGTGAGGATGTTGGCTTAGCACCGATCCCAACCCTAAAAGAAGGCGCCACGTCTTACTCCACTCTAGATGGTCGTGCGTTGATGATCTTCAAAAATAGCGTCGAGAAAGAGCAACTATCTTGGGCGTTTTTGCAACTGATGATGGAAGAGGAGTTCAACCACAAAGCGAACATGGCGCTAGGGCAACTACCGACTCTTTCTGCCCTGAAAGAGAGACCGTATTACAACACTCCTGAAGCGAAACCGTTTGTTGAACAACTGCCAAATGCGAAGCTAAACGAGCCGTTTGCACTGGCTTCAGATATGGCGAGCATCATTCTAGAGCAATACTCAAAGGCGGTCGTTAAGCAAGATTTGTCGCCTGAAGAAGCCGTAGAAGCTGCGACCAAGCAAGCCGAACAGTTAATCCATGAATAACGTGATAGGTCTAAGTGGAACTATGAAAAAAAATAACCTCATAACAGGCTACCTATTCCTCGCTCCTTGGATAGTGTATTTCGCCGTCTTTTTGATTTATCCATTCTTTCTATCTTTTGAAAGTAGTTTTTTGAGCGTCAATATCTTAATGCCAGAAAACACCAAGTTCATCGGATTAACGAACTGGATTACCGTTGTAACCGATTTCCTGTTCTGGAAGTCACTGTTTAACGTGGTGTTTAACCAAGTCATCTTTGTCTCATTGAGCTTTGTGATTGGCTTGGGGCTCGCACTGTTACTCAATGAAATCAAATTTCTATCGAGCTTATTCAGAACCATCATGTTTATTCCGGTTGTGACGTCTATTACTGTTGCAATGATCATCTTCGACTTTGTTTCTGGGCCATCAGGGCCGATCCAAAACACCATGGTGAGCAGCAGTTTGCTGTCTGAGCCCGTGTTCTGGAAGTTTGAAGAGTGGTTACCAATGCCAATCATCGCTGTATTTAGTGCATGGAAGTGGTTTGGTGTTCAAATGATCATCTTCCTCGGTGGTATTGCAAGTATCGACAAGTCTTTGTTTGAAGCGGCAGATATTGATGGTGCGTCGTGGTGGCGTAAAACCAAGAAAATCACGCTACCGATGATCATGCCACAAATCATTTTTGTTATGACCATGAACATTATCAATGGTTTACAGATGTTTATCGAAGTCTTCATGAACTTTGATTTGAATGGCGGGCCGTATCAATCGGCACTGACTCCGGTTCTATACCTTTACCAAACTGGCTTCGAGCAAATGAAGATGGGTGAAGCCTCAACCATTGGCTTGATGCTCGCTTGCGTTATTTACCTGCTGACCATGATGCAGTTAAAGATCACCAGTAAGGAAGATTAATCATGAACGCTGATAGAAAAAGAAACTTACTTATTTATGGCACACTTTTCGTTGCCACTATTATCGTGTTGTATCCGTTCTTTTACATGGTGATCAACTCTTTTAAAACTGGGCCAGAAATCATGCACAGTCCAAATAGCTTGCCGAAAGAGTGGTCTTTCGCGGGTTACATCAAGGTGTTTGATTCGGTCAACTTAGGAAGAGTGTTCTTCAATACGATTTTTATCTCGGTAACGGTGACCTTCTTAAACACGCTGTTCTCTTCTATGGTGGCCTATTCGATTGTGAAGACAAACCTACCGGGGCGCGAGTTCTGGCTTAAGGTGATTCTGGGTTCGATGATGATTCCGGCGATTTTGTTCACCATTCCAACCTACATGATGATGTACGAGTGGAACTGGATTAATACGTATCGCGTGTTAATCATTCCGGGGGCGATCAGTGCTTACAACATCTTCCTGATGGTGCAATTTATGAAGCAGATCGATAACGCTTATTTGGAAGCCGCTCGAATTGATGGTGCAAGCGAACTTCGTATTTTCTTCAAGATCATTCTTCCTATGATGCGACCTGCGCTCGCGACTGTCGGCATATTAACTTTCATGGGTGCTTGGAACGATTTCATGGGGCCACTGCTGTACGTTCGAGATGACTCGTTAATGACGCTCCAATTAGCACTATACAACTTCAAAACAGAAGTTCCGGGAACCAACCTAGAGCAACTGTGGGCCATGACGACCATGATTGCGGTGCCTGTTGTCATTGTCTTCTTCTGTCTTCAGAAGAACTTTATTAAGGCATTTACTGGGGTAGGGGTGAAGTAATGAAAGTGTCTACAAGAATGAAATTCCTTGCACTCGTGTCTGTCATCCTCATCGCTTACGGTTCTGCGTGGATGAAGGCGTATTCTCTCTCAGAGAAGTACTTCGCTTACGCAGAGGAACAGTATTCGAAAGGAAACTTGATCACTGCTTTAAAAGGGATGAACAAGTTAGAGTTGAGAATTGAAGACGAATACTTTGGCGGCTACCAACAGGTACTCGATACCTGGCGCAGCTCGACTTTGGGTCCAAGACCCGATGCTTATTATCAATCTTTGGAAAGGCCCAAGCTGATCATTGAGCAATTAAACAAGCAACAACTGATGGAATTCATCGAGATATACGTTCAGCTCGATTCACGTTATGTACCTACCGCGGCGGATCAGTTGAGGTTCTTGGCGAAGCAATCTGGTGATATTGCCTTGTACGAAGAGATGACGGAGTTTCTGAGCGAAGCTTTCCCACGTTACAAACAAAGAGAGATATAGGTAGTAGCGGATGACATTATACAAAGACACCTCAGCAACATGTGAAGACAGAGCGCAAGATTTGTTGTCACACATGACATTAGAGGAAAAGATCGGCCAACTCTGCCAGTCTCCAATGCTTGAGTATGAACAAAACAAATCGGACTACCTTAACAAGGTGGCAAAAGGCGCTTATGGTTCGCGTATTCTTGCCGATACCGCATGGGCCGGCAATGCGCCGGGTGAATCGGTCGATCCGCATCAGCTCAATGAAATCCAAAAAGTTGCCGTTGAAGAGAGCCGTCTCGGTATTCCTATAATCTTTGCCCGTGATGTGATTTACGGGCAAAAGACGGTGTTACCAATACCGCTTGCTCAGTCGTGCTCGTGGAACCCCAATTTAGTTGAAGAGGCTTATGGATGTATTGCCGCGGAAGCCGCCTCTTTAGGCATCAATTGGACGTTTGCTCCCATGCTGGATATTGTCCGTGACCCTCGTTGGGGCAGGGTTATTGAAAGCTCTGGTGAAGACCCGTACTTAACCAGTCAGTTTGCTCGAGCGGTGATTAATGGTTTTCAAGGTGATGATCCTGCTCACCCAGACAAGCTTGTTGCGTGCGCGAAGCACTTCGTCGGCTATGGTGCATCAGAAGGTGGGCGAGACTACGATACAACTGAGTTAAGCCTAAATACATTGCACAACGTTCATCTACCGCCATTTTCTGCGGCTGTGAAAGCAGGTGTAGCAACCGTGATGTCAGGGTTTAATGACCTCGGTGGCACTCCGGTGACCGGCTCTCAACCATTGATCAGAAACTGGCTTAAAGAAGAGCAGCGTTTTGATGGCATGGTGGTGAGCGATTGGGGTTCAATTTCTGACTTAGCCTACTTCCGTGTGGCGAAAGATCCGTGCGATGCAGCATTGCAAGCTTTGGGAGCCGGTGTAGACATGGCGATGACGAATGAAGCGTATGAAGACACGCTTGCAGGCTTCATTCAACGTCAGCCAGAGGCTGCTGAGTGGGTCGATGAAGCGGTGTATCGAGTCTTACTGACTAAGTTTCGAGCGGGGCTATTTGAACAGCCTTATGTTGATCCGGAAAAACATACAACGGTGCTTGGGAAACAAAGCCACAAACAGAAAGCGCAGCAACTTGCCGAAGAGAGCATGGTGTTGCTCAAAAATGAGTCCAGCTTACTGCCTCTCCCAACTCAAGGGCTAAAGGTAGCGGTCATTGGTCCTCATGCACATTCGCAGCGACAGCATTTGGGATCTTGGTGTTTGGATGGCAAAGCAAATGATGTTGTTTCGATAGTAAAAGGCATTGAAGCTGCAGCACCGGAAAACGTTATTTTGACTGATTCTGAGGCATTCAGCGATGATATGGTGGAGTGCGCGCATCGTGCTGATGTGGTGGTTTTGTGTGTTGGTGAGAGTCATCGTAGAACTGGTGAGGCGAGGAATGTTGCGGAGCTTGTTTTACCTCCTGGTCAAGAAGAATTGATTGAAGCGATTGGGCAAACTGGGAAGCCACTTGTTGTCGTGCAGTGTACCGGTCGACCGGTGCCATCGCCGAAGACCGAACAATATGCTAATGCACTTGTTTATGCGTGGCAGAGTGGCACTGAGGTAGGGGCTGCATTGGGTAATTTACTGTTTGGGCATAGAAACCCAAGTGGTAAGTTGACCATGACAGTGCCAAGAAGCACCGGGCAGATCCCGATGTATTATGCTCGCAAGACCATTGGTAAAATGAGAGCGTATCAAGAGTACATGCCGTACAAAAATGAGAAGGATACACCGCTCTACCCATTTGGATTTGGATTAAGTTACTCGCAGTTTAGATACAACGATCTCACCTGCATAACACCTGAAATCAGGGAAGGGCAGGATCTGGTTGTCGATGTTGAGGTTGAAAACACTTCAACTGTCGATGGTCAGGAGATAGTCCAGTGTTACATATCGCGTAAAGTGTCATCGACAACTCGACCTGAAAGAGAGCTAAAGGCATTTGTTAAATGTTCGCTTGCCGCGCACGAGAAAAAAACGCTTAGGATTACCGTCTCTGCAAATGAACTGAAGTTTTATGGTCAGCAGGGCAGTTTCATGTACGAAACGGGAGAATTAGGTGTGTATGTCGGTGGGGATAGCTTAGCGACTAGCCAAGTTACGGTTCAGCTTAAGTAACCAAGACTGCTGAGTTAGACCGTTCAGAATAACATCGTTGTTTAAATCAAAATGGCAATGCTACCAAGCTTGCCATTTTTGTATTTAATTGGTAATTATTCTTATTTCTATTCTTCTGTATTCGTATTTATTATCTATTCAATTTAAAAACTATTCTAATATTTAATTGAATTGACACCTCTCTGACCTATTAATATTTTATTCATATAAAACGTTGAAATGAAATATAAGATTGCATTTTGTATTTTTTAATAATTGACTGTGGTCAAGATTATCACCCCTTAAATCTACAAGGATATTAATAGTGGCGGGTGGCCATGCCTTAGTTGCTCAAGGCTTGTGCTATCTAGCTTAATTGATGGTTTTGTAGAAATGTTGCTTTGATTTGCCTTGTGTATTAATTAAAGCGAAATTAGATATTTTCAATGAATGCCTATTTTGAAAATACAATCTCTATGTCTTTTATTTCTAACGAGTGTTCTTTCCCCACTTAAAGCTATTAATTAAGCGCCACGACCAAATTCAAAAACGTAATTTAGGAAAAAACCATGAGTCAAAATGGTAAGTTTAATATTACTCGGCGTGATGCTTTAAAGGGCGGCTCTGCACTTGGCGCTTTGGCGTTAGCAGGAAACGCGCTTTCTCTCCCGTTTGCAACTAAAGCGGTTGCCAAAGAAACACCAGCAAAACCAAACGAAAAAATTGTCTGGTCGGCATGTACCGTAAACTGTGGTTCTCGTTGTCCGCTTCGTATGCACGTGGTCGACGGTGAAATCAAATGGGTAGAAACCGATAACACGGGTGATGATGTTTACAACCACAATCACCAAGTTCGCGCTTGTTTGCGTGGTCGCTCTATGCGTCGCCGTGTTTACTCGCCAGACCGTTTGAAATACCCACTTCTTCGTGTTGGTAAGCGTGGTGAAGGTAAGTTCAAACGCATCACTTGGGACGAAGCCTTTGACCTCATTGGTGATAACCTAAAACGCATTATTAAAGACCACGGTAATGATGCGGTGTACCTAAACTACGGTACAGGTACGCTTGGTGGCACAGTGACTAAGAGTTGGGATCCGAGCGCGACATTGGTTGCTCGTATGATGAACCTTTGTGGTGGTTACCTAAATCACTACGGTGACTACTCTGCAGCAAACATCGAATGTATGTCGGAGTACTTCTACGGTTCGTTCGTTGATAACAACTCGATTGACGATGTTCAAAATGCAGACCTATGTCTGATGTTTGGTAACAACCCAGCAGAAACCCGTATGTCGGGTGGTGGTCAGGTTCACAACTATGTGGATGCGAAAAACATCAGTCACACTCGCACGATTTGTATCGACCCTCGTTACACCGACACCGCAGCTGGCCGTGAAGACCAATGGATTCCTATCAAGCACGGTACAGATGCAGCTTTAATTGCAGCCATCGCCCATGTATTGATTACGGAAGACAAAGTCGATCAAGACTTCCTTGATCGCTACTGTGTGGGTTACGACCGTAAAACGCTTCCTGCATCAGCGCCAGAAAACGGCAGCTACAAAGATTACATTATGGGCACTGGCCCAGATGGTATCGAGAAAACGCCAGAGTGGGCACAGCCTATCACGGGCATTCCAGCAGATGTGATTTTGAAGCTTGCGCGTGAAATCGGCGATGCAAAACGTATCTACATTACCCAAGGTTGGGGTCTACAACGCTCAGCAAATGGTGAGCAAGCATGTAAAGCGGTAATGATGTTGTCACTGCTACGTGGTCAAGTTGGCTTGCAAGGTGGTGGTACTGGTGCTCGTGAAGGTAACCACTCATACCCATTCCAACGCTTCCCGAAAGTGCCAAACCCAATCAGCGCTTCTATCCCAATGTTCCTTTGGACAGACGCGATTTACCGCGGTACGGAAATGACAGATCTGACCGACGGCATTAAAGGCGTTCAGAAGCTACAAAACAACATCAAGTTCATCTGGAACTATGCAGGTAACTGTCTGATTAACCAACACTCAGACATCAACCGCACACACGAAATTCTTCAAGATGAAAAAGCGTGTGAAATGATTGTGGTGATCGATAACCACATGACGTCTTCTGCGAAGTATGCCGATATCGTACTGCCAGACTGTACAACGTCAGAGCAATCGGATTTCTGTATGGATGGTGCAGCTGCATCAATGCCTTACTTCATCTTTGCAAGCCAAGCGATTCAACCTCGTTTCGAATGCAAACCTATCTACGACATCATGTCTGGTGTGGCGAAACGCATGGGCGTGTTTGATGAGTTTACTGAAGGTCGCACTCAAGAAGAGTGGCTGCAATGGATGTACGCTCAGACCGTTAAACAAAACAACGATCCAAACTTGCCGTCTTACGATGAGATGAGAAAGCAGGGTATCTACAAGAAGCAGTTCGACCGTCCACACGTGGCGTACGAAGACTTCCGTCGTGACCCAGAAGCGAACCCATTACCATCGCCATCAGGCAAGATTGAAATCTACTCAGAGACGTTAGCGAAGATCAACGAAGAATGGGAATTGGACGAAGATGAATCTATCAAGCCATTACCAGAATACGTTTCGACGTTTAATGGCTGGGATTCTCCTGATCGTAAAGAGTACCCACTTCAGTTAACAGGTTTCCACTACAAAGCTCGTGCGCACTCTACGTACGGTAACGTCGACATCCTAAAAGCAGCGGCACCACAGGAACTTTGGATCAACCCGATTGATGCAGCGTCACGCAACATCGATAACGGTGACTTGGTTAGTGTACGCAGCAAGTTCGGTGAAATGAACGTTCGTGTAAAAGTAACCCCACGCATCATGCCACACATCGTTGGCTTAGGTGAGGGCGCATGGTACTCACCAAATGGTAAAGGTGTTGACCAAGCGGGTTCAATCAACGTACTGACGACACAACGTCCAAGCCCGTTGGCTAAATCGAACCCGAGCCATACCAACCTCGTTGAAGTGACGCTAATTAAGAAAATGGGGGCTAAATAATGAGCACAGCGAAGCAGTATGGCTTTTACATTGATTCAAGCAAATGTACTGGCTGCAAAACATGTCAGCTCTCTTGTAAAGACAACAAAGATCTGGGTATCGACCGTAACTTCCGTCGTGTTTACGAATACGTAGGCGGCAACTGGACAGAAGAAAACGGCGCGTTCCGTCAAAACGTGTTCGCGTACTACCTATCGATCTCTTGTAACCACTGTACTAACCCTGCGTGTACCAAGGTTTGTCCATCAGGTGCAATGCACAAGCGTGAAGAAGACGGCTTTGTTGTTGTCGATGAAAGCGTGTGTATCGGCTGTAAATCTTGTCACATGGCATGTCCTTACGGCGCACCTCAATACAGCGAAGAAAAAGGTCACATGACTAAGTGTGATGGCTGTTACGAACGTGTTGCAGAAGGTCTAATGCCAGTGTGTGTTGATAGCTGTCCACTACGTGCGATTGAGTTTGGTCCAATTGATGAACTACGCGCGAAATACGGTTCAAACGCGGATGTCGCACCATTGCCAGATTCTCGCATTACGAGCCCGAACCTGATCGTGAAGCTAAATCCAAATGGTCGTCCAACCAATGACCGCACTGGTTTCCTACAGAATCCAAGAGAGGTGAAATAATGTTATACGAAGCACCATTAGTTGCCTTTACGGTTCTTGCTCAAACAGCGGTTGGCGCACACCTAACGGTTAATGCGTTCGAGAAGTTCGGCAAGCCACCACGCGTGACAGAACCTCGTATGAACATCGCACGTTTCGCTATTTTGGTTGTAATGGGATTGGGTTTCTTGTTCTCAACCACTCACTTAGGTAGCCCGCTTCGTGCCTTCAACGCATTAAACCGTGTTGGTAGTGCGGCGCTATCTAACGAGATCTTAACGGGTGCAAGCTTTCTGTCTCTAGCGGGTTTGTACTGGTTGCTGACGATTCTAAAAATCGGTAGCGAAGGCGTTCGTAAAATCGTGAACTGGGTGTCTATCGCGGTTGGCGTGATTTTCATGTTCGCGATGGCAAATGTTTACCAAATCGAAACGGTACCAGCATGGTACTCACCAATGACCACGGTTGCGTTTTGGTTCACGGTCGTGACTTCGGGTCTGATGTTTGGTTACACGCTGATCAACGTATTGGACGTGACGGCTGAGAAAACCAATCGTCGCCTAATGTGGGCTGGTGTGAGCTTGATTGCGCTGAACCTAGCGTTCTCAGTAATGCAGACCATTTACTTTGCAGGTATCTCAACGGCGATTCACAGTGGCTTGGATCAAATCACCATGCTATCTGGCTATGTTGCTGGTCATGTGTTGTTGCTTGTGGTTGCTGCTGCTCTTTGGGTATTCGCTGAGTTGTTTACCGCAGAAGGTCGTCAGAAGAACTTGCTGGTTATCGTGGCATTCGTTGCATTGTTCGTCGCAGAGATTCTGGGTCGCAATGTGTTCTACGGCATGCACTTTACATCTGGTCTGTACTGATAGCCGTTATTTGTGCTGATAACCATTATTTGTACTGATAACAATTAGCAGAGTGGGGCGAGTGTTCGTCCCACCTCTTTTCCGTTTTACTTAATCGAAGAATAAAAACACCAGTCATCAAAGGTACTTCATGCAAATTTCTCAACTTGAACCACAAGATACCAGCATCGTTCTTAAGCTGTTTGGTGCACTGTTTTACTACCAGCCAAAAGATTACCCGGCGGCAAATCTCGATACGTTGCTGAGCAATACTGATACGCCAATCGAAGCGCTCAATGACATGCTGCGCAGCTTTCAAAACGAGAGCGAAGAGGCACTGCAAATGGAGCACGATCGCATGTTTGCCGGTATTGGCGAGATGCCAGCGCCACCTTGGGGTTCGGCGTATCTAGATAAAGAGGCGGTGTTGTTTGGTGAATCAACCATTGAATATCGTTACTTCTTGCAGCGTTGTGGTTTTGCTTTGGAATCTGACCAACGTGAGCCAGAAGACCAGATCGGCTTGATGCTGATGGTGTTAGGCATGTTGATTGAAACTGAACAGCAAAAACTGGCGGCTGAAATGCTACGCGAACACTTGATGACGTGGTTTGGCTTTTTCAACAAGCGCTTCAAAAAAGCGGTGACTCTCACGCCTTACTCAAAACTGTCGAACCTTACGGAAGAATTACTTCAATCCTTGAGTGAGCAATACCAAGTCGTTATACCAGCAAAAAGAGATTACTCGGATGCGCCAGTCTGAATCGGTTGACCTAAGCAAGCGACGTCTGTTTTCGTTCCGTAGCGCGCCAGTGGAACAAGCTCAAGAGCCTCGTGTTAAAGCGAGACCGCCGTATGCGGTGGAAGAGTCTATGTTCACTCGGCTTTGTGATGGATGCGGAAAGTGCGCTTCTGCATGTCCGAGCCAAATCATAGAAATGGTTGATGGCGTTGCCGCGTTAGACATCAGTTACTCGGCATGTGATTTATGCGGCGCGTGTAAGTCGGCGTGCCCTACATTAGCGCTTTCAAACCAAACAGAGTCTACAGGCTTGGTAGCAACTATCTCGAACAGTTGCGAAAACTTATACGGTTATTGCGGTAGTTGCGAGGACAGTTGCCCATATGATGCTTTGCAATGGCAAGACGATTTCAAACCTAAAATTGACGCTGCCAAATGCAAAGGTTGCGGACAATGCGCGCAAAGCTGCTATAACAGCATGATCAGCTTTGACTTAAAACGATA
Organism: Vibrio sp. B172a; assembly: GCF_030248355.1. Lineage (NCBI taxonomy): Bacteria > Pseudomonadati > Pseudomonadota > Gammaproteobacteria > Vibrionales > Vibrionaceae > Vibrio > Vibrio sp. B172a. Next base: position 178,779 of record NZ_JAHGAC010000035.1, on the reverse strand, counting down.
AAAAAGGGATTGGCGAAAACCAATCCCTTTTTGTTTGTATTCAATTCTATTCAATCTTACGCCAAGGTTGCCAATTGGCTTTGCGCGTCTGAAATGCCTTTCGCTGCTGCGTCATCACCCATGTTTAGCGCTTCTGCGTAAACAAACTCTACATCCGTGATACCAACAAAGCCCAATACTGTGCGTAAGTATGGTGTCATGCTGTCGGTTGGTGAGTCTTTATGAAGACCGCCACGAGTGGTGACTACGATTGCCTTCTTACCTTCAATCAGGCCTTGAACGCCGTTTTCTGTGTATTTGAATGTCACGCCTGCACGAGCAATCAAATCAATCCAGTTTTTCAGCTGAGTTGGAATCGTAAAGTTGTACATTGGTGCTGCGATAACCAAAGTATCTGCTGCTTTGATTTCTTCAATTAGCGTGTCAGATAGGTCAACCACCGCTTGTTGATCTTGTGAAAGATCTTCTGTTGCACGTAGTGCTGTCGCAACGGAAAAGTCTAAAACTGGCAGTGGATTTGCAGCTAAGTCACGAACAGTTAGCTTATCTTGGTCTACATTTTTGATGAAGTCTTCAACCAGTTTGTTTGATTGAGAGTAATCGCCAAGGATGCTTGATTTAAGAGCTAGTACACGAGACATATGGATTTCCTTTAATAAGTGCTTTCGGCTATGTGATGCATTATAGGCAATGCTCAGCGACTCAAAACCCGATGGATTCGCTTAAGTTGTTCGAAAAAATTGAATGATTGCTTGAAGCTGCTTTCCGTTATCTTGTTCTAGCCCTTATGTGCTACAATCCGCGCAGTTTTATGTAATGAAAAGAATAGGAAACGCTTTGACTTCGTCACAGCCCCAAAAAAAGAATCCCGCTGAAGAGCAAGCGACACCGTCAAATGGTGCGCAAAATGCCAAAGCGAAGCAGGCTAATGCATCTCAAGCACAAGCTTCTCAGAATGCTGCGCCTCAGGCTCAAGTAAACAACGCGGCGTCACTGCGCAAGGCGCTTAACCAGTGCATGATGCGTGACCGCTTCCGCTTGAGTAAACGAATCTCTGGTGCAAGCAAAATCAAAAAAGACGCAGCGCGTAACGCTGTGTTTGATGAAATCGCATTAGACATCGCCAAATCCATGATGGTTGTGGAGCAACGTAGTAGCTACAAACCAACGATTGAATACCCTGAAATTCTGCCAGTCAGCCAAAAACGCGACGACATTGCGAAAGCGATCGAAGAAAACCAAGTGGTTATCGTTGCGGGTGAGACCGGTTCAGGTAAAACCACTCAGCTACCAAAAATCTGTGCTGAGCTTGGTCGCGGTAAATTCGGTCTGATTGGTCATACTCAGCCTCGTCGTCTTGCGGCGCGTTCGGTTGCAAACCGTATTGCTGAAGAGATGGAAACCAAGCTTGGTGAGTTTGTCGGTTACAAGGTTCGATTCAACGATCAGATCTCTGAAAACACCCAAATCAAATTGATGACGGACGGTATCTTGCTGGCTGAAATTCAGCATGACCGCTTCTTGAACCAATACGACACCATCATTATCGATGAAGCGCACGAGCGCAGCCTTAACATCGATTTCATCTTGGGTTACTTAAAAGAGTTGCTACCACGTCGTCCTGATCTGAAAGTGATCATCACGTCGGCAACCATCGACCCTGAGCGTTTTTCAAAACACTTCAACAATGCCCCAATCATTGAAGTGTCAGGTCGTACTTACCCAGTAGAAACGCGTTACCGCCCACTAAGTGGTGATGACGATAATGATCGTGACCAACTTGAAGGTATCTTCGAAGCGGTAGACGAACTGTGCGATGAAGGCTTAGGTGACATCCTGATCTTCATGAACGGTGAGCGTGAAATCCGCGATACCGCTGATGCACTGTCTAAACGTAATCTGAAGAGCACGGAAATTGTGCCGCTTTACGCGCGTTTGTCGGCGGGTGAGCAGAACAAGATTTTCCAACCTCATGCTGGTCGCCGCATTGTACTGGCAACCAACGTAGCGGAAACGTCGTTGACGGTTCCGGGCATCAAGTACGTTATCGACCCAGGTACGGCGCGTATCAGCCGTTACAGTTATCGAACTAAGGTTCAGCGTCTTCCAATCGAGCCAGTTTCTCAGGCGAGTGCGAACCAGCGTAAAGGTCGTTGTGGTCGTGTGGAAGAGGGTATCTGTATCCGCCTGTACTCAGAGGAAGATTTTGAGTCACGTCCGGAGTTTACCGATCCTGAGATCCTGCGCACCAACCTAGCGTCGGTTATCTTGCAGATGACCGCACTTGGTTTAGGCGATATTCAAGCTTTCCCATTTGTAGAAGCGCCTGACAAACGTAACATTCAAGACGGTGTTCGCCTTCTAGAAGAGTTGGGTGCAATCAATTCTGATGCGAAAGAATCGAAGAAACGCCTAACCAGCATTGGTCGTCAACTTGCACGTCTTCCAATCGACCCACGTTTAGCACGTATGGTATTGGAATCACCAAAGCAAGGCGCATTGAAAGAAGTGATGATCATCGCTGCGGCATTGTCGATTCAAGACCCGCGCGAGCGTCCAAGTGACAAGCAGCAATCATCAGATGACAAACACAAACGTTTCTTCCATGAAGACTCAGATTTTCTGACGTTTGTGAACCTGTGGAACTACATCCAGAAGCAGCAAAAAGCGCTAACGGGCAACCAGTTCCGCAAGCAATGTAAACAAGATTACTTGAACTACTTGCGCGTGCGTGAGTGGCAAGATGTGTACTTCCAAATTCACCAGTCGATGCGTGAAATGGAATTCAAACTGAACGATGAGCCTGCGTCTTACCATGGCGTACACAGTTCAATCCTAGTCGGTTTGTTGTCACACATCGGTATGAAAGACCAAGAGAAGAATGAATACCAAGGCGCGCGTAACGCTCGTTTCCATATCTTCCCTGCATCAGGTCTATTCAAGAAACAGCCTAAGTGGATCATGTCTGCTGAATTGGTGGAAACCTCAAAACTTTGGGGTCGCATCATCGCTAAGATTCAGCCTGAGTGGATTGAACCATTAGCGAAGCACTTGATTAAGCGCAGCTACAGCGAGCCGCATTGGTCGAAGAAACGTGCAGCAGTCATGGCACACGAGAAAGTGATGCTTTACGGCGTGCCAATTGTACCGAAGCGTTTGGTGAACTACGGCAGTATCGATCCAACCGTCAGTCGTGAGCTGTTCATTCGTAGTGCGCTGGTGGAAGGTGAGTGGGAAACCAAGCACGCGTTCTTTAAGCAAAACCGTAAGCTTCTTCAAGAAGTGGAAGAACTTGAACACAAATCTCGTCGTCGTGACATCTTGGTGGATGACGATGAACTGTTTGATTTCTACGACCAACGCGTTGGCACTGAAGTAGTCTCTGGTAAACACTTCGATACATGGTGGAAGAAAGCATCGAAAGACAACAAAGAGCTGTTGAACTTCGAAAAAGAGATGCTGTTCAAGGGCGATGCAAGCCACGTTACCGATTTGGATTACCCGAACTTCTGGCATCAAAACAACCTGAAACTTAAGCTGAGTTACCAGTTTGAGCCGGGTGATGACAGTGACGGTGTGACGGTACACCTGCCGCTGCCGATCTTGAACCAAGTCGAGCCTGCGGGTTTTGACTGGCAGATCCCAGGTCTGCGCCATGAGCTTGTAGTGAGCTTGATTAAATCGCTGCCGAAGACAGTACGTAAGAACTTTGTTCCAGCGCCAAACTACGCTGATGCTTTCTTAGCTCGTGCAACACCTATGGAAGCGCCGCTACTGGACTCATTAGAGAAAGAACTGCGTCGAATGACGGGTGTGGAAGTTCTGCGCGAAGATTGGAATATGGATCAAATTCCGGAGCACTTGAAGGTGACTTTCCGCGCGGTTGACCATAGAAATCGCAAGTTGAAGGAAAACAAAGACCTTCATGAATTGAAAGAGAGCTTGAAAGACAAAGTTCAAGAAACCCTTTCAAAAGTTGCGGATGACGACATCGAGCAAGAAGGTCTGCATACGTGGAGCTTTGGCGAACTGCCTAAGGTATACCAACAAAAACGCGGTGGTTACGACGTTAAAGCGTACCCAGCGATTGTGGATGCCAAAGACAGCGTTGAAATCAAACTGTACGAGACCGAATACGAGCAGGTCACGGCAATGCAAGCGGGTCAGCGTCGTCTGATTTTGCTGAACGTGCCGTCGCCAATTAAATACCTGCACTCTAACTTACCGAACAAGTCGAAGTTGGGCCTGTACTTTAACCCTTACGGTAAGGTGCTGGATCTGATTGATGACTGTATCGCGTGTGGTGTCGATAAGCTTATCGAAGAGCAGGGCGGTTTGGTTTGGGAGCCAGAGAAGTTTGATGCACTGAAAGAACACGTTCGTGCTGAGCTTGGTGATACGGTGGTGGACATTGCACAGCAAGTGGAAACTATCCTGACGACCGCTTTCAACATCAATAAGAAGTTGAAAGGTAAGATCGATTTCACCATGGCGTTCGCGTTATCGGACATCAAAGCACAAGTCGAAGGGTTGATCTTCAAGGGCTTCGCGACAGAATGTGGCTGGAAACGCCTGCCAGATATTCTTCGCTACATGCGTGCGATTGAGCGTCGTATGGAGAAGCTGCCGATCGATCCAAACAAAGACCGTTTGCACATGCTGAAAGTGGAATCCGTGACGAGCGACTACAAAGAGCTGCTCAACAAAATTCCGAAAGGCATGGTGATTCCTGAGAACGTAAAAGAGATCCGTTGGATGATCGAAGAGCTTCGAGTGAGCTTCTTTGCTCAACAATTGGGGACTCCGTACCCAGTTTCTGATAAACGTATCAAAAATGCGATTGATGCTTGCTAATCGATCGGTACAATAGCGGCAGTTTTTTTCTTGTGGGGTTTGCTGAGTAATCAATGGTTTGTCCAGTGGCAAGCTCGATTGGTACAGTAATTGCAGTTATTCACCCACAAGTGATTTTAAGTCACAAGGGAGGCAATGGTTCGCCTCCCTTGTGTTTGCAGTACCCACCTCTGCTTGATGCAGAAGTGGGTAATAATAAAGAGTAAAGGTTGATGATGAAGAAAACTCTATTGGCAGTGGCACTTCTAAGTGCTTCTTCTGCAGCAATGGCAGATTCATGGATTTATGGTGGTGCTTCTGTAGGTCAGTCTGACTACAAAGGCGAAACAGACACGTCTTACTCTGTACACGTAGGTACAGGTATTCTGCCAATCATCGGTATCGAAGCGGGTGTTACTCAACACGGTGAATTCAAGATCGCTGGTCAAGAAACTAAACTGACTTCTTACTACGCTGCGCTTAAACCAAGCATCGACTTCGGTCCTCTGCATGTTTACGCGAAAGGCGGTATCCACCAGTGGGATAAGAAAGTTTCTGGCGGCAAAGACGACGATGATGTGGATCTAATGTACGGTGTAGGTGCGGAATACTTCATTTTCGGCCCTATGTCTGTTGGCGCAAGCTACATGAACTACACAGCGGGCAAAGACGACATCGGTACGTTCTCTCTAAACGCGACACTACACTTCCTATAATCGTCGAACATTTCGAAGATTTATTTGATAAACACCGGCAACGCGCCGGTGTTTTTTTGTCTGTAAATCACACAAATAGACATTGAACAGAAATTATTCATTTCTTGTTCTTAAAACATGCCACTTTTTGAATATAGTATTTACCTAGATACATAAGGAACGCGATGCAGTTCGCGTGATGTTCCGTTCAGGAATCGAACAGGAAAGGTATAACTATGAAAACAAAACTCTCGTTATTGGCTTTGGCGCTATGCTCAACATCTGCACTTGCTGACTCTTGGCTTTATGCTGGTGGTCAAATTGGTCAATCAGACATCGATAGCGAAAACGACACCACTTATGGCATTCATGTTGGTACGGGGATCTTGCCGCTGATTGGTATTGAAGTGGGCTATTTCAACCATGGCCAAGTGGATTTAAATCTTGCTGGTAACCGAGGTGATGTAGATTTCTCTTCTTTCTACTTAGCCGCAAAGCCAAGTATCGACTTTGGTCCTCTGCACGTTTACGCGAAAGGTGGTATTAACGCGTTTAACGTCGAATACAATGGTAATCTGAGTAGCTTGGACAAAGATGATGGCGTGTCTTATATGTACGGTGTTGGCGCGGAATACTTCTTGTTAGACAACATTTCTGTCGGTGCAAGTTATCAAGCGTTTGGGGTTGATATCGATGGGGACAGCGATACAGTAAGTAGCATCACAGGTAACGTGACGTTCCACTTCTTATAATATGGCTTTAGACTGAGTCGTTCGAATCGTAAGGTTTTGTTTGATTTGAATACGAACAATGAGAAAAGCCCGCCGTTATTTTGAATAAAGTAACGGCGGGCTTTTTGTTTAGTCCTGAATCGGATTAGGTCGGCATTGTATGTTGGTTAGAGGGACAAACTTGTCGTCTTTCTCGTAATAAACGCCACATTCCTCTTCACGAAGTTGCAAGGTGTATTGATCGGGCAACTCTGTTTCTGCGCCGTTCAATGGCATGTTGTAACTCTCCATCAATTGCCCAGAAACGATCAACAAATGTGAGTTTGTTTCGAAGGTATTTGACGCAATTTTTGGCGGCACTTGGTTGCCTTGAATTGTCGTGATTGCTTGTTGGATCTCAGTCACTGTGTCTGCAGACGTTTTAATGCTTAGTGCATTGACTGCATCATCGCCGTGACCTGAAGAAGAGCAACCCATTAGCATCACGCTGATACCCGCTCCGGTAATTATTGCTTTTGTTCTAGTTAATTTTGACATGAATAGCCTCTTGTCGAAGTGGATCAATCCCTTTATCAAGTGGAGTGCCACCTAGCATAGGCATCGCTCTTGGAGCTGCCGCCACGGCAGGCGCAGGAGGACAAGTTCCTGTGTTCATGTAGTTTAGCGCTGCAGATAGCATGCCTTCAGAGCTGTTACCCAATGGTTTGGTTAAGTCATCTGCCACAACACAGCCTTCCACTTTGTCATCTATACCAATATTAGACGATACTAGACTTTTTGCTGTAGGTGTAAAGCCATCGGCAAAGTCGCCAAATCCTTTAGCATTCGAAGACTTAAATTGAATGGTGTAGTACATGTTGCCGCAGTTTTGCTCTGGCGAGAAGCCGTATGGCTTACCCGTTGTCGTGGTACCAATTTGAACCACTTCGACATCAATACCACGAAGACCATTGATGAGAAGTTCACTTGAGGACGCGGTGTTGTCAGTCGTTAGAACGTAAACGCGTTTCGCACTTAATGTTGGTAGGGCAATGTCAGTCAAGATACCTTTACCCCAATCAATTTCAGTATCGACAAAGTTATAAACGTTATTTTCTACCTTGCCAGAGTTCATGATCTTGTCGTTGTAAATCAGCTCAGCGAAAGTGGCATTAGAATGTGTGCCAGCCAACATGTAGCCGACTTGCGCAGACTGCCAAACTAAACCACCACCGTTGTAGCGTAAATCCATCACGATCTCTTCAACGTTTGCCGCTGACAGCTGATTAAACGCATCGATAAGTGGCTGTTGCGCAGTCACTTCAAAAGCGTTGTATTGCATGTAACCGACTTTTGTTCCGTTGTTGTCGATGACTTTTACATTACGAACTGGGCTGGTTGCGACATCTGCCGATGTCAGAGTCACCACTTTCGGAGCGCCATCAACGGTTTCGAACGTGAAGGTGTAGTTTTGACCTAGCGTAGGAGAGAAAAGCGTATTGTTGATGAAATCAATCTCAGAGCTCGAAGAGGTGTTCACAACATCAACATCATTGATTTTCAATAGCTTGTCGCCTCGAGCAACGCCATTTGAAGAGGCTGGAGAGTTATCTTCTGTGTAAGAAATGATGATTTCTCGCGGTTCATAGCTTTGAACGAATTTCCAGTTAAAGCCGAAACCAGCAACAAGACCCGCTTGTTGTGATTTCATGAAATCGTCGTAAGAGCGAGTGAAGTGGAATCGATCCTTGTATTGGCCAGAAGCCGTTCTTTCTGTCGTTACCAGCGAATCAAAATAAGCCGCAACGGTAGGGAAGTTGTCCGGGTTGATATCTGGGATCTCGTCATACCAAAGATAGGTATCATTACTGAAGGCACGTAAGAACATTTTTTCTTGCAGTGCTGAACCTGTTTGGTCTGGATAATAATCCCCTGTGTATGGGTCAATACCTGTTCTAGCGATGCTACATTTATTCGCAAACTCGCTAGCCGGGGTAGAGAAGTCTCCTGCTGACCAGGTTATGTTATTGCCGACTGCAGTGCTAGAGCTATTTCCATTGTCACCGCCGCCTCCACAGCCTTGTAACAATAGAAGAGGGAGAGTTGCCACCAACGCTGTGTTCTTATACTTCAACATAAATTTCCTTATTTCTGTGACATTTATAGATTTGAATTGTTTTTAATAAATTGCCTATAAGCCACTCGAATGTATAGATCTTGTTCGTTGCTGTGCAAACACTAAGCAAATTAGTGTGATTGGTGTCATATAAATTAGAGTAAAAATTCAGTTTGCTAATTTAGTTAAATCTAAAAATTCATTAATAAATAGCAAGTTAGTGCTATTTTTGACGCGAAAATTCACGATGACACTTCTGTAATTTTAGACGATTGAAAGTGGTTTCAGAAAAGCATTAAACGACAGAAGAATGCTAGGCAAACAGTCCGAGCATGACGAGAGTCGACGCTTTGTGGTCGACTCTTTGAGTTTATAGAGTTAAGAAATTTGATCGAGTTGGTACTGATACTTTCGCTCTAAGGCTTCATTGCCGGCAGCGCGTTCTAGTTCCACCATTAGGCGGAGAGAGGGTTTCTTGACTCCGTACATTTGGTTAAAGCGCATCAAGCGAATACGTGCATCGGTGTAGTTTCCGCTGTCGATCTCTAACTTAGCTAACTGAAGGATAGATTTAGGACGGTGAGGGTCATGGTCGATAGCTCGAGCGAAGTAATACTTTGCCTTTTCAGCTTGATTCGACTTTAGTGCACAAAATCCGGCGTTCTCGTAACTAGCAGGGATAAGGTAATAGTAAGGTTGCTCGATCGCACGATTGAACATTTTATCTGCTTGGCTGTATTCGCCTTGTTTACACAGGAAGGTGCCGTAATTGTTCAGTACGTTACCATTTTTGGGATGCTGGCGAAGAGAGCGTTTGTACATCTGTGCTGCTTTTGAATCTTCACCTACGGTTTCGTAGTAATGCGCCATCGAAAGTTGTGCTCGATAGTAGCTAGGTGCGTGGGTAAGGGCTTGCTGCAGATTATCGTGTGCTCGGATCATACTGCCACTCTCTAAATAGCCGAGACCGAGAGCGATTCGTGACTCTGCCATAGAAACCGGATCGGCTTTCACAACTGGACTGTTTCCATCTTCATTGACGGTGACACACCCAACTAAACCTAGCTGGCTTGCTAACACTAATGCACCGAGTTTTCCAAGCTTCATATCTATGCCCCACATCCCTGATTCACACAGCATGATATGAATTACGATGCAAAAGCCTATTGGGGAAAAAATACTATGCGATCAGGTTAGCAAACTGATACAAAAAAGCCGCCAGTTGGCGGCTTAGTTCACACTCTAAATTCAGGCAGTTAGTCGTCTTTAGTGAAGGCGTCTTCGCTGAAATGATCCAGATCGTACGGAGTTTGTTGGTAAACGCAATAGTTCAACCAGTTAGAGAACAGCAAGTGTCCATGGCTGCGCCAACTCGCACAAGGTGGATTGTCTGGGTTGTTATTCGGGTAGTAATTGATTGGAATAGCAGGTTCCATCCCTTCGCCCAAATCTCGAATGTATTCGTTATGGAGTGTGTGAGAGTCATATTCTGGGTGACCAGTGACAAACACATTACGCTTGTCTTTTGTGGTTGCTAGATAAACACCCGCGACATCGGACGTTGCGAGAATATCGAGGTCCGTATGTTCTTCTAAAAACTCCGGCGAGAAATCTGCATAACGAGAATGTGGTGCTAAGAACGTATCATCGAAACCACGCAGAAGAGGGTGGTACTGATGATGGATAGAGTGATGGTACACGCCTGATAGCTTTTCTTTGCGTGTTTTCTTTGGCAGGTTGTATAGAAGCTTCAAACCTGCTTGTGCAGCCCAGCAAACATAAAGTGTGGACGTGACGTGATCTTTTGCCCACTCCATAATGGTCTTCAAGTGATCCCAATAAATCACATCTTCAAATTGGACCAAACCTAATGGAGCACCAGTAATGATAAGGCCATCGAAGTTCTTGCCTTTTACCATTTCAAATTGACGATAAAATGTGTCTAGGTGCTCCGTTGGTGTGTTCTTACTTGGGCGATTATCGATTCGTAACAGTTCCACGTTCACTTGAAGTGGGCTATTAGAAAGTAGGCGAAGAAACTGAGTTTCTGTCTCAATCTTCTTTGGCATCAAATTGAGAATAAGCACTCGCAATGGACGGATTTCCTGACTCGCCGCTCGACTTTCGCTCATCACAAAGATGTTCTCTGTCCTTAATACATCGCTAGCGGGTAACTGATCTGGAATTCTAATTGGCACGGCTTTCTCTCCCTAAGCTTAACTTTTTAGACGTCTATACTTCTAAAGCTAACGTAATTACTGACGGATGTCGACATGAAATGTGACTTTGAACGGGATTTCTTTTGTTCCTACTTTCATCTCACACAGGAGCCAAACACACCAAAGGGACTCTACATATGAAAATGGCACTCTTTAGAATAAAAAACCTAAGTCGAGCTGTTCTAATTTTAAATATTCCAATCACTTATTTTCAGTAAGTGAATACTTGATTGCGCTAATAATCCGGAAGGTTAAATTATGCCGATGTAAGATAATTAAAATTATTAATTCATTTAATTTAGTTGGATTATATTCTAACTCTTGTTTTTATGTGATGCCTTGTTAAAGGTTATGACAAGTTACTTTGTCTTTTATCGAATGATATGCTAACAACTAACTTGTAATAACTGGAATTTGACTGTGTAAGATTGAAATTAATGAAACAATAATTTAAAGTTTGAATTTATAGAAAATAACACCCCCTAAAAGTTATTGTAGGAAAAAGCCGAATAATGATCTTACTAGTAAGTTGAGTAGCTAGAGAGTGCCGAGTTTTCTCGAAGCCTAATCAGTGTTGGTTAGAGAATCTTCCAAGGCAAGTGAGTCTCTAGAGGCAGGTGAACGGTTGTCTTGTCATCACAAGCTACTCAGGTTGACCTACTTACGTCGTTAGACACCGTTTTCAATGCTCTTATATCACAATTAGAATGAGCCTTAGATAAGAACTCTACTTAGATATTATGTGATTTAAAACGAACAAACATTGATAAGATTAAATTAGAAATAAAATATAGGCTTGTAAGTTAGTTCTGAGATATAAACATATCAATGACAAAGCTTTTGATTCTTAACGTTGTATCTATTTTGATGATTGAGATTCATACATTATGCATCATTCATTAACACGTCAGTTAGTGTAGGTGGTTTATTAAAAGGTGATAGCAGGAATAATATAATGATATTGAAACTATTTCTGTTGATGCAGTGAAAACTCACCTTGTTGATATAAACCGGAAAAAGCCCAGCGTTCGCTGGGCTTTTTTTTATGTGTCTTATGCCAGTTGGTCATTACCTTCGATCAAGTAGTGATTACTGATTGAACCTGCGGTTCTAGCGTTTAGGTGAGGTACATACTCTGGGTCATTCATAAAGTCGAGTGCTGCTTGGCGAGAAGGCCATTCGATGATGATGCGAAGCGCCGGTGCTTCACCATTGCCTTCTAGTCGTTCGTGCACGTTAGTTCGTGCGATGTACTTGCCACCGTGTTTTTCCACCAGTGCGTTCGAGACGCTGACATAAGCAGGTACCCAGTCTTGGGCTGTAGGGGTTACATCTAATACTGAATAGTAAGTCACGGTATGCTCCTTGATTGCACGTTAGCCGATGAAATTTAGCTTAATGCAGTCTGGTCATTTCGATAAGAGAGAGCGGAATCGAAACACTTTTTAGATTCCATTGAAAATCCAAATTGATTCGGGGTTATTGCTCAATTGGTATGAATTGTCGACTCAAACTGACGCTCTGCAATTGTGATTGCGGCAAGATTTCTGAGTACATTTTTGTGTAACGAATACGGTAGCGTTTGAAGAGAATTATGAGATCGAGTTAGTATAAATTTTGAGCCTTAATACCAATAAAGACACTAATTGGCTCGCCAGCACGTACTTAAATACGTTGTATGGAAAATCATCGTCAGTGGAGGACATTATGTTCGGTATGTTTAAAAGAAAAGAGACCATTCAGAGCATTGCACATCAAGTTCCTAACGTCTTGCTTAGGGAGTTTGGCGATAAGGACGTTTATCTGCCAGACGAAGTCGACCAAGCGTTGGCCGAACTTGGGCACGACAAGTTGGAAGACATGACGCGTTATCAATACGCTTACGGTATGTTCACCAGCTTGGCAAGCTATGAGCAGTTAGGTTTAACAGAGGAGCTTGGCAATTACGGCCATTTCCAACGGGAGGTTGGCAAAATGCTTCTCAACACACCAGAACCGATTGATATGCACATCTACTTTGAGCTTTCACAGCAGCATCATTTTAACCATGCCAAAGCGGATGTTGGCAATGAAGCGACTGTGGTCGATAGTGCAGATGGTGGCTATTAATAGTGGCAGAAAGGGCATTCCAAATTCACTTTCTCGCTGACTTCCCCCATGAGTCTGATCTTATTGCACAATGGTACTTTGATGAGTGGGCTTACACTGTTCCTGGTGTGACGCCCGCTCAAGTTCGCGAGAAGGTTTTACTCAAAGCCAATAGCCGCCATGCATTTCCACTTTCATTTGTGGTTCATGACGAAAACAATGACCTTGTAGCAGTCGCTGAACTCAAGATCCGAGAGAACATTCATTTCCCTGAGTATGAGCACTGGTTAGGTGGAGTCTACGTCGATGCCTCATCACGAGGTAAAGGTTATGCTGCTGCGCTGGTCGTTCGTGCACAAAATCACGTGTTTCAACTTGGCATTCCAAAATTGTTTCTGCAATGCGAGCCGCATAATGAAGCCTTGTATCTGAAATACGGTTTCCGTCCTCTGCATAACACTTCTCACAACGGAGTCCAGACTATCATTATGGTTTGGGAGTCATCCGAGCTAAGTTCTTGATATCTTTCATCCCCCCCACGTTAGTGCAATTTAAATCGCCATTCGCTAAAAAATAATAGGTTATAAGTAACAATGTGCATATTTTGACGTTGGTCAAAAATGTGCCACTTTCTCCGTCGTTTTTATTCAACTTGTTCAATACTCATTTGAAGTTGGATGTCGAGTTTTGGAATGAAGATCATGGAGAGAGATATGCGAAAGTGGCTAGGTGCACTCACGCTCACTGGGTTATCAGCGTGCAGTTTATCTGATGATATCTACATGGAAGGGCGAACACTTTACTTTAATGGCGAAATAACCGCGGAGAGCGTGCGAGAAGCCATCGAGCTTGCCAACGTTCAACCGCATGGTGTTGTTGCCTTGATGATAGACAGCGACTCAGGCGAGTATCGACCAGCGATGGAACTAGGACGCTGGGTTTACAACAATCAGGTTCATTTAATCGTCAATGGAACGTGCGCTTCTGCCTGTGCGAACTATGTTTTAACAGCGGCACCGAGTACTTTGGTTATGAAAGGCTCAGAAGTGCTTTGGTTTGGTGGCGCGATGCAAGATGAATGGGACACCGATGGCTTTGATCAACAAGAACTCGAACAATGGCATCAATCCTTAAGTTTGTGGCGTCAGCACGAAGAAGCCTTTTTTGCGCTGGTGGCGGTAAATCCAAAGATCACCATGTTTGGACACTTGAACAAACGTGAAAAATTACACAAAGCAGGTTGTGATACCAGCAATGCAGCTTGGATGTATCACATTGATGATATGCAAAAGTTAGGGTTGGACAACATCGTGTATGCGGACCCAGATTCGTTACTCACAGCCAGAAATGACGCGTCTGCCTGCGTGATCAATTTGGAAGAGACCGACTTCTAACTGCGATTATTACGCTGGTGTAAATGTGAGTTGCATCACTTTTTATAGCGTACTGACGGATTTTGATTATAATGCGCCGCTCAGAGATTCGATATGTCATCGAGTTCAGGTTAATTGAGCGTTGTTTGCCTTATGTTCAAAATGCTTGTTTCTATGCCTCCACTGGTTGCGCTGTCTATTGCTATCGTGTGTGAGGTGATTGCGACTTCTTCTATTCCAAAGACAGAACAGTTTACTAAATTGATGCCGAGCACCGTGGTTATCATCGGCTATGGTATCGCTTTCTTCCTACTGTCTGTGACCGTAAAAAGCATGCCAGTTGGCATTGTATATGCGATCTGGAGCGGGGCGGGGATTGTACTTGTGGCTGCTGTTGGTTACTTCCTATACGGACAAAAACTCGACCTTGCTGCACTCGTTGGTATTGGTTTCATTCTTACTGGCGTTATGATTGTGAACTTGCTGTCTAAGACCGTCGGTCATTAATCCATAGATTTACCAACAAAAAGCCGCGAATAGTTCGCGGTTTTTTGCTATCTGCAGAAACATTTTCTGGCTATGTAAAAGAGACATGGATGCGATTAATTCGCCATCGCCTCAATCAATTGGCCTTCTCGGCGACGCTTACGGTTGCGGTACATTACGGCACCAATTGCTGGCAAACTGAAGGCGATAAAGCCAAGAATCAAAGCAGAGGCGCCTGTTTGAGCACTAATACCCGCTGGCACATCGAATGAAACGAAGATGGTCACCAGACAGCTAACCAAGCCTAGCGTCGCCACCAACATCATACCGAACTTGCCACCAGGTACGCGGAACGGACGTTCAATATCTGCGTGTTTACGACGTGAAACCAAGAAGCTGACGAAGATACAGATGTACATCACCATGTAGAGTTGAGTCATCAGAATATTCAACAGCCACATACCTTGGTTCACGTTTGGTACCAAGATGAACACCAAAGAAAGCACACTTACAATCGCACCTTGCAGCAACAGAAGTGGAACTGGTGCTTGGTTCTTGTTCTCTTTTGATAATGTCAACGGCATGAAATGGTCTTTCGCAGCGACATGTAAGCTCTTAGTTGGTGCAATGATCCAGTTATTCAGGCTCGCCAAGCTACCAAATACAATCGCAAGCGCGATAACTGGCAGCATGAATGACATGTTCAAATCATCGAAGAACGCCTTGAACGCCAAAATAACCCCTTCGCTTAGGCTTGAATGATCGCTCGATACTACGGAAGAGATCGAAAGCGAACACGCGGTTAGAGAGACCAGAATCAACACGGTTGAAGCAATAAGTGCTTTTGGATAAGTCTTTTGTGGGTTATCGACTTCACTCGCGTAAGAGGTGGTGATTTCAAGCCCTGTTAGAGAAAGCACAACCGCGGTAAATCCAGCACCAATGCCATCTTGTGAGAAATCAGGCAACCAGTCAGATGCGTGACTAAGTGAAATATGCGATTCACTTGGATTGGTGTACGCCCAGTAGCCACCTAGGCCGATGATCAGCAGGATAGGAAAGATAAGCCCAAGCGTACCGAACACATTGGTAATGAGCGAAGACAAACGCAGGCCAAAGATATTCACCAAAGTCAGCGCCCAGAAAATCACGTTAATCATGATCAACATGAAGATGTTGTTCTGGGCTAGTTCAGGGAAGAAAGGATACGCACCGGTTGCGACGATAAACGAGATGAGAGGTGGGTAGTACACGATGTTCTCAGCATACTGATACCACACGGTCGCAAAGCCAAAGTTTGGACCTAACGTTTCTTTACCCCACAAATACACACCACCTTGTTGCGGGTAGGTGGTACTCAATTCTGCACACACTAATGCCGTAGGGACGAAGAAGCAAAGACCTGCCAGTAAGAAGAAAGAGATGGCGTGACTACCAAATAAGGCGGCACCCGGAATGTTCCTTATGCTGTCGACGGAAGTAACCGTAATCATGATGACAGAAAAGACACTGAGTTTGACGGCGGATTTGGCGATATTGCTCATTCGATACCTTTAATGATTGAGCCACGTGTCTCGGACGGAGAACCCGCGTGCTACAAGTAAGACGGGCGTATTGTAGGGCTGCACGAATCTGCCGGTATATAGCCAAAAATGGTATGTATTTACTCAAAAATGAACCGAAATCTCAGTGGTTTAATCGTAATCAATTTAAACGTTTGCTCTGGTCAAAAAACGCAAGATTGCGTTAAAAAATGCATATTAAGAAATGTGTTTATAGCGAATTATTTATTACCAGAATCCTAGAAATTTGGTCGAAATACGCCATAGTTTGACTCTGACCTTAGGGGAAGGTCTAGATTGAGAGCGGTTAGAGTGATTTAGAAAGTGGAGAAAACCATGGGATGTTGTAATCAAGCGCCAAAAGGTGGCACCGGAAAACTCTCTTATCTGCTGGGATTGGTGGCGGTGCTATTTGTCGGGATCTTAGTATTGGCCGCAGTTTTTGGCTAACAGAACAGTATTAAAAAACACGCCCTAGAGCGTGTTTTTTGTGTCTGTCATTGGGGGCTAAAAACGGGTGTTGGCTAAACCAATACCAAAGAAGATAAACAGCCCACCACTCACGTAGTTCAGCCACTTACTGGTTTTGGAAGACGTGAGCAGTGCCTTCACTTTGGTAGCAAAGAAGATCACAAACAAAAACCAACTCGCGACAATGCTTGCCTGTAGCGCACCCAACATCATACTTTGCTCCAGAATGTGTTCAGGTTGCACAAACTGAGGGAAGATAGATAGGTAAAACAACACGATTTTTGGGTTCAGAAGATTGGTCAGTAATCCTTTCGCAAAGGCTTGTTTCAGCGTCTGCTCTTCTATCTTGCGGTCGAGCTTTAGCTTTTGGTCTGCCAACTTAAGGCCGCTTTTCAAGTTATTGATCCCCAGCCATACCAAGTAAGCGACACCCATCCACTTTAAAATATTAAATGCTAACGCGGACTGAGAAAGCAGCAGGCTTAAACCTTTCGCCGATACAAACGCATGGATCAGAAAGCCTAGCGCCACGCCAAGGATATTGGCTATCGCGAAGCGGCGGCTTTGCGTCAGGGCTGTAAACAAAATCAGCAAAGCGTTAGGGCCGGGTATCACAGCCAGAAAGAAAACGATGCCGCCAAACGCCAACAAGGTGTCGAAGTTCATACTTGTTCCAATTAAAGAGAATGTCTCATAGCTATTATGGCGAGACTTTACACCCGCATGTGTTGAAAAACAAACGATTAGAGTGCGACGTCATCGTCAGTTTTGACCGGATAAAAACGCTTCGATATAAGACTTTTTCTCTCTTATAAAATCGATAAACAATTGCGACTTCTGCGGTAAGTGTTTTCTGTCCTGATATACCAAGAGCATGGTTTTATCTTGAGGGATCCAATCATCCAAAATCACCGTAAGCTGTTGGGTTTGCAATTCTTGGTAGAGCATAGACTTTGGCAGATAACAAACGCCTGCACCGTCTAAGCAAAGTTGTTTGCTAACAAAGAAATCATCGGCTGTGACGCTGCCAGCTCCGGTCACTTCTATCACTTCATCTTTCAGGCTAAATCGCCAAGGTAAAAAGTATCCTTCCACGTGATTGCGGATGCACGGCGCTGCATTCAATTGACGCGGGTGTTCGAACTTGGGGAGAGCGTTAGCCAGAGCATTTGAAATGGCCAAAACATACTTCACGGGAGAGAGCGAAATTGCCACCAAAGAAGAGTCGTTCAATGGGCCTAAACGAAAGGCGAAGTCCAAACTCTGCTTCGTCATATCTTGATATCGATTCGACGAAGCAAGGTTGATCTTAATCGTTGGATAGCGTGCTTGAAATTCTGCAAATAGGGAGGCGAGTAGATTCTGACTGAGTGCACGAGGCGCAGTAATATTGAGTGTGCCAATCGGCTTGCTCGCGGCATCTTCCGCTTCATGATAAAGCTCGCTGACCGTATCTGAGATTAACTGAGCTTTGGGCAGGACTTGTTGTCCGAGTTCAGTGAGTGACAGTGATCGAGTGGAGCGATTGATCAACTTGCCGCCAAGCTCTGCTTCCAACTGCTGAATCTTCCTACTCACGGTTGTTGTCGGCACATTGAGTTGCCTTGCCGCTTCAGCAAAGCTATTGAGCTCAATGACGCGCGCAAATAAAGGCAAGGCTGATATCTCTTTCATGTTAACTCTATTTGTCTTCATCCCGAATATGGGATAGTGAAGCCCAGATTAACTATCTAGTCAATTTTTACGGGATTAACTAAAGTTACTCCATACCGCAGCGGCATGCTGCAAACACAGAACATACGCTCAATCTCGGTAGGAGAACATCATGGACATTCTAGTTTTAGGCGCAACAGGTAACACAGGCTCAGAAGTGGTTCGTCAACTACAACAAACAGGCGCAGATTTTGGTGTCATGGTAAGAAATGCCAACTCAACAGCAACCATGAATCTTCTGCCAGAACAAGTTCGTGAGGGTGACTTTACCGACGTTGCTGCGATGGAAAAAGCGATGCGGGGTGTAAAACGTATTTACGTCTCTATGCCGATTCATCAAGACAACAAGCTCTGGGTGGAGAACGTCATTGCGGCGGCAAAAGCAGCAAATGTTGAGCACGTTGTTAAGCTATCGGGCATGGGGGCTAAGAGTGATGCGGGTTCAGAAATCATTCGTACCCATGTAGTCACCGATGATTTAGTCAAAGCATCGGGCTTAGCTTGGACCATTATTCAGCCTAACTCTTTTTTCCAGAACCTCTACGGTAGCTTAGCGACCATTAATGCAATGGGTAAATTCTTCTTACCGCTTGGTGATGCAAAACAAAGCGTGGTGGATATTCGCGATGTGGCGGCAGTGATTGTTGAATCGCTTATCGGAGAAGGTCACGATGGCCAAACCTATTTACTTTCTGGCCCTGAAGCACTGACTTTTGCACAGCAAGCCGAAGTGATCTCTCAAGCGTCAGGCAAGCAAATCGAATATGTGGCTGTTTCTGAACAAGACGCCGCCGCAGCGATGAAAGAAGCAGGAATGGATGAATGGTTCGCTAATGCGTTGGCTGAAATCATGGCTTGGTTTGGGACAGGAGCTTACACAGAAGTGACAGACACCGTTGAGCGAGTGACTGGAAAACCAGCACGTAACTTCAATGACTTTGCGAACGAATTTGCGCATGCGATTGAGAAATAACATCCTAAGAATCTAATGATAGGGGAGCCAAGTGCTCCCTTTGTCGTTTTTTGAATGTGAGATTTCAAACAACCTTATCTCTTCTAAAGCTTTATAATCATCAAGAGATTATCAAATAGGAATAGATAATATGTTGCTTGAAGATCTTCAAGTAGTGCTCAAAGTCGCTGAGTTTCGTAGCATTACAGGAGCCGCGACCGCATTAGATATGAGAACCGCCACGGCTAGCGCGGCCGTAAAAAGAGTAGAGGCTTCTTTAGGGGCTGAGTTGTTTGTGCGAACCACGCGCCATTTGCGTTTATCCAGTGCGGGTGAGCGTTATCTTCCTCAGTGTGAAAAAGCACTCGAACTGTTAGAGCACGCGAAACAGAACATGCGTGAAGATCTCGACATTATTGATGGGGAAGTGCGAATCGCACTTTCTTCCGATTTAGGACGAAACTTAGTTACTCCTTGGCTCGATGAGTTTATGGACAGTTATCCGCAGGTGACGCTGAGAAGCAACATCAGTGATAGCAACGTGGACTTCTATCGAGACTCTGTCGATATGGCCCTGCGTTACGGTGCCCCGACAGATTCCAGCATGTACGGGTTTAAAATATGCAATGTGCCAAGGTTATTATGCGCAACACCAGAATATCTTGCGGAACATGGAACGCCTAAGCATCCACAAGACTTAATCGAACATAATGGTTTATTGTATCAACTTCACGATACGTTGCACGATGTTTGGGGATTCAGTGACGGTGGTAGTGAACACAAGGTCAAACTCAAAGGCAATCGAGCTTCCAATGACGGCGATTTAGTCCGACGTTGGTGTGTCTCTGGAAAGGGCTTGGCTATCAAATCGTGTTTGGATATGTCGCAAGATTTGCTCAAAGGCAACGTAGTGAATGTCATGAGTGAATACAAGCCGACACCAACGGAACTGTGGCTGATTTGTCCGAGCAGACAATCAATTACGCCAACCGTAAGATTACTGCGTGATCTGTTCAGAGAAAGAACTAAAGTCATTCTTACTGATCTGGTTGAAGATGGTTTATTAGAACAAAGCGTGCTTAAAAACTGACGCAACAAGGGGACCTTTTCGCTCCCTTTTTCCTTTTATTGGGCGATAGACGAGAAGGGCACTCTCGGGACGCTCACTCTTTCAAATTCATATCTCGAAACGCAATTACTCGCTGCGGCGGAACTATCGCTTATCGTCAGTACAGTAAGTCGCGTTTTTATGACAATTCGACGAAAATCACGGCATTTTTCTTGGATTTGATAAAGTCGCCCGCAATCTCCGAAAGTTCTTATTGTGTAGCATATCAAAGAGCCCTACACTCCGCGCGCTTTAGTTTTTAATAAGCACAGTCAATGATAATAACTTTTCGTATTTATCGTTGTTTTTAAGGATTTTTATAGACGAATTCGTCTGATGACACACTCATGAATAAGCACAAAGCACCAAAATTCAAGGCAGAATTTTTGGCACCTCGCTACTGGGGCACATTAATCATAATTAGCATCATGTACCTTCTTAGCCTCCTTCCATTTCGTGTACAACTCGCGCTCGGAAGCGGAATTGGTCGCATAGCGATGCGATTAATGAAAAAACGACAAGTCACGATCAAACGTAATTTAGAGCTGTGTTTTCCTAACATGAGCGACCGAGAGCGTGAGGCGATAATAAAAGAAAACATCGACAACGCGGGTATCGCACTGTTTGAAACCGCGATGGCGTGGTTTTGGTCAGACAAACGTGTCAGCAAACATGTAGACATCGAAGGGATGGAACATATCGAAGCGTTAGAACAACAAGGTAAAGGTGTTCTGATGTTGGCGGTGCATTCCATGAATCTAGAACTTGGTGCGCGAGCATTTGGGATCCAAAAGTCAGGCTCTGGTGTTTATCGCCCAAACAACAACCCATGTTTTGACTACTTCCAATACAAAGGACGTTCTCGCTCGAATCGTACTTTGATCGATCGCAAAAACGTAAAGGGCATGCTGGAAGCACTAAAGACAGGCCAGCGTGTTTGGTACGCTCCTGATCACGACTATGGCACACGTCGATCGACGTTTGCGCCTTTGTTTGCGGTGAAGCGTGCCTGTACAACAACGGGAACCAGCTTGCTGGTGGATGCTACGGATTGTGCCATTGTGCCATTTACTATGGTTCGTGAAAGCAATGGGCAATACACTTTAACCATTAGCGCGCCAGTTGAAGGCTTTCCAAAAAACGATCCAGACCA
Organism: Vibrio sp. B172a; assembly: GCF_030248355.1. Classification (NCBI taxonomy): domain Bacteria; kingdom Pseudomonadati; phylum Pseudomonadota; class Gammaproteobacteria; order Vibrionales; family Vibrionaceae; genus Vibrio; species Vibrio sp. B172a. Next base: position 157,300 of record NZ_JAHGAC010000035.1, on the reverse strand, counting down.
AGCGGCAGCGTTCGTAAACAAGATTGTCGAGAAGTCGATCATGGCATGCCCCGGGCAGTACATGTGGCTGCATCGTCGCTTTAAAACTCGTCCGGATGGGGAATGTTGTTTGTATAAACCCCAACTTGTACCTGCGATGTAACCTACGAGCCCAGACATTTGTTCTGGGCTTTATTTTATCTGTCGATTCATTTCTGATTGATTGATTGATTGATTGATTGATTGTTTGCCACAATAGCGACGTTTGATGATCAAGGATGAACCATGCTGACAGGATTGAACCACATTACGATAGCGGTGAGTGATTTAGAGCGCTCGCTCGATTTCTATATCAACGCGCTCGGTTTTCAGGGACACGTGAAGTGGAGACAAGGCGCGTATCTTTCTTTGGGTGATCTCTGGCTTTGTTTATCGGTCGATAAGCCAGACGAGAAGAGTGATTACTCCCACATCGCTTTTTCTATCTCACAGCAAGACTTCACGGACTTTTCTCACAAGCTTATTCAGTTCGATATTGCTCAATGGAAAGAGAACAAGAGTGAAGGGGATTCGCTGTATCTTCTAGATCCTGATGGGCACAAACTAGAAATCCACAGTGGTGATTTGTACTCGCGATTAGAGAGCATAAAGCATCAGCCTTATGAAGGTTTAGAGTGGTTGTAGGAGCGTTTAGATGAGATTATTTTTCGCCCTCACGTTTGATAAAGGCAGTAAATCACAGCTCAAGCAGATCCAAGATAGGCTTCAACAGCATGAGATAGAAGGGCGCTATACTTGCGTCGATAATTTTCATATTACGTTGGCTTTTATCGGTGAATCGACAGAAGAACAAACGCAGCGTCTTATTGATATTCTTCATCAACTTAGCTGCCGTTGTGAGCAGGTTACGGTCGATCACCTAGGTTCATTTCGGCAAAGTGGCAGGCAACTGGCTTGGTTGGGGATTAAAGATAATTTAGCGGTTACAACACTGCAAAACGAACTCATAGAGGCATTAGAACAGCATGGCTTTGTGACGGAGTCACGTGACTATGTTCCTCACATCACACTTGCTCGCCACGTCGATAAACAAGCACCACTTGATGCTGTTGAGATATCACCTTTACCACTTCCGATTTATTCTATCGCTTTAATGGAAAGCAAAACTGTTGATGGGAAGCTCGTTTATCACGCGCTAGAAGAAGTAGTTTGCTAGCACTTTCTATACATCAGTTCAGCCAGTAATCCATAATGGCTGAACCGATTTCAAAAATGATTACCGTTTTTTAGCTTGGCTTTTTCGACAGGTTTTCTGCCAGTTTCCCAGCGACAAGTTGGAACGCTTCTAGCTCTTCCTCAGACACGTTTAACGTCATCTTTTGAAAGATCTCAGCATCGACGGCTTTGATCTTCGACAACACTTCATTGCCTTTCTCGGTGGTCAACAAACACTGGCTGCGTTTATCTTCTGGATTCGGTCTCTTCTCAATAAAGCCTTCTTCAATCAATGTCTTAATTAAGCGTGTGACTTGTGCTTTATCTCGGTTTAAGAAGTTCACCACATCCATTGCCGTACATGGTGACTGTTTGCTAATGATTTTTATCACCCGCACATGCATAGGCGCGATAGGGAGTTCTAGTTGCTCAATTTGCTCGTGCAGTTGACGCTTTAAGACGTGCACAAGATGGAACAGATTATCCAGCGATTTTGGATTCGACATGTAACACTCCAAACAAAAGTGGTTGACATTATCAACCAAATAACTATAGTTGACATTATCAACTTAATTGAGAGTAACTTCAAGAGCGAGAATTGAATGACAGAATCCTTGACCATGTCGAACGAACTGACACAACCGGCGAAGACGCCACTGATTCATAAAATTGCTGTTGTATTAGGGATGATGACACTAATGGGAGGGACACTGACAGGCGTAATGACTTACATGAACGTAGGCTATTCCGATTCTTTCTTCAGCGATTGGTTGCGCTCATTCTTAATGGCGATTGTTGTCCTTATGCCAACGGGTATGGTGATGATGACGCTAATGACCAAACTGGTTGGCAAACTATTCAGCCGCGCCAGTGAAAAGCAGAAAAACCTTGTGGTTGGTGTCTTTATGGCGCTGATTATGGAATCCGTTATGGCGTTTATCACTGCCGCTAACAACATAGGGTTTGAGGACGTATCCGTATTTGGATCTGCTTGGTTAAAAGGACTTTTCGCTGCGTTACCTGTAGCAATGGTGTTGATGACCATTACATCCATGACCATCAAGCCAAAGATTGAACGCTTTCTAAAAAGCGAGTGAATATTGATTGGAGAAATGAGATGAGAAAAGACAACCACTACCGCATTACTATTGAAGAAGTGAACGTAGAAGAAGGCCGTGAAGCAAAAAGCTTGAGCTTTGAAGTTCAAGATCGCGAAGACATGCTTAATATCGTAGATAAGATCGGTCAGGGCAGCGGATTAGAACCTGCAGATGCGACACGCGTTGGTGTTGCACTTCGTCTGCTTGGTCCTGTGATGATGAAAGATCGCAAGCATCCGTTATTCGCTGATTTCATGCCACACTTCAGAAACTTCATGCAAAATATGAAGAGTACGGTGAAACGTAATCTAGCTTAATTATAAGCTTCTGAGCGCTTTGAGTAGACTCTAGCGCAAACAAAAAGGCTGGTATTAAACCAGCCTTTTTTCGTGTGATGACTTGGCGAAAGTTATTTACTCAAGTAACGATTTTCCAAGTGCGCTTTGAAGTGCTTCGCGTTTAACACTTCACCTGTTGCTTGCGTCACCAAATCATCGGTCGAGAACAGGCTGCCTTTGCTCCAGATGTTGTCTGATAACCAATTAAAGATTGGTGACAGATCGCCAGAGTGAATCGCGCCATCTACGTCCACGGTTTTCTGCATCGCTGCCATAAACTGCGCCGCGTACATCGCGCCAAGCGTGTATGATGGGAAGTAACCAAAGGCGCCATCTGTCCAGTGGATATCCTGCATACAACCGTTCTTGAAGTTACCTTCTGTTGACAGACCTAAGTAAGCCTTCATCTTCTCGTTCCACAGCTCTGGAACGTCAGTGTGTTTGATCACGCCGTTCATTAGGTCGCGTTCAATCTCGTAACGTAGGATAACGTGAGCAGGGTATGTCAGTTCGTCAGCGTCAACGCGGATAAAGCCTTTTTCTACGTGCGTGTAGATTTTCGACAAGTTGTCTTGAGCGAACTCAGGACCTTCAAAATGGTTAGAAGCCAGACGAGCAAGGTGCTCAACAAATGCTTGGCTGCGACCCACTTGCATCTCGAAGAATAGAGATTGAGATTCGTGGATGCCCATTGAACGAGCTTGGCCAGCCATTGTGCCAGCTAACGATTTTGGAAGACCTTGCTCATAACGCGCGTGACCTGTTTCATGCACGATGCCCATTAATGATTGCACGAACTCTTTTTCATCGTAGCGAGTAGTAATACGAACATCTGTCGGAACACCGCCGCAGAATGGGTGAACGCTTTCATCAAGGCGGCCATGTTCAAAGTCGAATTGCAGCAGCTTCATGACTTCCAACCCCAGTGCTTTTTGCTTTTCAGCAGGGTAATGGCCGTTCGGAAGCAGGATGTTGTTGGCTTTTTGCTTTTCGATGGCTTCATCAATCATTGATGGTAGCCAGGTTTTCACGTCCGCAAATAGCACGTCTAGAGACGCAGAGGTTGTGCCTGGTTCGTAAAGTTCTAGCATTGCGTCGTAAGGTGACGTGCCAGCCGCTTCTGCGCGAATTTGTGCTTCTTCTTGAGAAAGCTTAACCACTTCAGCCCAGTTCTTTTCGAAGCCAACCCAATCGTCATTGCCACGTTGGGTACGCCAAGCATGCTCACATTTAGAGCCTGCTAGTGACTGTGCTTGCACCAAAGATTCAGGCAGCAGGTTTGCTTGTTGCCAATCGCGTTTCATTTCACGCAATACCGCTTGATCTTGCGTTGATAATGACTCTTCTTCTGCTTGAGCAAACAGGTCACCCAAATGAGGTTGAGTCATAAGAGAGTGCATATGCACCTCTAGTTCAGCCATCGCGTTAGAGCGAGCTTCCGCACCGCCTGCTGGCATGACGGCAGCTTGATCCCACCCTACGATTGCAGATAGGTGACCAAAGTTAGAGACTTTTTTTGAATGTTCGACGAGTTTTTGAAATGCGCTCATGTGACTACTCTTTTGTTATGTTCTTTCCTTAAACGCCCCAAATGGGGTCCTTGAACGTACGTTCATATCTCTCGACACCGATGCAGAGAAAAAGGCAGCATCAAGACAATGCCGATAGAGAAGTGTGTCTAATTTACTATTTATTAACAAATAATGCAGGTCTATTGTGCACAAATTCAGTCACTTGTATAGCACACCGCAAAAGTTGCTTGCGAATCAAGCGGATTGACGGTATTGATGGGTGATACACAACAACTTATTAAAAGAATATGGATATTTTAAATTTTGAGGCATTTCTTATTGCCATTACGATTTTGACGCTCACGCCAGGATTGGACACCGCATTGGTGATTCGCAATACAAGCCGCGCTGGTCTTAAAGATGGTTGTACAACCAGCTTGGGGATCTGTTTCGGGCTATTTGTTCATGCGCTGTTTTCTGCTGTGGGTATTTCTGCCGTTCTTGCTCAATCTGCTGAACTGTTCCAAATGGTAAAAATGGTTGGCGCCGCTTACTTAATTTGGCTTGGCTTGAGCAGCCTACGTGCACTGATGAAGAAAAATGGCGGCATTGCGGTTTCTGAACAAGCGCATCAAGCTTACAGTGGCAAACGCTCATTCCGCGAAGGTTTCCTTTCTAATGTATTGAACCCAAAAACCGCCGTGTTTTATCTCGCTTTCTTGCCTCAGTTTGTTAACCCGGAAGGTTCTCCGTTGTTGCAATCAATGATGATGGCTTCAATCCACTTCATTATTGCAATGGTATGGCAATGTGGTTTGGCTGGCGCCTTGAACTCAGCAAAAACGCTACTGAAAAACGCGAGCTTTATGAAGTGGATGGAAGGAGCAACAGGTGCCGTGCTTGTGGCGCTTGGTATTAAACTACTTGTAGAAAAGCCAGCCTAATGCGTGTTCTTATTCGAATTGTCATCGCTTTAGTTCTATTTATCGTCGTCTTGCTCGGGATCGTCGCATGGAAGACGGTTCCCCAGTTGAACTTCGCCGAGAAAGGAATGAGGTGGGATTGGCACTGGGCTTACTTTGAGCCGTTTTCCAATGGCATCCAAGCCACGCGCACGCAAGATACTAAACAGCTGTTGTTACGCCGCGTTTACTTAAAAGAGTCAACCGCAGTGTTTGTCGGAACCACACTAGACAATAAATTCGAGATTGATGTGGTTAACCAAGAAGCGTGTAAGCCTGAGAGCAGCAAGTGGGTATCTGTTTCGGTAAATGGTCAGCCTATGTCTCATGTCCCAATGCTTTGTGAAGATTCGGGAGAGAGCTACATTTACCGCTTTGTTGGCAGTAAGCTAAGAAGCTTAGAGTTTGGTATTGAGGATGACTTCATTCGCGAAGACTTCAGTCAATGGCCGATTTCAGAGATAAAAGCGGACCAGTTCAAGCAACAACACTCTTCTTTTTTTAACAAGCAAGGTGATGGTGAAGAGCACCAATGGTTGCGAGATTAAGTTTCTGGTGAAACTTTGAATAGAAACAAAAAGAGACAAGCGCCGATGCTTGTCTCTTTTTATTTTGGGACTTTCGTCGACAATATTAGGGTTCTGATATCTACTTCGTTAAGTTGATTAGGAATAGGTAAAGATAACTACGAATAGCTGAGAGTTAGTTCATTCAAAATGAAAATAGCGCATTCCGAATGGTGATTGTGTAATTTATTATTTACAGTATGACTTTTCTGATTTTATCTTGGTATGTTTTAAAAAAGTAAAATGTGTGATTCATATGCTCATTATTTATAATGAACACGATATTTTTTGCATACGATTCTATGTCACTTTATGCGCAGTATTTCTTTGCGTAAGATCATTATTATATTTTTTTTGTCTTTTGAAATATAGGTTATTTTTCCCTAGTTTTTTACAAATTCACTATCAAAAACCAAATAGATAAAGTTATTCATATCTACCAATCAAGTTATAGCAAGCTTTCTACTCATATATCCTCTTTTTTTACATTGATATTCATTAATATCGAACCTTTAAATATTCACAAATAGTATGAAGTGAATTTAAATAGCATTGAGAAACGGATGTAAGCATTTAAATCATTCCTTCTTTATCAATCCAATGACTTCTACATTAATAATGGAGTAATCCACATGACAAAAAGATATCCAGCTGAACCATTCCGTATTAAAAGTGTTGAAACAGTATCAATGATCGGACGCGAAGAACGTTTAGAGAAAATGAAAGAGGCGGGATATAATACGTTTCTTCTAAACTCCAAAGATGTATATATTGATTTGCTTACCGATAGTGGTACAAGTGCAATGAGTGATAATCAGTGGGCGGGTATGATGCTCGGCGATGAGGCTTACGCTGGAAGCGATAACTTTCACAACTTAGAAGCAACAGTTCGTGAATTGTTTGGCTTTAAACATATAATCCCAACTCACCAAGGGCGTGGCGCAGAAAACTTATTATCTATTATGGCTATCAAAGAAGGCCAGTATGTAGCGGGTAATATGTACTTCACTACTACTCGCTATCATCAAGAAAAAAATGGTGCAACGTTTGTAGATATTGTAATTGACGAGGCGCATGACGCGACAATTGATATTCCATTTAAAGGTAATATTGATCTAAATAAACTTCAATCATTAATTGATGAGCAAGGTGCCGAAAATATCGCATATGTTTGTTTAGCAGTAACAGTCAATCTAGCGGGTGGCCAACCAGTATCAATGAAAAATATGCGAGACGTCCGTGAACTTACTAATAAGTATGGTATTGACGTTTTCTATGATGCCACACGATGCGTAGAAAATGCTTATTACATCAAAGAGCAAGAAGAGGGTTATGCAGATAAGACAATCACCGAGATTGTACTTGAAATGTTTAGCTACGCTGACGGTTGTACTATGAGTGGTAAGAAAGACTGTCTAGTAAATATTGGTGGTTTTCTATGTATGAATAGCGACGAACTATACGCAGAAGCGCGTGAGCTGGTCGTGGTTTATGAAGGTATGCCATCATATGGTGGCCTTGCTGGTCGTGATATGGAAGCTATGGCGCGAGGTCTACGAGAAGCGATGCAATTTGAATATATCGAACACCGCATTAAGCAAGTTCGTTATCTTGGTGACAAGCTACGCGCAGCGGGAGTACCTATCGTTGAACCTACAGGAGGACACGCTGTGTTCCTCGATGCACGCTTGTTCTGCCCTCATCTGACACAAGAGCAGTTACCTTCTCAAAGCTTAGCTGCAAGTATCTATGTCGAAACAGGTGTTCGAAGTATGGAGCGCGGCATTGTATCAGCGGGTCGAGATGTAGTAACTGGTAAAAACCACACACCAAAACTTGAAACGGTTCGTTTGACTATTCCTCGTCGTGTATATACCTACGCTCATATGGATGTAGTTGCGGATGGAATTATTGAACTCTACCAAAATCGCGACAAAATTCGTGGGTTAGAGTTTGTATATGAACCTAAGCAATTACGTTTCTTTAATGCACGTTTTGATTACATATAAAAATAAAACAAAAGCCTCGTGTTCTACGGGGCTTTTTATTTAAATAATTAAAATTATATAAGTTTAATCCCATACATGAAGACAGGTATATTATGAAAATTACCAAGTTAATCGGTGGTGGCCTTATTATTGCGGGTACATCCATCGGGGCAGGGATGTTATCTTTGCCAATCGTATCTGCGGGTTTAGGTTTTAGCATATCATTCACATTAATTTTGATGTTATGGGCATTAATGACCTATACGTCTCTATTAATGTTGGAGGTTCATCAATATGTAGAACATGATGCAACATTGCATACTTTAGCCAAAAAATTTTTAGGTGAAAAAGGTAAATATATAGCTGGCGTCGCTATGTTGTTTTTATTCTATTCTTTATCTGCGGCGTATATCGCTGGTGGCGGCTCGCAATTTGTCGATAGGGTTGCACACATCCTATCTATTGAAATAGATCACACTATGGGCGCGATTATCTTTGCGATTGTAGTTGCACTGATTGTAGCCGTTGGGACGCATTTAGTAGATAAAGTGAATCGTGTTTTGTTTGGTTTAATGCTTGTTGCAATGGCATTTGTTATTGTGTCACTCGCGCCCAATATTAGCGGTGAGTTTCTTGCTAGTAGTCCTATGGGGTCTGGCCTTGTTTTTGCGGCTTTACCGGTGATTTTTACATCATTCGGTTTCCACGGCAGTATTCCTGCCATAGTAAACTACTTTGAGGGTGAAACCGAGAAATTAAGAATTGCGATGTATATAGGTTCATGTGCACCACTTGTAATCTACGTATTCTGGCTTCTGTGTACGTTAGGTGTTGTTAGTCAAATTGAATTGACTGAAAACTCAAGCCTTAGCAATTTAATTGCTTCTTTATCGGCCACTTTAAATAGTGAGCGTTTATCATTAGTGGTGGGATTGTTTGCAGACCTTGCTTTAGTTACATCGTTCTTGGGAGTTAGCTTAGGTTTATTTGAGTTCTTACTTGATACGACGAAGAAACGTTTGAAAGGTAATCGATTTTATGTCGCTTTGTTAACCTACTTACCACCTTTGGCCTTTGCACTTTTTTATCCAGAAGGTTTTATTATTGCATTAGGTTATGCCGCTATCGCCTTAGTAATACTTGCCGTTTTTCTTCCCGTTGGAATGGTTTTTAAATCAAGAGAAAACCACAACAATCGGTTAGGTAAATATCAAGTTAAGGGTGGGAAAGTAGGTTTAATGCTTAGCTTGTTTATGGGATGTTTGATCATCGTTTCTCAGTTACTTGTGAGCATGGGAGCATTTTAATATGAGAGGGATTATTTCTATTCAAAGTCATGTTGTTTATGGTCATGCAGGAAATAGTAGCGCGGTATTTCCGTTGCAAAGAATGGGACTGGAAGTTTGGCCTATCAACACTGTTCAATTTTCGAATCATACGCAATATGCAGAAGGATGGACTGGTGAGGTGCACACCGTTGATCATCTAGCCGATCTTATTATTGGCTTAGATAAAGTACACGCGTTACGTAACTGCAGTGCGGTAATTTCCGGTTATCAAGGTAGCACCGAACAATGTCATGTTGTCGTTGACCTAGTTGAAGGAGTTCGTTCACGCAACCCAATGGCAATGTACATCTGTGACCCTGTTATGGGCGACCCCAAGAAAGGGTGTGTTGTCGATAAAGGCATCGAAGAAATGCTTATACATGCTTTAATGCCTTTGGCTGATGTGATTGTACCTAATCAATATGAATTGAGTAAGTTTGTTGATATGGAGATTCACTCACTTACGGATGCCATAGAAGCATGTAAAGTAGCGCTAACAAAAGGACCAAGCGTTGTTTTAGTTAAGCATTTACATACACTGCCCGAGTCTAGAGATCGTTTTACTATGATGCTGGCGTATGAGGACAAGTTTTATATCACTCATGCGCCAAAGGTTCTACCATATAAACCTTATGTTGGTGTTGGTGATCTCATTACCGCGGTATTTACAGGTGGTTTGATGAAAGGTTGGTCAGCCGTGAAAGCATTTAAGCATTGTAATGAGGCGGTGTTTGGTATTGTTAAAGAAACTCATGCATCGGGCGAGTGGGAGTTACAAACTATTGCAGCGCAAGATAAATTAATCACTCCACAAGAAACCTTCCCATTAGGGGAGTGCAAAAAAGAAGACTGGGAATGGCACTATTACTCCGTGTAAAACCATGCCAATGAAGTAAAAATCCGCCTAGTTTGCAGGTGGATTTTTACTTGGACGTTGGTTCGTGGGGGGAATGATAATAGAAGGCACGGAAACCGGGTTGTCTAATTCGTGTGGGAAGAACTTTTGCAACACTGATATGACCAATTTGAAGATATTGAACGTGCGCTTCTTCATTCCTGTCTAGAGATGGCTCTAAGGGTAATGTTGACCTATAGCTACCTTCTTACCTACTGTGATTCGGCATCAAAAGAGCCAGATCCTATCATTACCTTGTCGCACTTTTTGGGGAAATCGAGGTAATTAGTTCAACCACTTAATCACGTTATCCCACAGGATTGGGTCAACGTTCCTTGCATCGACTAACTCTTTGTTCATGAAAGGTTGTTGATACACTTCGGACTCGCTCATTATGCCTAGTGTTTTGAACTGGCGGAAGAAGCGTAAAAGACGCATAACGCGATCGAGCCTTTCGTCTTGATGAACACATCGGTTGATGACAAAACCAATTTTGATTTGGCGAGACTTAAAGATGTGTTTCTCGATCAGCGTGTTGATGAATGGCAACGATGCATGCAAATCAATAGGTGACGGTTGCATTGGTATGACTATGTAATCGACGTATCTAAGGTAACGCACTAAGTCGCTCTCTGAGAAGTTGGCCGGAGAGTCGATCACCACGTAATCTGTCGCGTTACTGACCTTAAGCGTGACAGCAATATTAGACAAACTGCGAAGGGAAGGGTTATAGCTCTGATTCGGTAGTTCATCGATGCTCTCGGCCCAACGGTTGGTAGATTGCTGTTTATCGAAATCTATCAATTCTACCGTATGTCCATTTCCGATGAGTTTGCTAGCCAAACTGGCAGAGAACGTCGACTTTCCCACGCCACCTTTGAGATTTAAGACGATGATCTTTTTCGCTTTTGAGTAAGCGATACTGGTTTGGCGTTGTTTTACAAGCGGCAGCAAACTGTTTTCCCCAAATTACTAAATCAGGGCATTATGTACAAATTGTTAACTTAATTGGTTGGCATCCCATAAAATCATTCCTTGCTAATGCTTATTCTGAAGCTCGTTTTCCTTTATTTCGTCAGTGCTCAAAGCAAAGAGTGGTCTGAAATGAGTAAAAAAGCCCGCGATGGGGAGTCGCGGGCAAGTTGTTGGTGATTCGTTGTAATTATTATTGAGAGTTAGTCTGCTGCCTGAACGGTCATCTCTGCACCTTCAAACCCAAGTGCGCTTAGCTCATCAGCATCAAAGTTGGTGGTAACTTCCACATCGCCCACGCGCTGAGTGTTACCTTGTGGCAAATCGTTCGCTGAGCGAGTGCTGATTCCAAGTGGACTCGCTTGGCCAATTTCAATGGTGCCTGCGTATTGAGACTCTGCATAAAAATCACCGGATACGTAAGAGTAGAAAGGTCGTAAGCTCGCGCCAGTGGCGTATTGCATACTACTCAATCCTGCTTCTTTGATTGCCCAACTCCAATCCCACCATTTCACTTCACCCGGAATATAGCGGTGATCCCATTGGTAACGAATATCCGCCGATTTGTCGCTACCACGTCCCATGGTAAAGGTGTGGCTTCGGTATGGACGATTGTCTGGGTGTGTATGCCATGCGTTGCCACTCCAACGAAGGAATCCGTAGAAGTTCACGTCATAGCTAACGTCAGCATTGAATCGGTATGGGTAAGAGATAGTAGAGCGGTACAACTCAACACGCACTGGTAACTCAGAGTTCGCTGGTACCATTGGGCGAGCTTGTAAGGTCACTTGCTCGCTGGTGGATGCGCCGTTTGAGTTTGAGAAGCTTTGGTTTGCTTCAAGCGTAATACTCAGCTTGGTATTACCAACCAATGGCCATTTGAATTCGTTTTCTGTCTTCACTTGTTGAGCGAAACCGTAACTGTTGGTTTTCGACCAGTTGGTAGACTCGTCCAGTTTCAGATCCACTACGATTTGCTGCGGTGTGTTACTGTAGTTTCTCGCCATAGCCGTGATGGTTTTAACAAGCTCGCGATCCGATTCAACCACATCACCATGCCAGAAGTTTTTGTCGTTTAGCGTGTAGGTAAAGTTGTCGACAGTGATTTTGGTTTTTTCACCACAGCGGTAACCACTACAAGAGCCACTGTTGTTACCTTGAATCACCCAGCGATCACCCACGCGGTCAACCTTCATGTCTTCACCCACGTATTGGCTGTTGTTGCCGCCAACCCATGCGTAACCAAGATTATGCGCAAGGTAACTTAATGGGCGAACAAAGGCAGAGCGATCGGTGACTAACTCATATTGAACATCGATTTCATCGCCTTCAGGAATCGCACGAGCTGGATAGTTCGGGATTTCTGATTGTGCTTCGTCTGGGTAACAGAAGGTTTTGCCATTCGGAGTATCACGTTTGATTAGTCCATGATAACCCGGTCCCATGATCACCCAATCGCCTTTGAGGCCCGTGATCTGCCATTGACCCATACGAGTAAGTAGGGCACTTTTTTGCTCTTCAGCTTCATATCGGTCAAGTGGACGATAACCTGCTCGGCAGACATCTTCACCTAACTGGTCGAAGACGATTTGGTCTGGATATATCTTTGCATTTACACCACTTGCGAATGTAGACAGGATGGCGGCGGACAATAAACTAATGTTGATGTTTCGCATGAACGTTCCCTCATGGCTGTATTTTTATTTGTTTTATGTGCCCCGATCTCGAGGACAGGTTTACTGTTCCATGCTGATAGGATTGATAGTACTGAAAATAGTTGAAATATTATTACTGTAACGAATCAGTGGGTTGTATTATTGCATCTGTCATTTTCAACTAATGAAATCGATTGCCTTTTGAAAATAAGAGCAATAACTGGAAGGCATATTCATAAAGGGGCAACGTAGAATATTTACTCAGTAACGAAGTCGAATATTGTCAGAATAATTTGAAAATTGATTTATACGATTTTAATGAAAGCTAGACTTCAATTTATATAAGTAAAACCTAATTAAGAAGTTTTTCTCAATTGAACAATGCAGAATTAAATATTAGTAATAATTAAATTTACTCATACTTAATTAGAAGTAAATGAAGTAATAGGGAGCGAAGCCCTGTAATGAATGACTTTTAAGCGAATAAAACTCACTCATCACAAGGCGAATATCAAAAGGGTTATTTCAAGCGAAAAGTTTATCGCTTAGCCAACAGTTTAGTGCGGCCAGTTTGTTTATCTCGGATAAGAGAGAAGGTTTCAGTTTGAAGCAGTACTTCGATATCAAAATAGATAGGGTCATCGTTTAGCACAAGATAGGGCGAAAGAAACGAATCATTTAACGCAGGGCGAATTTCTTGCACCGATAGCAGATTCATTTTGCCAGAGACTGACAAGCTCGTATCCGAATAAGGGCGTGACTTGCCCTTAAAGCTAAGGATGATGGGGTTCGACATTGATTCGTCTTGTAACGAAGCGATATGAGTGATAACGCGGTGATTGACCCGGGTTAAGCCATCAATCCGAACAGTGTGCTCATGAGGAAGAATATCGACCACACTGTGGTGATAGCGTTTATCTTCGGTATCGTGATAGCAAGGTAGCTTCCAAGCGCCGAAAAAGACCACGCAAGAGAGGGCTACGGCAATATACGCCTTCATTGGCTTTCCTCCGCAATAAACTGACCGATCGCTTGAGAGGCTTGTTCGAACTGACCTGCCGTATAGAACACATTGATGGATTTTCGCGTGTGCTTATTCAACCAAGACAACTCAGAGAACTGCTCGTTTTCCTCGATGTAAACCACGCAATTACACTGATGTTGAGCCAGTAACTGTTCAAGGTGCGTTGATAACTGCGTATTGGGATCGGTGTATACCTCTAGTGTCCCAATAGTGTGTTCATTTAAGGCTTTGTTGCGTTGAGGGTGACTGTATTTGCTATGAAACTTACTCGCACTTACTAGACTGGCCGCAAATAGAATGCCCAGAGAAACGATATAGCACGCTAAGTTTTTATAGTTGGTTTCATGTTTGTTCGGCAGTGGTGGTGTTGGCTGCTGCACTGATTTCTGTTGTACTTTTTCATCTGGTGGAGTCGCAGCGACAAGGCATTCGTTGAGCAAGATGCCTTCAACTAAACGATACCCGACCTTAGGGACAGTAACGATAGGGGACTCTTTTATCCCCACTTTGGTAAAGGTCTGCCTGAGCACACTGATGCTCTTCGCCAACGAAGTTTCACCAATGTATTCGTTCCCCCATGCAAATTGCACAATGTCTCGCTTTTCAACAACTGCGGGGGAATGTTCGAGAAGCAAAGTGAGGATTTGTGATTCACGATACCCAATTTTTACCGTTTTATTGCTGTTAGAAAGCGTGTTTTTAATAGGGTTATATAAGATCATACGATTATTTTTGTTTTTATTATAAAGCGAAAGAGACGAGTAGAAAGAAACCACTCATCTCTGTTATATGAATAAAAATTAAAATTAGGTCACTTTTATTTTGATGGTTTTAATAGTTAGCTACCTATTGATAGAAGAAACCATAATCATAGTAAAACATCAACTTTGTGCCATGTTAATCTTTCATTTAGTGATATAGCTTCAATGAAAGAACCAAAATAATCACACAGCAATAATATGGTTTAGGAGTTACTAAATAACAGTGATGCTGACATTTAATTTAATATTGTCACACATGTCATTATAAGTTTAATTATTTGATAACTTGGTGGGAATTATTAGCCGAGTGGAAAATAAAGAGTGAAGTGTCAAATAGAATGAAAGGAATAATAAGAAAGGGGGATATAAAAAAGCCCGCTGAGTCAGCGGGCTTAAAGTTTCTAGCTTGGATTATGCTTTCACTGCATCAAAATCATCCGATTGAGATGACGGCTTGAAGAACAGTTTTGTTTCTTCCAACACCACATGGCGCAGAGCAATCAAACCAATCAGGTTAGGAATTGCCATCAGACCGTTTACGATATCAGCCAGTAGCCAAATCATATCAAGGTGAAGGAATGCGCCAGATGCTACCAAACCAACGAAAATCAGTTTGTATGGAAGCACAGCTTTGGTACCGAATAGGAACACAACGCAACGCTCACCGTAGTAGTTCCAGCCAAGAATGGTGGTAAACGCGAAGAACATAAGACCGATAGACACCAGCATTGGGCCTAATGTCTCTGCGTTCAAACCAACGGCAAATGCGTGTGTTGTCATCGCCGCACCTGCTAGGTCACTTTGCCATGCACCCGTAAGGATCAAAGCAAGGCCTGTCATGGTACAAATGATGATGGTATCGAAGAAGGTACCCGTCATTGAAATCAGACCTTGTTTAACACAAGAATCCGTTTTCGCAGCTGCGGCTGCCATTGGTGCACTACCCAAACCTGATTCGTTTGAGAATACACCACGTGCGATACCAGATTGGATTGCTAGCATAATGCTTGCACCCAAGAAACCACCAGTTGCTGCGGTTGAAGTGAATGCAGACACCAACACCAACTCAACTGCGTTTAGTAATTGGTCCGCGTTCATGATGATCACACTCAAACACGCTAGCACATAAAATAGCGCCATTGCTGGAACCACTTTACCTGCTACGCTCGCAATCGACTTGATACCACCCAATGTAACGAATGCCACTAGCAGTGTCAGGATGAAAGCAGATAGTTCACGGTTTACACCAAGAGAAATCTCGCTTGCATCAAGAATCGCATTCACTTGTGGGAAGGTACCGATACCAAAACAGGCAACGCCCAATGCAAATACCGCGAACATGATAGCCAGCGCTTTCGAGCCAACACCATATTGCAGATAGTACATAGGACCACCAATCATTTGGCCTTTGTCGTCAACACGACGGTATTTCACCGCAAGAAGACACTCAGCGTATTTAGTTGCCATACCGAATAGGGCAGCGAGCCACATCCAGAATAGGGCACCAGGACCACCAAGTTTGATTGCGGTAGCAACACCAACGATGTTACCTGTACCAATGGTTGCAGACAGCGCAGTACATAGCGCTGCAAAACTAGAAACGTCACCCTGTTTATCAGATGACTTATCTTTACTGAATACCATCGCTAACGCAGTTGGTAGGTGCTTAAATTGGATCAAGCCTAGGCTAAAAGTGAAGTAAACACCGGTACCCACAAGCAAAAGCAGCAGTGGTGGACCCCAGACAAAGTTATCAATGGTTTGAAGTAAAGATTGTAGGTCGTTCATGATTTCCCCTTAATAAAACAACTAATAAGGAGAAGAGGGAAAGGACGAGATCAAAGATCTCGAATAGCCATGCTATTCAAAATAAGGCGGGAACGCCAAATAGTTAGGTTGTTACTTTCCACTCCTCTGTCCTTTTGCCTGAGAGTTTCACCCCGCACACATGTGCAGGACTTGCTCCTTCGGCGACCGATTTAACGGTTCTCTCCAGAGGTTCCTCCAACTACAGTCCCCGCTACCAAGGTAGCACCTGAAATAGTTAATTCTTCGGCGAGTTACTCTAACCAAATGTTAAAATTTGGTTAATAACCACTCTCCTGCAGTCTTCATCGGAACATTTACTCAATCAAATGAGTAAAGGTTAGTTAATGATGCTGGTCACCATTAACGTGTGAACTCTATCATGTTTTGTTACCATTTCAACACCCAAATGAAGATTTATTTTCAACACATTATGCGGGTTTTATTGTCTTAGTTTCATAGATTTGCTGATTAATTGAACAAATAACTCTCTATGTTGGTCATTCTTGGTATGTATGGAAGGGGAGAGACCAATGGTAGGATTTGATGAGAGTTGTCTAGGCTGGTGATAAGTTGTTCAGTTTAGAACAGAAAATTGATCAAAACGGGAGCAATCGCTTCAAAATCTACGCTAAGTTGACCGTAAGCTACGTAGAAATGGGTTACAATGATTCCTTGCGCAACTGTCTATGGAATCGGATAAGTTCTTATTATTGGACAAGGAGACGGTATGACCAGATTGTTAGCCATAGCGGTATTGATTGGAGTAGCGTTTGTGCTATTTCGTTATCGTACCAATGAAAAAGTCCAAAAGGCGACCGTGATTACCTTGATCGGCGCATTCTTAATTTATACCGCGTCAATCATGATTGCGGAACTCACTCGCTAGCAAACCAGTAGAGTCCTTGGAGTAAGATACGGTGACTTCTCAAAATAATATTGAAGACCAAGACGAAGTAGTTGTCATTGAGGAGCGCGATAAGCGTACTCACATTTATATTGCGATTGCGGCCGTGTTAGGTTTAGCGTTCGGTGGATTGGCTGGTTCTGCAATGACAGCAAGCAAGTGGGAGTCGACTTATCAAGTGCTGGAACAAAAGTACCAAGCACTGGCTCAAGACAAAACGAACTTGGTCTCTCAAGTAAAAACACGTGAAGCGGGCTTAGATAAAGAGATCGACGCTAAAGTCGCGACACTGTTGGCAGAGAAAGAAGAAGCGCACAAAGCGGAACTCAAAGCACTTCAAGAACAACTGACTGAAGTGGAGAAAGTGAACTTGTCGCTTGAGTCTCAAGTGAAAGAACAGAAAGCAACGTTGAACACGACCAAGAGCGAGAACGACAAACTTAACCGTCAAGCAGACATGCAAGCGACCATGTTTGAACGTTCACGTGAAGTGTTCCGTAAAGAACTGCAAATTTCACAAGAGCTTGAGTCACTAGAAAAAGAACGCCAAGCGTTGTTACCGAAAATTGAGACGCTTAAAAAAGAGTGTGATGTTTTCTTAGAAGGTAAGTCTTGGGATGTGAAATCTGACGCCTGTGACAAACACGATGAAGCGAATTCACGACTCAGCCAAGTTGACCAACTCATCGAAGTTCACAAGATGGACTTGAAACAGATTAAAGAAATCACTGAAGACATGGGGCTGTAGCATCAAAGCATAGAGCGATTAAGATCTTCAAAGATTTAGAAACAGAAAAGGAGCTCAGTGAGCTCCTTTTTTATGCGCGATGTTTCGCTAGAACTGTTTGTCGTTGGGGCAATTGCTAGGGATCAGATGCGAGACGCGTCGTAGCCAGAAGCCAACAGCAATTCACGCTCGTGCTTGATCAGCTGAGCACGATCCTCAATCAGTTCGTTAAGTGCTTGAGAAGGTTTCCCTGCCAGCGTTTTAAATGCATCAAACGTCTCTGCACTGTCGATTTCATCAATCATGCTGCTGATAACGTTACGCGCTTCGCAAGGGTTATCATCGGTGGTGAAGTACTCTACTTGTTTTGCCGCAGACTTCATTTCGGTTAGCAGTTCTAACGGGCTACTTTCTTTTGCCACTGCCATGTAGTTATCAAGTACACGCTTCGCATACAACAATTCTTTTAGTGGGATATCTCGGCCACTTACAATCAGCGATTCATTAAGGATCATACTTGAGCTCATTGGCATTCCTTTTTTATCAATAATTCAAACTTCTTGGGCATTGGCTTGAGTCTAATTTATTGAAGTCTGAATGGGAATGCCTAAAAAGCACATTATTAAACGATTTTTCTGATTATTTACGCTTTGCTAGTGACTAAGTACGCAAATTGCGTGTTTAGTAGAATCTTCAGAAGATAGGTCAGTCAGGTGCTATGAGTGTTCGATTGCTCTCTGAGTGGATCAAATGTGGCGTTATCGGTTCTCAATATTCAACATTAATTCATGAAGAAGCGACCTGGCGTCACCCCAAAGCTTTGTTTGAATAGATGATTAAAAGCACTCACGCTGGTAAAACCACACTCCAGTGCAACGGTGGTAACCGGGAGGTTTTGCGCCAACAACGTCAAAGAGTGGAACAACCTTGCTTGTTGACGATACTCGATGAAAGACATGCCAACTTCATTGCGAAACAAGCGGCTCAAAGTACGGCTGCTAACGTTAATTTCTTCTGCCCACTGTTTTAATGAATGATTATCCGCAGGCTCATCCAATAGTGAGTTACAAACCTGCCCAAGCTTGGCATTGTTGGGAAGAGGGATTTGAATGGACGCTTGCGGCGCGACTTTCAACTGATCCAACAAAACTTGAACAATACGCCAATACGGCTCTGTGCTTGCTTGATCGGCCGGTTGCTCAGAAAGATGAATGATCATCTCACGCAGCATTGGCGACACGTTGAGAACATCACTCTGGTTTGGCAGTTCAGTGTCGATGCTCGGCAATAAGTAGACGTTTTTCATTGCCGCATCACCATACATGTAGACCTTGTGGCTCTCATGCGCTGGGATCCACACCGCTCTTTGAGGCGGAACGACCCATAGCTTAGATTCTGTCTCGACCGCCATCACACCGCTGCTTGCGTACACCAGTTGGTTGTGCTCATGGGAATGCCAATCAATCACGTGTCCATTGGGGTAGTGCTTGGGAATGACCACAGCCTCCAAGCGATTGATGCTGGCGTCCAAACTGATGGCTTTGATGTTTTGGCTCATTTGAGCAATAACCTGTCTTGATAGAACCTATACGCCAAATGCTAGCCAGATAAACTGAGCTTGTCATTAATTAGCTATCCTTTATTTGGTTTGGAGTCGAGATGAACCGTTCCTTTCACGCAGGTGTCCTCAATGTGGGGCATGCGCTTAATCATTACTTCTTGCTCATTTTTCCTACTGTCGTACTAACGCTGCATAAAGAATGGGACATGAGTTACGCGGAGCTGCTGCAAGTGGGGAGCGCAGCCATGTTGGTTTATGGTGTGATATCCCTACCTGCAGGTTGGCTGGCGGATCGTTGGAGCCGAAAAGGCATGATGCTCGTGTTCTACTTTGGGATGGGCACCTCTGCGTTACTTACCGCTTTCGCGCAAACGCCATGGCAAATGGGATTGGGGCTTTGTGTCATAGCCTTGTTTGCCGCGATTTATCATCCCGTCGGTATCGCACTTATCTTCAGTTCTGCAAACAAAACCGGCAGGGCTATCGCAGTAAATGGACTAGCAGGTAACTTAGGTTTGGCATTCGCTGCAATGGGAACCGCTTTGTTGTGCCAATGGTTCTCTTGGCAAGCTGCATTTTATGTTCCAGGCCTTGTGTGTTTATTAACTGGCATCGTGTACTGGTATGCATCGAAAGGTGTTACTGATATCGAACATGCGAAAAGTAGACGTGACGACGTAACGATGCCTTTGCGACAACTCAAAGCGCTGTTCGCTTGTGCTGCGGTGATAGTCTTCTTTGGCGGGTTGGTTTTTCAATCTACGACGACCTCGTTACCTAAAATTATGGATGCACAATTTAGCCAATCATTGAGCCTTTCAAGCACATTAACCACATCGATTTTTGTTTGTGCTGCGTTTATTCAGCTTGTTGTGGGTGAGTTGCTCGATCGCGTTGATATCAAGAAGCTGCTCGCCTGTATTGCTGGTGGGCAACTGTTCTTCCTGCTATTAGCGACGGTTACTCATGAATGGTCATTGGTTCTCGTGTTCGTTGGTTTGATGCTGTGTACATACGCGCAAATACCAGTGAACGATTGGCTTATTGGCCGTTATTCCGATGCGAAATGGCGCTCAAGAATCTATGCCGTTAAGTACACATTAAGCTTTAGTACTGGACCTATCGCGTATTGGCTTATCGCAGCGACTTATGCTCATACACAAGAGTTTGTATTGATGTATTTCATCCTTGCTGGTGGGATGGGGCTTGCATCACTGAGCGCAATGATGATGCCTTCCTCACGCAAGAACACCGAAGCACAACCTAACCTCGCACAGTGACTTTGAACGTATTTTGATTTGTGCAAATTCTGCATAAGTGATGTACCGCGCGTGTGGTTTTTCCGTTTCGAGCGCTCCCTATAATGCTCCTCAATCGCTAAGGCGAATCGAATGATATGAGGAAAGCAATATGAGCGACCAATTCAAAAATGCAGTACTTGATGACCAAGTATTGATCTCAGGTTTGAAATCCATCAACGAAACGTGGGGTGACTTAACGGTTCGTGTTGCTGGTGAAGTCTGGGGCCTGCCACTTATCGACCAAAAAACCAAAGCACTTATCACGATTGCTATCGACCAAATGGCATTGAATGTAACGGGTGATGGTAATCCATTTGGCGCGCACGTTGATATGGCGTTGAAGCAAGGCGCAACTTACGAAGAAATTGAAGAGCTGATCGTCTTTGCTTCGGCATACACAGGCTTCAACAAAGGTGCGACCACCATGGGTGCACTGAACAAAGTGCGTCACGATCGAGGAGACATCTAATGGCAATTCCAGGATTAAAAAAACCAGACCACATTGGTTTTACTGTACCGAATTTGAATCAAGCGATTGCGTTCTTCCGTGAACATTTTGAGTTTGAACTGGCTTACGAGTTTGGTCCATTTGCGTCGGATGATGATTGGATGACGGAGCATTTAAATGTTGATGCTCGCGCACAAATTACCAAGATTGCCGTAATGAGTGCGAAAGGCATCAATCTGGAGATCTTCGAATACGCAGACAACATCGAGCGTCGTTATGAAGCGCCAAACAATGCCGATATTGGTGGCCACCACCTTGCATTTTATGTTGATGATATGGATGCAGCAGTGGCTTATCTGAAAGAGCAAGGCATCAAAGTGCTGGGAGAACCTTCTGTGATGACAGATGGCCCAACAGCCGGTGAAAGCTGGGTTTACTTTATGTCGCCTTGGGGGATGCAACTGGAATTGGTGTCTTACCCGAATGGGAAGGCGTACCAACGTAACAGCTCTGTGGCTTTGTTTGATCCACGATGAATATTCTGTTTGTTTTCTTGGTCGTGGTGTCAGGAATGGGCCTGTCGTTTGAGGCAGGTCTTCTTGGCCCACTGGGTGAGCAAGTAGGGCACTTATGGGCAACTTTGAGCATCTTCGCTGTTGGTGCTGCTCTGCTTTGGCTGATTCGCTTGTTCGTTCCTGCTCACCATCAGGTTGAATGGCACACAATTCCGAAGTGGCAGCTCATCGGTGGCTTTCTTGGGCCTATCTATGTGGTGGTACTCACGTTGTCGACACCACTATTGGGGGTGGCAATGACCATGATTTGTGTGTTGTTTGGTCAAATAGTTAAGAGCTTTGCGATCGATTACTTTGGCTGGTTTGGAATGGAGAAAAAGCCGACAAACCTGATGAGAATGCTTGGTCTTGGCTTTATTTTACTCGCACTGTGCTGCGTGTACATGGGAGCGCAATGATGGTTTTGGTCATCTTACTGGCGATTATTTCAGGCATGGCATTGAGTGCTCAAGCCGCTATCAACGGCAAATTAGGCGCAAAAGTGGGCGTGATTCAAAGTTCATTTTTAACCTTTGGTGTCGGTACGATTGTCACCGCATTGCTGATTTTCTTTTTCGAACCAGCACAAAGTACAACTTTGTTATCCGTGCCGAAATGGCAGTTAACAGGGGCGTTATTTGGCATTGTCTACATGGTGGTAATGGTCGCTTCAGTGCCGAGAATCGGAGTAGCGATCGCAACCGTCGCCACCATTTTAGGGCAAATGATCATGAGCCTAGTGATTGATACTCAAGGGTGGCTAGGAAATACGCCCATCGAGCTAAATTACTGGCGTGTCGCGGCAATGCTGAGCATCGCAGGGGCATTGGTTTGCATCTATTTATCGAACAAAAAGCAGGAGCAATAGAGTGGCGAACAAAACTCTTATCGTATTTTTTAATCTTAAGCCGACTACATCGGAAGCCGAGTACTTGAATTGGGCAAAGACTGTTGATCTTCCAACCGTAAATCAACTCAATAGTGTGTCTTCGTTTGAAGTGTTTAAAGCCGAAACCTTGTTTGGTCAGAACCAAGCATCACCTTGGCAATATTTTGAGGTGATCAATATCGAGTCAGAATCCGCGTTTGCAGAAGAAATCCAAACAGACGTGATGCAGGCGGTGGTTGAGCAGTTTCAGCAGTTCACTCAAGACGCACACTTTGTGGTGACGACCAATATTCGCGATCTACATTCGTGAACGGTAAAAAACGTACTGCTTAGAAACATGACTTCGCATGTGGCATTAGCCAGCTAGTTTGGCCATTCAAAAAGGTAAGTAATTTGATTGCTTGCCTTTTTCTCGTTTTGGCCGTTACGCTTAGATCGATTGATATGGAGATACTCTGTGAATTACGACGTTTCGTTACTTGAGATAAAGCTGTTTTTGATGACCACTCAGTTTGGTAATTTTTCTGAGGTTGCTCGCAGGCAGGACATGACGCCTTCTTCGGTATCGCGAAAAATGGCGCATTTAGAAGAGAAGGTAGGCACCAAACTACTGCATCGTCACACTCGCTCTATCTCATTAACGGATGAAGGCACTGCGTTTGCCAAGTACTGTGCGGAAGTGATTCAGCAGTACGAGTTGGTTGTTGAACGCATTGAGCAAAGAGCAGACACGCCTCGCGGAACGGTAAAAATCAGCGCGCCGGTCGCATTTGGACGACAGCACATTGCGCCTTATCTTTCTGAACTGCTTGAGCGTTACCCGCTGATCCAAATTGAGATGCAGCAGACGGATCATTTTGTTGACCCAGCAGCAGATTCGATTGACTTGCTGATTCGTATTGGCGTTCCTCAAGATTCTTCCATGAGAATGAAACGCTTTGGGAATCAACATTATTTGATGGCGGCCAGCCCGAGCTATCTCAAAGTGCATGGTGAGCCTCAATCTCCACAAGAGTTAGCGCAACACAACTGTTTGGTGTTCAAAGGCACTAAAGGTTTACAACGTTGGTTTATCGGTAATGAGAAGGAGAAGTTGGAAGCGTTTGATGTGAGTGGCTCACTCTACAGCAACAATGCTGAAACGTTAGTATCGGCAGCGGTTGGGGGCTCGGGGATTGTTGTGTTTCCGAGTTGGTTAATTGGCGAAGAGATCAAATCAGGCAAATTGAAAGCCATCATGACTGAGCATCAAGTCTCGACCTCTTCAGAAGAGCAGATCATCAGTGCGCTGTATTTAGAGACTGACAACTTGGCGGCGAAGGTGAGGGTAGTGATTGATTTCTTGTCGGAAAAATTCGGCACACCTTGTTATTGGGACAAGCTGTAAACACAATAAGCCGAACAACAAAAAGGAGCGCATTGAGCGCTCCTTTGTTGTTTTTATTGTATTGCTTTTGAGTTGTACCAGTCGTTTTGGTAAGCCTTAGAGGCAAACAAAGCGTTGGCCTTAGCGCGTTCAACGATTGCTGGATCCACTTCAATAGGTTTCATGGTTTGGTTATCGAAGTTGTACTGCATGGTCGATACCTTTTCGCCCGGCGAAAACACAACGAGGTTATCTCGGGTTAAGTAACCAAAGTTCTTGTCGTATTGCATCATGGCACGTTCGTCTTTGCGTGCGAGAGGCTTAGTAAGATCACGGCCAATCATCGGCGTTTTCGCATCCACACCAATCAAAGAAAGTAGCGTAGGTGGCATATCTAGGTTATTGGCAATACGGTCGTCTTTACGTGGCTTAATGTCTTTACCAAGAATCAATGCAGGGATGTGGAAGTGCTTTACTGGCACTAAGTTAGCACCAGACACACGGGCATCGTGGTCAGCAATGATGATGAAGACCGTGTCGTCCCAGTAAGATGATTTCTTCGCTTTATCAAAGAACGTACCAATCGCGTAATCAGAATATTTCACCGCATTATTACGCGTCATGTATTCAGAGTCGTAAGGCTCAATCTTACCTTGTGGGTATTCGTAAGGGCTGTGGTTGCTCGAACTGAACACCAAGCTAAAGAAAGGTTTGCCGGTTTTTGATAGACGTTCGAACTCTTGATCCGCCTTGGTGTAGAGATCTTCATCACTCACACCCCAAGAGCCAACAAACGATGGGTTTTCGTAGTCTTTCTCTTCGATGATTTGGTCAAAACCGTTACCAAAGAAGAAGGTCTTCATGTTGTCGAAATTCGCTTCACCACCATAAATGAATTCTGTGTGGTAGCCATTGGCTTTCAGAAGATCCGCAATCGTAAAGAAGTTGGTTTGACTCTTACTTAGCTTTACAACCGCACGCGATGGCGATGGTGGGAAACCCGTTGTCACCGCTTCAATACCGCGAACAGAGCGAGTACCGGTTGCGTATAGTTGCGTAAAGCTCCAGCCTTCCGCCATTAGCTTGTCGACGTTTGGAGTAAGTGGTAGCCCGCCTAGTGAACCCACGAATTGCGCACCTAAACTCTCTTGCAGCAAGATAACCAAGTTCTTTGGCTTGCCTTGATAGCTCGCTTCGTTGCTGTTCATGGTTGGCAGAACTGACGGATCAAAATTCGACTTAGCAGAAGAAGCACGAACGAGGTCTAGCATCTTCTGGTTATCCATTTTTCCGTAGAACTCTTCCGCGCTCTTTTCTGATTTCATATTGTTTACAGCAAACAACAGAGAGTAAGAGGAGTTTAGTGCCAAATCATTCATCAGTGGGTCGTTAGAAAATGCCACCATTGCAGGGTTTAAAGGGCGATGGCCCAGAGAAGAGCGTGCACCTGCAACACCAATCAGAACCACTAAAATGGCAAGAACAGGACGCCATTTCCAGCTTACTTGTTGGGCGTTATCGGTAAGCTTTTTGCTCCATTTCCAACCAAGGAAAAGGGTAATCGCCGTGCCTACAGCACCGATAAAGAGCTCTAGTTTGTAACCAGTCCAAAGCATGCTGAACACTTCTTTTGGATAAATCAGGTATTCAACAAACAAGCGGTTTGGGCGTAGGTCGTATTCTTGGATAAACGGAGCCGTGGCCAGTTCCATGTAAACCAAGATCCACAAACCTGCGACCATCCAACAACGTAGAACCCATTTCCAGCATTCGCCGACCTTACCTTGAACAGGCAGTAGGGCAGAAAGTAAGCCCGGGAGAATGAACAGCCAGCAGATAGTGGCAAAGTCTACGCGTAGGCCCTGACCCAAAATATAGATAAGGTCGTTAAAAGATTCGATTCGGTCAGAGAGCCAAATGGCGAGTAAAATCCGCGAAACGGAAAGAAAAGCAAGCGAAAATAGCGCAAATACAGCAATAGGCTGCAAAGGCCCAAATGCGGGCTTCTTCATAAATATTCCCTAATTTACTGATGTAACTGATTTTTATGGCGTGTCTTTTATCAAAGAAAACGTGAAACAAACGTGAAATATAAGGCTTATTTATAAATTTAATTGTAATGATTAGTACGGCTTTGTAAGGGGGAGTAATGCCATACGGCATGCGCAATTCGGTTTGTCGCCACGAAACGCGTCAAAATCGTAGGGTTGATTTCTATAGATTTCTTATTTAGGGTGTTGGGTATGAACTATTTAGCTATTTCTATCTCAACCAACTGTTGTTGTTGCACCTCCCAAGACGTGCGGCGGCTTTCGCGTAGCTATTAGTTAGCAAAAGATCATACAGACATATTAAAGGCCGCCGATGTTTTCATCCGCGGCCTTTTTGCATTTAAAGGAATAACAATATGAGTCAGTCAAAATTACAACTATTCAATACACTGGGGCGCACCCTTGAGCCGTTCAATACCATCGAATCCGGTAAAGTCGGCTTATACGCTTGTGGTCCGACGGTGTACGACTACGCGCATGCAGGCAACTTAAGAACCTATCTTTTTGTGGATGTGCTCAGGCGCACGCTAGAGCTCAACGGCTACGACGTAAACCACGTCATGAACATCACGGATGTTGGTCATTTGGTGTCTGATGCCGATACCGGTGAAGATAAAATGGAGAAGGGCGCGAGAAAACAAAATAAGTCTGCTTGGGAGATCGCAAAGTATTTTGAAGACGCGTTTTTAGATGATCTTACTAGCCTCAACATCACTAAGCCTTCAATCATTTGTCGCGCGACTGAACACATACAAGAGCAGATTGAATTCGTCCAAGAGCTTGAACAAAAGGGCTTTACCTATCAAACCTCCGATGGCGTTTACTTTGATTCGGCCAAGCTTCCAGATTACGGAAAACTTGCCAAATTAGATCGCGAGGGGTTAGAAGCGGGCATTCGTGTCGAAATGGCAGAGAAAAAGAGTCCAACCGATTTCGCCCTCTGGAAGTTTAGCGGCGACACACCAAGACAAATGGAATGGGAAAGCCCTTGGGGAGTGGGCTTTCCGGGGTGGCACATTGAATGTTCTGCGATGGCAGAGAAGTACCTAGGGGAGGTGTTCGATATTCATGTTGGTGGGGAAGACCATATCCCAGTTCACCACACTAACGAAATTGCCCAATGCCAAGCAAAGAATGGCCACGTACAAGCGAATTACTGGTTGCATGGCTTCTTCCTTCAATTGAACAAAGAGAAGATCTCCAAGTCCGGTACGTCACTTCGTCTTGATGCGTTAATCGAGAAAGGCTATGACCCGCTGGCTTACCGTTACTTGGTGCTGACCAGCCATTATCGCAGTCATTTGAGCTTTACGTGGGAGAGCTTGGATGCCGCACAAACGGCTCTAAAGCGCCTAAAAGCGAAAGTGTCGGCACTACCAGAAGGTGGCAAAGTCGACCAAATGTATGTTGAGCGTTTTGTGTCACTCATCAACAACGATTTAGCCATGCCGCAAGCGATCGCATTAATGTGGGAGTTACTTGGAAGTGCATTAAACGATGCAGATAAAAAGGCAACGGCACGCTACTTTGACCGTGTGTTTGGTTTAGAGCTTGATAAGGTAGAAGAAGAGGAAATCCCTCGCGAGATCATGGAATTGGTAGAGTTGCGTTTGCAAATGAAAAAGCAGAAGGAATACCAACAAGCTGACGAAATCCGCCAGAAAGTTGCCAAACTCGGTTATAGAATCAACGATGCTGGTGATAGCTCAACGGTAAGTAAACAAGGCTAGCAAGCTGAAAAACAAAAAGGCTCACTGCGATAGTGAGCCTTTCTAGTTGAAACGATAAACGCTCTCGTCGCTATTGAATCGCTAACTCAGGCTGCGAAGCCGTATTCACTTCTGCGGTTTTATTGTACTTCTTAATCACCAGCGTCAAGCGAATCAGCATTGCAATTGCTGCGGTGGTTAAGCCGGTTACGATACCAATCCAGAAGCCTTCTTCGCCCATTGCAGGAACGATTTCATCCGTGATACCCAGCAACATACCCAGTGGAAGCGCCAAGCCCCAGTAGGCTAGAATCGCCAGAATCATCGGGATCTTAGTATCTTTGTAACCACGCAGTGAGCCGTTTGCAGACGTCTGTAGCGCGTCGCTGAACTGGTACATTGCAGTAAACATCAGCAGTGTTGCAGCGGTTGCTGAAACCACCGGATCTGTGGTGTACAAACGAATGATCCACTCTGGGAACAGTAGGAAAAATCCCACTGAAATCAGCGACAGTAGCGCTGCGGTAATAATGCCAACCAAGCTACGGTGCGAAGCTGTCTCAAGCTTTTGTTCGCCCAAGGCATGACCGACACGAATCGTGATACCAAAGGAAAGGCTCATTGGGATCATGTACGTCATGCTAGAAATGTTCAGTGCAATTTGCGCCGCGGCTACGTTCTCTGCACCAATACGGCCAATCAATAGAGCAATCACCGCGAAGATGCTGCCACAAACCGCGATGTTTAAACCAATCGGCATACCGAGTTTGAACAGTTGTTTGATCTCTTGCCATATCGGTTTTAGCTCAGCGAAGTGCAGAATGTTTTTGTAGTGATGATGGCGTTTGATGTAGCTAAATAGTAGGGCAGACATCAGCCAGTAAACCAAGCTCGTAGCCCAGCCACAACCAACGGCACCCAATGCCGGCATGCCGAATTTACCGTAAATCAGAATGTAGTTAACAGGGATGTTTACCAACAAGCCAATCACTGAAATCAGCATGGGTGCGCGGGTATTGTTCATCCCTTCGCAGAATCCATTCAAGGTGTAGAAAAGCGCAATGCCCGGAACACCAAATGCCAATGCAACCACGTAATCACTGGCGATGGGAATGATCTCAGGCGCAACTCCTAAGTCGATCAGAATGCTTTCACCAAGCAGCAAGTAAACAATCAAAATTGCGCTGACGAACGCCGACAACCAAAGCATCTGAATAAACGCGATACGCACGTTATCCAAACTTTGTGCGCCGCGGTGGTAAGCCACGACAGGCGTTAATGCCATGATGATGCCGCGAAGCAATAGCGAAACGGGTAGCCATAAACTGGTGCCAAGTGCGATCGCAGCTAGGTCGGCAGCACTTACTTGGCCTGCCATTGTGGTATCGATAAAGCCCATCGACTGAGTGGCAAGCTGCATCAGAATGATAGGGATCGATAGGTGTAACAAAGCGCCCGATTCTTTAAAAAAGCGAGAAAAAGAGGAAGGTTTGTTTTGCATGGATGTAATTAAACACCAATATCAATGCACCAGTGGAAGCAGGATGGCGTTGTGCATTGTAGGGTGTGCCGCGTAGGCACGCGCAATATACGGATTTTTGTTATTAGGTTCAATGTGTAATTTAGATCACAAGAAAACGATTGCTTTGACTTCTAGATGTATTATTTGTTTGGTGAATGCATTGTGTTTTTTACTGCTCATTTTTAGATGAAAACAAGCGATTATTGACACACTCGTTTCAATAATAATCAGTCATTATTCCGCTTTTCGATGGTTACAAATCTTTTTATCTGACGTCTCGATTTATTTATTGTGTGATTATTTTCTTGGTGATATTTATCGCCTTAGTTTAGGCAATGCATGGAATAAAGAATGGAAGCCGAGCAATTAGAAGTACTCAATTTCATTAGCCAATACCCACCTTTTGATGACTTACCGGAAGAGCATCTAAGAAACATCGCAATGAATGCTGAAGTCGCGTATTACCGCGCAGGGACGGACATTCTCAAGAAAGGCGATGACATTCGCGATTTGTACATGGTCCGCAGTGGCGTGGTGGAAATCTTCCGCCGCAAAGGCGAGTTGTACAACCGTATCGACGCTGGTGGCTTGTTTGGACAAATGGGGTTGTTGATGAACAACCGTGTCCGCATGCCAGCCAAAGCGATAGAAGACACCTTGGTTTACTGCATTCCAGAGAAGATCTTCACTGAGCTATGTGACGAGTTTGAGAACTTCGCCGATTTCATGGAGTTGGAAGACAGCGCGAGACTGCGCACTGCGGTATCAAACCACTCAGATGGGAATGATTTCACCACGGCAAAAGCGCGCAAGATCTTAAGCCGTGAGCCAGTGACACTAGAAGCCAGTGCTACGGTGCGTGAGGCTGCAATTTTGATGGCGGAAGAGGGTGTTACTGCGCTTTTGATTGTCCGCGCGCAAGAAGACATTACCGAAGACGACGATGACCAACTGCTGGGTATCTTGACCGAGAAAGATCTGTGCGTACGCGTTTTAGCTGAAGGGCGAGACAGCGACATTCCTGTGAGTGAAGTGATGAGCTACGACGTTGTGTCACTCGATTACAGCGCTTACGTGTTTGAAGCCATGCTGACAATGCTGCGTTACAACGTTCATCATCTGCCAATCTTAAAAGACAAAAAGCCAATTGGTGTGATCAGCATGACGGATATCGTCCGTTATGAATCGCAAAACAGTTTGTTGCTTGTGAGCTCTATCTTCCAACAAAACTCAGTCGAAGACCTCAAAGCGGTTTCTAAGCAAGTGAAAGACTGCTTTGTGCGAATGGTAAGTGAAGACGCGAATGCCCACATGGTCGGGCGAGCAATGTCGGTGATCGGCAGCAGCTTCAAACAGAGACTGGCAGAGTTAGCAGAGCAAGAATTAGGTCCTGCGCCAATCCCTTATTGCTTATTGGCGATGGGCTCTATGGCGCGTGATGAACAGCTAATTGTCACAGACCAAGACAACGCGCTGATTCTGGACAACAGCTACGACCCAGCATTGCATGGTGAGTATTTTGCTCAGCTCGCAAAATTCATTTGTGATGGATTAGCCGAATGTGGTTACACCTACTGTACTGGTGACATCATGGCGACCAACCCAGAATGGCGCAAAACGCGTTCCGAATGGGAAGAGTGCTTTGCGAACTGGATTGATGATCCTACGCCAGAGCGACTTCTGAACAGCAGTATTTTCTTCGACCTACTTGGCGTACATGGGCGTGTGAAATGGGCAGAGCAATTGAGCGGCTTCATTGTGCGTCGTGCTAAGAAGAACAATCGATTCTTAGCTTGTATGGCTTACAACGCGATTCGTCGCACGCCGCCGCTTGGTTTCTTCAAAGACTTTGTGATGGAGAAAGACGGCCGTCACCGCAATTCCATCAACCTGAAGCGTCGAGGCACTGCGCCAATGGCGGATCTGATTCGTGTACACGCCTTGGCGATTGGCTCCCGTTCGCAAAACTCGTTTGAACGTCTGGATGACATCAACAACGCTGGCATCTTACCCAAAGGCCGTGGCATGGACTTAAAAGATGCGATGGAGTTGATCTACATGGTGCGAATCCGACATCAAGCATTGGATATCGAAAACGGGGAAGAGCCGGATAACAATATCGAGCCAGAAGAAATGTCGGAGTTTGAGCGTCGCAACTTAAAAGCCGCGTTCCAAATCCTAAGCAACGCGCAGAACTACATTAAGTTCCGTTACCAGAGAAGTGGCAAATGATGTGGTTTTCAAAACAAAAGCAAGATATCACCGATTTGCTTGATACCAGCCAGACACCTGATTGGCCAATCTTCTTCGAGCAACTCGCCGAGCAAGCGAACGATACTCGATTAAAACGTTATTACTCTACGCCTATTGTGAATGGTGATACGCCATTAAAAGAGGTACCGTTTGTCTCCGTCGATTTTGAGACCACGGGTTTAAATGCCGAGGAAGACGCCATTCTCACCATAGGTTTGGTGCCATTTACGCTAGGGCGAGTGCAGTGCAGCGGCTCTCGTCATTGGGTGGTGAATCCAAATCGAGAACTGAATGAAGAATCGGTGGTGATTCACGGCATTACCGACTCTGAAGTGAAGAATGCGCCGCAACTTGAACAAATTCTGGATGCCATTCTTGATGAGTTAGCCGGAAAGATTGTAGTGGTGCACTACAAAAATATCGAGCGTCAATTCTTCAATAATGCGTTGTTAAACAGCGTGGGTGAGGGGATTCAATTTCCAGTCGTTGATACGTTAGACATCGAATACGCGATTCAACGTCGTGAGTGTGAAGGTTGGTTAAACAAGCTCAAAGGCAAAAAGCCGGGTTCTGTACGACTCGGCCACGCGCGTGAGCGCTACCATTTGCCAGCTTATCAGCCACACCATGCGCTGACCGACGCTCTTGCTACCGCTGAGTTGCTTCAAGCCCAGCTGCAGTATCACTTTGATGGTGACATGCCACTGTCCGTGATATGGCAATAACTCATCCACATCATTTATGAATTGGCGATAAATTTTATTAGTCGTCCTGATAACAAAATGCAATGCGATATCAGGGCGATTAACGCTAAAATTACAAAGTAGAGCAACCCTTCTAAAAGCGACGCAACGATCGCAAATAAGCTTTGCAGTAAGTGACGCAAGAAAGCCATCACTCAAAGTCCTACACAGATTTTAATTTGGTCACGTATTTTAAGGAGATAAATCGTGAGCACCGACAACAATGGCGGTATCCAACGCCCCGACGGTAAAGTGAACCCGATCGATACTGATTACCAGATCGGTCAGGATAACGTCGCGCTAAAAGTAGGTCCTTTTGGACTTGATATTCACAACCGTGTGTTCGCTATTTCAGGTATGTCGATCATCCTGTTCGTAGTGTTAACACTGACATTCAGACAACAAGTTGAGCCGTTTTTCGCGGGTCTACGTGGTTGGCTTGTTTCTAACCTTGATTGGTTCTTCCTATCTGCGGGCAACGTGTTTGTCGTAGTGTGTTTGATCCTGATCGTAACGCCACTTGGTCGCGTTCGTATCGGTGGTACAGAAGCAACTCCGGACTATACGTACGCAGGTTGGCTAGCGATGCTGTTCGCGGCTGGTATGGGTATCGGTCTGGTATTCTTCGGTGTATCTGAGCCTATGTCTCACTTCAGTGCTGCTCTTGGCGGTGTGAACGTTGAGAATGGTGTTCGTACTGACTGGGCTCCACTAGGCGCAGCAGAAGGTGATACATCAGCAGCGTCTGCACTTGGTATGGCAGCAACGATTTACCACTGGGCACTTCACCCTTGGTCAATCTACGCACTGTTGGCACTTGGTTTGGCGATCTTCTCGTTCAACAAGGGCTTACCTCTAACGATGCGTTCTATTTTCTACCCTCTTTTTGGCGAGCGCGTTTGGGGTTGGACTGGTCACATCATTGATATCTTGGCGGTTGTTGCTACGGTATTCGGTCTTGCGACGTCTCTTGGCTACGGTGCATCACAAGCAGCAACAGGTCTAAACTTCCTGTTCGGTGTACCAATGACAGATATGACGCAAGTTGTGATTATCGTGATCATCACAGCACTTGCTTTGATCTCGGTAGTTGCTGGTCTGGATAGCGGTGTAAAACGCCTGTCTGAAATCAACATGGGTTTAGCGGCGCTATTGCTTTTGTTCGTGATCGTCGTAGGTCCAACACTCGCAATCATGACTGGTTTCTTCGAGAACATCATGTCTTACCTAGCGAACGTTCCAGCGCTATCAATGCCATTCGGCCGCGAAGACGTGAACTACTCTCAAGGCTGGACTGCGTTCTACTGGGCTTGGTGGATTTCATGGTCACCATTCGTAGGTATGTTTATCGCGCGTGTATCTCGTGGTCGTTCAGTTCGTGAGTTCATCGTGTGTGTAATCCTGATCCCATCAACCGTGTGTGTATTATGGATGACGGCATTCGGTGGTACGGCGATCAGCCAATACGTGAACGATGGTTACCAAGCGGTATTTGACGCAGAGCTTCCACTTAAACTGTTCGCGATGCTAGATGTGATGCCTCTTTCTCAAATCACGTCTATCGTAGGTATTATTCTGGTTGTGGTGTTCTTTATCACGTCAGCGGACTCTGGCTCTCTTGTAATCGATACGATTGCAGCGGGCGGTAAAGTAGATGCACCAACACCTCAACGTGTGTTCTGGTGTACGTTCGAAGGCTTAGTTGCAATCGCACTAATGCTTGGTGGTGGTCTAGCGGCTGCACAAGCGATGGCGGTAACAACCGGTCTGCCATTCACTATCGTATTGTTGGTTGCAACGGTATCTCTAGTGAAAGGTTTGATGGATGAGCCTCGCCCAACATCAAAATCAATGAAGAAAGCGAAAGCGTAATTTAAGCTTCCTTCATAACAACAAAAAAACGGCATGCTTCGGCGTGCCGTTTTCTTATCTGAATTCTTCATCTTTAGCCATCAATCGGCTGCCATTTTCTTCCTGCTCGAAACAATTCCCCAGTGCGAAATTGACTATGTTTTGCTCATTTGGCTTCAATTTATTTTTTACCCTATAAATACATTAGAGCTCAAACTATTTTTAAAGTCATGCTCATTTGGTCTTAGTGCGACATAGATCAAATAAGTAGGGTTTTTAAGCGGCTTTGTTTGATTTCTATGCACAATCAGTGTGCATAATAAAAAGGAAATTTAATTAGTGTACGAAGGATATGTATCTACACATGATTACCTCAGCCCCTTGGGTTATGTATCCAGAGATTGGAGAAGACCCAAGCAAAAAATGGATTTTTCGTGAACCTGTCGTGTCTGATGGCGACGATATTTATGGTTTGATCGCAGATTGTCCTCCGCTCGATATGAACTCTTCATATTGTAATTTTCTTCAATCTAGCCATTTCAGCAAAACTTGTATTTTGGTCGAGCACAAAGGCGAGATTGCAGGGTTTGTTTCTGGCTATCAGAAGCCGGATGAGCCCAACGTGCTGTTCATTTGGCAAGTTGCGGTTGCCCCTCGTTTCAGAGGAAACGGTTTGGCGTCTCAAATGCTTGAACGCTTACTACAGCGAGAAGGGCTTGAAGACATCAACACTATCGAAACCACAATCACTAAATCCAATGATGCATCTTGGGCGTTATTTAAAAAGCTCGATGCACAACATGGAAACGCTGGCGAAGTGACGACTTTCTTGGATGAAAAGGATCATTTCAAAGGCAAGCACGATACCGAATATCTGTATCGTATTCCCCTCAAGTAATCCCCACAAAATAGGAATCAAATAACGGTCTTATCATGGATATTTTCAAAAAGCAGGAATCCAACGTACGTTCATACTCGAACAGTTTTCCAGTCGTCTTTCGTAAAGCAAAAGGTACCTGGTTAGAAACAGAACAAGGCGAACGCTACCTCGATTTCCTTGCTGGAGCGGGATCTCTAAATTACGGTCATAACAATCCAGTACTTAAGCAAGCGCTCCTTGAGTACATTGAAATGGATGGCATTACACACGGCTTGGACATGCATTCAGAAGCCAAAGCCGCTTTTCTTGAAGCACTGAATCAATACATTCTTGAACCAAGAGGGCTGGATTACAAAGTCCAGTTCACAGGCCCAACCGGAACCAATGCCGTAGAAGCTGCAATCAAGTTGGCAAAAAAAGTGAAGGGACGCAACAGTATCGTTGCCTTCACAAACGGTTTCCATGGTTGTACGGCAGGCGCACTTGCAGCAACCGGTAATCAACACCATCGCCAAGGAGCGGGTTCTAGCTTAAACAATGTTACTCGTATTCCTTTCGAAGGTTATGCAGATATTGATGGCCTCAAATTGTTTGAAACCATGTTGTCAGATAACTCGGCAGGCATGGATAAACCGGCCGCAGTTTTATTAGAAACGGTACAAGGCGAAGGTGGCCTTAACGTTGCGTCTAACCAATGGTTGCAGCGTCTTAGCAAGCTTTGCAAAGCACACGATATCTTATTGATTGTTGACGATATTCAAGCAGGCTGCGGTCGAACTGGCACTTTCTTTAGCTTCGAGCCATCGGGTATTAAGCCAGACATGGTAACGCTGTCAAAATCGATTGGCGGTTATGGTCTGCCAATGGCCATCGTTCTATTAAAACCTGAGTTGGATAAATGGAAACCGGGCGAACATAACGGAACATTCCGAGGCAACAATCATGCGTTTGTGACAGCGGCGAAAGCAATCGAAACATATTGGTCCAATGACCGTTTTGAAGCGCACATCAAACGTTGTGCGAACATGGTTGATGAAGTCATTCAGCGATCGGTAAAACGATTCCCAGAAATGTTTATACAGCGCAAAGGTCGCGGGATGATGATTGGTATTGAATGTAAGAACGGTGAAATCTCTGGTGATATTGCAAAAGCGTGTTTTGAGAACGGAATGGTGATTGAAACCGCAGGACCAAATGATGAGGTGGTGAAGTTCTTTTGCCCATTGACCATTTCTGAAGCCGAACTTACCCAAGGGCTTAATATCTTCGAGGGCTCGGTAGAAGCCATCGCAAGCAAACTTTTCAAACAAGCATCATAGCAAGGAAAGAATTATGATCGTTAGAACACTCGATGAGTGTCGCAATAGCGAAAGACGAGTTGTGTCTGATAACTGGGAAAGTGTCCGTATGTTATTGAAAGACGACAACATGGGCTTTTCATTCCATATCACGACGATATACGAAGGAACCGAAACACACATTCATTATCAGAACCATTTGGAATCTGTATTTTGCATGAGTGGAGAAGGGGAAATTGAAGTCGTTGGCGGTGAAACTTACCCAATCAAACCGGGTACGTTGTACATCCTAGATAAGCATGACGAACATTACTTACGCGCCTATAAAAACAAAGAAATGGTCATGGCGTGTGTGTTCAATCCCCCAATCACGGGTGCGGAAGTTCACGACGAAAATGGCGTTTATCCTCTGGTGGACTAGCCCACTGATGTTTTAGAGGGGTGATGTTTCACCCCTTTTTCTTATCCATTCTTTTAAATTACCAATCATTAAGGCCCCCTCATGACATTTACCGTAGAAAAAATCGGCGGTACATCTATGACAGCATTCGATGCTGTACTCGACAACATTCTTCTTCGTCCACAAAACCCATATAACCGTATTTTTGTAGTTTCTGCTTATGGCGGAATGACAGACGCGCTATTGGAATGCAAAAAAACCAGTAAGCCAGGTGTCTATCAGCTTATCGCTAAACGAGATGAAACGTGGCAAGACGCAATAGCGTATGTTGAAAGCCGTATGCTGCTGACAAACGAACATATTTTTGCCGATCCGATGAATCGTATGCGTGCGGACAAGTTCATTCGTTCTCGCATTTCAGAAGCAAAAATATGCGTAACCAATATCCTAGAAACTTGCCAATACGGGCAGTTTTCTCTACGCCAGTACTTACCGCAAATTCGTGAGTTTCTCTCATCAATTGGTGAAGCACACAGTGCTTATAACACCGCCTTAAAGCTAAAGAACATGGGTATTAACTCGACCTTTGTTGACCTATCCGGTTGGGATAACCAACAACCTCGCAGTTTAGATGAGACGATACGTGAAGCGTTTGAAGAAATAGATGTGACTCAAGAGCTGCCAATCGTGACGGGTTATGCGTATTGCAAAGAAGGGCTAATGCACACTTATGATCGAGGCTATAGCGAAATGACCTTTAGCCGAATTGCTGCAACAACCAAAGCTGACTTGGCAATAATTCATAAGGAGTACCATTTAAGCTCTGCCGACCCAAGGGTTGTTGGTGTTGAGCATGTCAATCCAATTGGAACCACTAATTATGATGTGGCCGATCAGTTAGCGAATCTGGGTATGGAAGCGATTCACCCAAATGCAGCGGCAGGACTGCGCGAAAGTGGGACTGAATTACAGATCAAAAATACGTTTGAACCAGAGCATAATGGGACACTGATCTCTGCTGATTACCGCCCAGAAAGCGACCGCATTGAAATCATTGCCGGTAAGCAGAAAGTATTTGCGCTTCATCTATTTGATCAAACCATGGTTGGAAAGGTAGACAACGTCAGCTACGAGTTGATGGAGATAATCGCTGATGCTCGCGTCAATCTCATAGGGAAGGAGATGAACGCAAACTCTATCACCTATTATCTAGGCGGCAGTGCGGAGAGCTTAAACAAGGTGCGCTACAAAGTAGAGAAACGCTACCCACAAGCCTCGATTAATGGACGCATGGTAGCGCTCATCTCTGCAATCGGTTCTCAAATCGATACCAATAAAACGTTAGCTAAAGGCGTTTTTGCACTGATGAATCGCGACGTGACACCCATTGCTCTCCACTCCTCAATGAGAAACGTTAACGTGCAGTTTGTTGTGAGTGACGACGAGTATAAAGAAGCGATTTGTGCGTTACATGAAGAGTTCTTTGAACAAGACAGCGATACAAACAAGTCGGCGAATGTCGCTTGAAGTTGATTGACGGCAGTTAACTATTAGGCAACGGTTAGCTGGTAATAGAAAAGAAGGGGCGTGTTTATCGTCCCTTTTTTGTGTCCGTCAACAAAGATCAAGACACTTGAACATATAGGGTTAGCTAGATAGAATTTTCTTTCCTCAGTATTTACCTCAACTAACACATGAAACTTATTCGCTGACGACACTAGCCTGATTTTTCAAACTTCACGTTCTACTCTGATATTCGGAGGGAACAAACTCGAATTAAATTAGGTAAACATCATGAATAAGAATCAAACCATTCAATCAGGTCATTACCACCTTAAAACTATCGTTCGTGGCAGCGGTATCCCTTTAATTATTATCGGCAGCGCAGATTACTATTTGCGTGTCACGCCAACTGCATTGTTCGACCATTTCCAATGTGTTTTTGTCGATCATCGAGGCTTTGCTGAGTGCGACGTTATTCCAAATGCAACTGACGCAACGTTAGAGGCCATCAGTGCAGACATTAAAGTGGTCATGGATAAGCTCGGCATCGAAAAAGCGTGGATGTTTGGTCATTCTGGGCATGCACTAATGGCAACCCATTTTGCCGTGATGTTTCCTCAATATGTTGAAGGTTTAGTGCTTGCGAACATCTCACCAAATTTGTCACCACAAATGCAGGCGCTCCAATTTCAACGTTGGGAACAAGAAGCGGACGAGGAGAGAAAGCAAGTTTTCGAACGTAATTTCCCATTGCTTGCTCGCGACATTGAGCAAAATCCGGAGCGAAAATTCGTTCACTTGTGTCATCGGTTAGGCGCGATGCGTTGGTATGATCCGGAGTTTAATGAACTGCCGTTGTGGGAAGGGTTTCCAACCCATACTGCTTTGTTAGATAAGCTTTGGGGAGAAGTGTTTGCTGAATTTGATACGGCGATTTATCAGCAACTTCCCGCTGTACAGGTATTAGTGATCAGCGGAGAGAAAGATTTCAGCATTGCGCCAGTTTCATCATGGGATCAGATTGATTTTGGAGAGGCAGATATGAAGCTCGAAATCATTGCAGAATCGGCTCACACACCAATGCTAGAGCAACCAGAACGATTTGTGAAAGTGATGAGCGAAATGGTAGCAATGAGCTAATTCACATCGTGTCTATGTATACAGGCAAACAAAGCAAAGGAGCCAAAGCGGGCTCCTTTTTCTATTTTAAAATGAATTAACCTCGAGGAGAGTTATGCATCCCACTTAGGTGCTAGACCTTCTGGGTCAACCTCACGGCCATTGCATTCGAGCGCATCGATACGAGCCATTTCTTCATCAGTTAGCGTAAGCTCTAACGCTTTCAAGTTACTCGCTAGGTTTTCGCGCTTTGTTGATGACGGGATCACTGCGATACCTTTCTGCATTGCCCATGCCAGAGCCACTTGAGCCGCGGTTGCCCCTTTCACTGATGCGATGTCATTAATTACTTCATCTTTAAGAACTTTGCCATAAGCCAGTGTCATGTAGGATGTCACAGTAATGCCTTTATCGTTCATGAACTCGACTAACTTGCGGTTTTGCAAGTATGGGCTTAGTTCCACTTGGTTAGTAGCGATATTATCGAAGCCAACCACATCTTCGGCTTGTTCTAGTAGCTCGATATTGAAGTTAGAAACCCCAATCGCTTTGGTAAGGCCTAGTTCTTTTGCTTTTAATAGCTCTGGCATGTATTCATTCACGTCAGTGCCTTCGCCTGGCCAATGGACAAGTGTTAGGTCAACATGGTCAGTTTTAAGTTTCTCTAGGCTTGCTTTCAAGCTCGGGATAAGGTCTTGTTTGTTAAGCTTATCAACCCAGATCTTGGTGGTAATATAAAGCTCATTTCTCGCTACGCCACTTTCCTCAATCGCTTGACCGATTTCAGTTTCGTTGTCATAGATTTGAGCCGTGTCGATCACGCGGTAACCAAGGTCTAGTGCGTTCTTTACTGAATCGATTACAACCTGACCCTTAAGGCGGAAGGTACCCACGCCAAATGCAGGAACTGTCATACATATCTCCTAGTTTTTAGATTTATTTTAGTCGTTGAATTCGCTTCGATGAACTCAGTTTGCATGATTCTAAAATTGATATAAAGTCACATAAAATGAAAATACTTTTGAATCAAACGCAATAATGAAAGCAACGTTAGATGAAATGAATGTGTTCGTGTCGGTGGTTGATACGGGCTCGGTCAGTGCTGCGGCCGAGTTGCTCTCTTTGACAACCTCTGCGACTAGCCGCGCGTTGGCAAGGTTAGAATCTAAGCTCAATACCACCTTACTTAACCGAACCACAAGGCGAATTGAATTGACCGAAGAAGGGCAGTTGTACCTTGATCGCGTTCGTAAAATTCTGGCGTCGGTGGACGAGGCAGAAGATATGCTCGTCGGCGACAAAGGTAAGCCATCGGGACTTTTGAGAGTTAATGCTGCTTCACCATTTATGCTTCATGTTGTGGCTCCACTGGTGGCGCAGTATCAACAAGAATACCCAGAGATTGAGCTTGAACTGACCAGTAATGAAGAGAACATTGACTTGCTTGGTAAGCGAACCGACATTGCAATTCGCATTGGACAACTTAAAGATTCCACCATGCGTGCCGCGCGTCTAGTGACCAGTAGCATTCGTGTTTTAGCAAGTCCCGAATACCTGGCGCAACATGGCAATCCAAAGTCAGTCAAAGAACTAGAACAGCATCGGTTGTTAGGCTTTAGTCGTTTCGAATTCTTAAATGATTGGCCGCTGCAAACCGAAGCGGGCGAACTGCTTCGTATCAAGCCAGTGGTAAAGGCGGAAAGTGGAGAAACGCTTCGAGTGATGGCACTACAAGGAGACGGCATTGTCTGCCTGTCTGACTTTATGACTCAAGATGACCGAAGTAATGGTCGGTTGGTTGAAGTCTTACCAGAGTCTCGCTTAGATATTCGACAGCCTATCCATGCTGTTTACTACGCCAATGCCGTGGCTTCTGCTCGAGTACGTTCATTTATCGATTTCTTAAAACGTCATATGAATGATGAAGGTTTTGAATAGCGCGAATTCAGTTATTTGAAATGAAGAACAAAAGGAGCCAAGCAAGGCTCCTTTAAAGTATTTCATTTACCAACTTAGATATTTGGACGTGCCGTCTCGTTGGTTGATGGCGGTAGATGAGGTAGCGTCACCTCTGGTTGGTCACCCGTTAGTGAGCGTAAGAACTCAGTAATCTTGACCGATTCTTCTTTCGTCAGTTTCTGACCAAGCTGAAGATCTGCCATCATGGCGACTGCTTCTTCTAGATCCCAAACCGAACCGTCGTGGAAGTACGGGTAGGTCAGTTCGATGTTACGCAGTGTCGGTACTTTGAAGACAAACTTATCGAAATCATTACCCGTGATCGCCTTACGCCCAACATCTGGGTTATCCGTTGCAAACGGCTTCACTAAGCCCATCTTTTGGTACATTTGACCACCGGCGAGAGGGCCGCTGTGACACGCTGTACAACCTTTCGCTTTAAACAAGTTGTAGCCTTCGACCTGCGCTGTTGTTAAGGCGTTATCGTCGCCCTTCAACCAAAGATCGAACGGTGCGTTTGGTGTGCGTAAGGTTTGTTCAAAGGTCGCAATTGCATCAGTCACGTTATCAATGGTGATCGTCTCACTGCCGTAGGCTTGTTTAAACCACTCGCGATATTGAGGAATGGACTTGAGCGTGTCGATCGCAAGCTGGTGGCTAAAAGCCATTTCGAGTGGGTTTTCAATAGGACCAGCTGCTTGTTCTTGCAAATCTTTGGCTCGTCCATTCCAGAACTGAACAAAGTTCAAATCCGAGTTAAACACCGTTGGTGAGTTGATAGGGCCAATTGCCCATTTATGACCAATGGAGCTTGGTAGGTTATCGACGCCACCTTTTGCGATGTTATGGCAAGAGTTACAAGAAATGGTGTTGGAGGCGGATAAACGAGGTTCAAACCACAACGTTTTACCCAGTTCTACTTTCCTCGCATCAAGTCCAGCAACTGGTTCGATCACCTTGATGGGTTCTGCGGATTGGCGCTCTGCGTAGGCACCGAAAGATAGGACTGACAAGACGCTCACTGCTATAAGAGTTTTCATAATAACTTCCTTTTTAAGTGATTTTTCACTCTCACTAGGGCGGCGTACTTCTTATTGGTACGCTCTGGAAGTCACGGTATAGCAATCGTTTTATTCGATAAAATGCAAAAAATCGATGGTTTTTATGGCAAAAAACGATGTTAAAAACGCACAAACTTTGCACGATTTGATTTTGCTAGCTTCCCAAGCAGTTGGTCACCTTTCATTTACAAATATGCAAAGAATATAAACGACAGGTTCGTTGATTTAGGTCAATTATGCAATCGGTTGGTTTTAATCAAGTTGTATTGGCAGGCAAGTGTCGAGTGATACGAAACGCTTATTTAACTGCATTTTTTCAAATGCCGTTTAATCGATGAAAAGAAAGATTTTGCAAACTACAGTTTAGCAAGTGGGCTGTATGTAAATTGGCT
Organism: Vibrio sp. B172a; assembly: GCF_030248355.1. Lineage (NCBI taxonomy): Bacteria > Pseudomonadati > Pseudomonadota > Gammaproteobacteria > Vibrionales > Vibrionaceae > Vibrio > Vibrio sp. B172a. Next base: position 114,706 of record NZ_JAHGAC010000035.1, on the reverse strand, counting down.
CAATCTTTTGAAAGGGGGAGCGATTATAGAAAGTAAAACCATCTTCGTAATCAAGCTATCAGTTTCCAGAAACTAGGTGGCACACCTAGTGATTAAATTTATATAAATAATGTTTATATAATCTTAATTATTTCATTCTTCATTGAGAGGTATGTTAGCTTCCAAAAAGTTGAAATTTACCAATAGATTAATTTTTTATGCATACAGATTTAAAGAATTATTGATTTGATGACAAGTAAATTTATTGATGGCTGGAGGGGAGTTGAAGTGGAATCAGCTAATGAGAGTGATAATTTAAATGTTAGTAGACTGTCAATAATTGATCTTTACTCCGAAAGTACAAGTGAACAAATTAATGAACTTGTGCGTGCATGTGAAAGTGTTGGTGCATTCTTCGTAAAAAGTCCTTATCTAGATACAGACTTTAAACTGAATCCTATTGAAGAAACTGAAAATGAATTAAAACTATTTCTCTTTCTGGGGAACAATTACGGAAACTGTGCATCAGAAGATGTTGTTTCCATGTTTAAACACGAGCAAATGCGTAGTGAGGATGCATTAGTTATTGGTATTGATACGCCATGCCAGGAGACGCTAGATGAATTTTATCTTCGTGAAATTGAAAAATATCATGATGACAAAATGAGGATGGGTTTATTTTCTAAGCTTGGTTTTAAAAGAGAGAACTTAATAGACATTATCCAAGTCAATAGAGAGAGAGAACAGGTTGAAGTATATTCTCTAGTATCTAAAAAAAGCTCATTGAGTGAATTGAAAATAGAAGATAACGACTTGTTTTTGGCTAACATTGCGAGAAGACCGAGCTTAGACAACTTAAAGAAAGAACTGTCAGAGGTATTTACCGTAGTCATACTAAAAAATGCTAACTCGGTAGAAAAGCAACTCACACTGGCTGTATGTAAGCTGAAGGGCACACAATGATAAAAGCTCAGGCTCCCATATTAATATTTGCTCTGGTATTCGTTGTTTCAGATCTGTCAAAAACAGTAAATGCTGTACTAAGTACAGTGATCACTGAAGAGTTAAACCTCTCTGATTCAGCAATCTCTCTAGCGACATCAGCCTTTTATATTTCTTTTGTAATCTTTCAACTCCCATTAGGAATTATGCTCGACAAATACGGCTCTAAAAAAGTGCAGGTAAGTTTAATTCCAGTCGCTTTATTAGGTGCTTTGATATGTTTTACGGCTGAAGGTTTTGCATCTTTTTTCTTCGGTCGGTTGTTGTTGGGGATCGGCTTGTCTGTGGCTTTGATGTCAGCTTTTAAGGCTGTTAAGCAATGGTGTCCAGACGATAAAGTCCCTACTTATAATGGTTTAGTATTAGGTATCGGCGCCCTTGGAGGTGTCTTAGCCACTTGGCCTGCTGAATATGTTTCTGAACTGTATGGTTGGAGAACCATTTACCTTATCGTAAGTGGACTCGTTTTATTCTCTTGGCTATGCATGGTATTTGGAGTTCCTACCCAGCCACAATCAAGTGAGAAAACACCTAAAATCAATATCACTCAAGCCTTATCTAACCCTGTTTTGTGGAAGATTGGCATCCCTTCAGCTTTGTCGATAGGGCTTGCTTCTGCAATGCAAAGTTTGGGGGCAGGTATGTGGCTGGCCAATCTTAATGAAAGTGCTGAGAAAAGGGTTGGGCTTGTACTGTTGGTGATGTCGCTGACGACTATATTAGGTTCAGTCTTATTGGGTAAGGCTGCGACAGTAGCAAAAAAGTACTTAAGTATGAGTATTGATTCAGTGACAGTGATCTTTATTTCTATTGCAGTCATTAATCAATTGGTTATTGTTATCGTTCAGTCACATAGCATGATTTTATGGGGGATGTTAGCGCTTCTTGGTACTTCAGGTATGTTAACTTTTTCAAGTATTGCAGAGAAGACACCTTTCGATTGTTTATCGACGACAAATTCAATTTTTAACATTATGACCTTCGCAGCAGCGATCGCTGCTCAAGTTGGATTTGGATTACTAGTTCAGTATTCTTCGTTTGTTTCAATACATGACTTATCAGTCAAGTATCAATTTGCTTTTCTTGTTCTAATTGGTGCTCAAGCCTTGTCAGTTATTTATTATTTTTTGCGTGATAAATAGAAACGGTGACAAGGATGCCGCCAAAGAATACTGGATGCTATCTATATACAGCATGAAAGATGTGCATATAGCTTTAATCGATTTGATGATGGCACCAAGTTAGCTAGGAATTAGCTGCAGATACGTCAATTATGCAATCAAATGAATTTTGGTAGGCGAAAAACCTAGGATATAGAAGAAGCTCGGTTTTTATTGCGTAAATTATCGGTAAGGGGAGGGTATATAACAGGCAATAAGTCAGGTGTGTAGAATTATTCTATTTTAGGGATTTTGCTCTAAGTCTAAATGAATCTTTGCATTTCAATTTCAATAAAGCTTGGTTATTGATCATGTTTCTGAGTATGTGAATTATTATCAATTATGCATGTGGTTGCTCATTGTCTAGTTTGATTTGTGTAACGTCACTGCAGCACGTATTGAGCGTACTACGCTGATTGTCTGTGTTTTCGTGTTGACAGTTTGGTACTAGGTAAAATTCAACAAGACTATGATTTCAAGGAACATTTTATGTTAAAGAAACTACTAAGTTGTTGTATCACCTCGGCACTCTGTTTTCATTCTTCTATCGCTTTTTCGCAATCTAATGAGATTGCGGACAGTGCAGAGTTACAACAAGTTCCCGACACATTGCCTGCAACTTTGATGCTTGCACCGGATGACATCGCCATTGCAGATCGCTATATAGTGGTATTTCAACAACCGCAAATGATGGCGAGTAACTCAACGGAATTCGAGCAATTCACGCAACAGTCTGTAGACCGAATGTCCGGTTTGTATTCGATACAAGTGGAGTCGGTTTTTGACCACTCGATAAGTGGATTTGTCGCTAACTTGAGTCCTGAGCAACTAAAAGACCTGCGTTCTGATCCTCGTGTGGATTATATCGAGCAGGACAGAATCCTATCGCTTGACCCAATAGTCTCGGCAGACGCAAATCAAACCAGCGCCATTTGGGGACTAGACCGAATCGACCAACGTAACTTACCACTCGATAACAACTACAGTGCCAACTTTGATGGGACTGGGGTAACGGCTTATGTTATCGATACTGGTGTGAACAATGCACACGTTGAGTTTGGTGGTCGCTCGGTCTCAGGGTATGACTTTGTCGACAACGATGCAGATGCAAGTGACTGTAATGGACACGGCACACACGTAGCGGGCACCATTGGCGGCAGCTTGTATGGTGTTGCGAAAAACGTCAACCTTGTCGGCGTGAGAGTATTGAGCTGTAGCGGTTCGGGCTCTACGTCTGGTGTTATCGCCGGTGTGGACTGGGTGGCTGCGAATGCTTCCGGACCTTCAGTCGCCAATATGAGTTTGGGTGGCGGTCAATCTGTCGCTCTCGATAGTGCGGTGCAAAGTGCGGTTCAATCAGGTGTCAGCTTTATGCTTGCGGCAGGTAACTCCAATGCCGATGCGTGTAACTACTCTCCAGCGCGCGTTGCTACTGGTGTAACTGTCGGCTCGACCACCAGCACGGATGCACGTTCGAGTTTTTCAAACTGGGGCAGTTGTGTGGATGTGTTTGCGCCAGGCTCACAAATCAAATCTGCATGGTATGACGGTGGCTACAAAACCATTAGTGGTACATCGATGGCGACGCCACATGTAGCGGGTGTAGCAGCGCTGTATCTTCAAGAAAACAGTTCGTTGTCACCAAGCCAAGTGGAAGCCTTGATCGTTAGTCGCGCAACAAGCGGAAAGGTGACGGATACAAGAGGCAGCGTGAACAAGCTACTTTACAGCTTAACCGATGCTGATTGTGGTCAAGACTGTGGTGGCCCAGATCCAACACCGGACCCAGAAGGCAAGTTAACCTCTGGTGTGCCAGTGAGTGGTTTAAGTGGTTCAACTGGTCAAGTCGCGTATTACTATGTTGATGTAGAAGCGGGGCAGCGCTTAACCGTACAGATGTATGGCGGTACTGGCGATGCCGACTTGTATCTCCGTTTTGGTGCCAAACCAGCACTGAATGCGTGGGACTGCCGACCTTTCAAATACGGTAACAATGAGACATGTACGGTCAGCGCAACACAAAGTGGACGCTACCACGTCATGATTCAAGGTTACTCAAACTATAGTGGTGTCAGCATTCAAGCGAGCTACTAGTTATTATTCTCGTTATTAGAAGAGAACAAAGCCCACTTTCCGGTGGGCTTTTCTTTTGGGAATACTGTGCTTAGGGATTACTGAGTTTCATAGGAGACGTTCGACGTTATTCAAACGCATCAGTCTTTTGCTTCAAGAATTCGATGAGAGTGCGAACTCGAAGCGGCATCAAGGCTTTCTCTTGGTACACCGCATAAATCGGGATCTCCAAGTCGTGCACATCGGGTAGGATGCGAACTAAATCTCCTCGCGCTAATTCTTCCTTCATCATAAAGCTTGGCATGATGGCAAACCCAAGATGATTCAAAACGAATTCTTTGACTGTGGCCGCGGTTCTCACTTGCACTTTTGGACTGTGGACCAAGCGCGTGACATGACCTTGGCTGTTGGTCATCGTGAGTTGCTTATCACCGTGAACGATATGGTGGCTAATCCAATCTAGCGAGAGAAGATCTTCCGGTGTCGATACCGTTTCTACCTTGCTGAGATAGGTTGGCGTGGCGCAAATCATATCGCGAAAATAGCCCAGTCTAACCGCATATAAACTCGAATCTTCTAAAGCGGAAGAGGCGCGCAGTGCAATATCACAACGAGATTCAATCAGGTTGCTGTAACTGTCGCTCTCAATAATGTCGAGTTTGATTTCCGGATAGAGGTGTAAGAACTCACTCAGTAAATCGACCAAAGCTGAGCTAGGCGTAGAAATACGAATCGTCCCACTAGGGATTTGATTGGCATCTTGTGTTTCTGCATTAGCTTCAGACGCAATATCACCAATCAGTTTGCACTTTTCGTAATAGCGTAAACCTGCATCAGTCAACGAAAGGGAGCGTGTTGTGCGATGCAACAGACGAGTATTCAACGCTTGCTCAAGTTTAGAGACGATTTGTGAGACGCGTGCTTTGCCAATATCAAGATCGTCAGCTGCTTGAGTAAAGGATTGTTTCTCTGCCACTTTGGCAAAGACCATCATGTCATCGAGTGAGATCATACCGATTACTTTCCAAAAGCTATTTATTATTGTTTAGTCAGAATGAACAATTAGTTTAATCAAAGGCTAATTATCTATCAATCATCAAACGATATAGTGTCTCCATCGATAGCGGGAAGCCAAAACAGCTTGGTCATTTCCGCCTTATTCAGAAAGAAATAATGTAAGAATTGAATGGAGAAACCATCATGTCAGATCGTAAAATTCTAGTAACAGGCGCATCAGGTAAACTAGGTTCACAAGTAGTAAAAGCATTGCTTGAAGACCTAAATGTACAACCAAGCCAATTGATTGTGACCACTCGTAATGCTGACAAACTGCAAGCGTTAGCAAGCCAAGGTGTGGATGTTCGCGAAGCAGATTTTTCAAGCCCAGAGTCACTAGAGAAAGCCTTCCAAGGAGCAGGCAGCATGCTATTGATCAGCATCGACGCCTCTGGTCCTCGCACTCAAGCGCACTTGAATGCTGTCGCGGCAGCAGAACAAGTAGGGGTGAGCCACATTGCTTACACTTCGATGCCTTCTGCAGAGAGCTCACCAGTGATGTTCGCTCATGAGCATGAAGCGACCGAGAATGCGATTAAACAAAGCAGTATCGCTAATGCGACCATCATGCGTAACAACTGGTACTTCGAGAACTTGGCAGAATACTTTGCGAGCATTCTACAATCGGGTCATTGGTTGACGTCGGCAGCAGAAGGGCGCTCTGCACAACTATCACGCAAAGATCTCGCTCTTGCTGCGGCATCTGCTCTAGTGAAACCAGCGCAGGGCAAAGTGGTCTTACCAATGAACGGTGCGCAATCTCTAACGCACGCAGAAATGGCGAAAGTGATAGACCAAGTTCTCGGTACGTCTATCAACATGGTTAACCTGTCTGACGAAGATTACCAAGCACAGCTTGAGTCGTTTGAGTTGCCTGCTCCCATCGTAGAGTTGTGTGTGACGATGGATAAGCACAATCGCGGAAACTACTCAGATGGTACAAGTGAAGCGTTTGAACAACTGACAGGCAAGCAGCCTCAGAGTTTCGAAGCTTGGTTAGAAGAGAACAAAGCAGAGCTGAAAAAACTAACGAATGCTTAAGATTATTTGAAACCACCAAGGGACTCGTTTGAGTCCCTTTTTAAATATTAGAGCCTATTAACTCTTACTTAGTTTATTAATGAAAAATAAATTAGATAATACTTATTTAATTGCGAACTAAATTATTTATTACTCATGATAAATTAGAGCAAATATACAATAATTTATATTTAGTGGTATTTACCGTACTCATTACCATTATATAGAAGAGAAAATAATGTGATTTCCCCCTTCATAATGAGCTTTTAATTAGTAATAATATCTTATTGAGCGGTTACTTCACCACCACTATTTATTCTAAGTGTCAAATTTATCATATTGTAACAAATTCTTACATTTGATAATTAGGGCCAACTTAATGCGATATCAATCTTCTCCAAGTGACCACACAGAACAAGTACAACAATCTGTTCAAGAACGCGCCACCCAACAACGTTTAGCTCGTAAGGAAGAGCTAAAAGTGACACAAGCAGACAATAAACGCTGGGCAGCGAATCGAGAAAGAGTCATTGCTCAGCGCAACAACGAAAACACCGACGTAGCACTAACACCATTAAAAGAAAATAAGAAAAAGAGTGGACTCAGTTCTTTGTTGTGCGCAAAACCGAGTTTTTCCAAGCTACCAACCAAGACCGTTGCTTATTGTTGGGTTAATACAAAAGCGGAAAGTGGTGAAGACAATATTATTCCAAGTGTTGAAAAGGAACATGGCCTACTGAACGTCATTAGTAATGCCAAAATTACCCCAAAGGTAAAACACGTTATATATGTTGATAGACGTACTAAAGGGCGAACTTGTTACGACTCACGCGTCGAGCTTCCAGATAATGTTAAGTTCGTTTCAGTGGATGAATTGCTAAAGAAGAAAAACATGGAGTCGCCAGTCATTGCCGAGAAGATGACAGAATTGTATGAGGCAAGCATCAATCACGGTAGCCCGGCTTTTGTAAAGAACATGGTCTCTTTACTGGCTTTAAATGCCGGAGATTATTTCTTTGATATCGGTGTCAGCATCAAGCCAGACGGTGATTTAGCGAAGCACCTTAATGGCCAGAGCAAGTTTTCCGGTGGTGCGGTAGGTAACGGAAGTTATCTGATGGGTGGGCACAATAAAGAGGATATTGAGACGGTTGTTGAGTACCTCTACGAAATGTATACCTGTGAAAGACCACCAACGGTACATCCTAAAAAAGCAGTAGAGGTCTTAGAAAGTCTCGATAAATCGTTGTCACCCGCGGATGTAATCAGCGCAGTAACAAGCAACTCGAAACTAAATGAAAAAATCACGCCTGCGGACTTCGTTACTTACTCTCGTAAGATGGAGCAGGGATTTGCTGAGCGAGGCGTTAAGACTACGGAATGCGAATATGCCCGTCACACAGACGTTGTCTTTGGTAACAACATTGCAGTACTCACTACTAAAGTGAAAACGGGCTTTAGGAGCGGAACAGACTTCGTTAATACCCATAAGATGAGCCACATTCACAAAACCAAAGTGGAAGCGCATCACGTGCCGGTTTTATAAAGTACGCAGAAGAGTAATGACCTCATCCCCCTAGGTACGGCGCCAAAAACAAAAACGCCCACACTTATTCAAAAGTATGGGCGTTTATCTTTTCAATCCATAATCCTCTCTTACTTCACTGCTTCCACTTCCAACATCGACGCTTGAGTCGCAGACAAATTTTGTTTTACATAGCTCGTTAACTGTAACCATGCAAACAAGCCCGCTAGAACGTTAGCAATTGTCGCCGCGATGACGATTGTAAAAATGTCACCCTGTAACGAACCGATGGCGATCGCTGGGATGTACAGAACCACCAATCTTACAAAGCAAACGAATAGGGCAGTTTTTGGTTTGCCTAATGCGTTGAAGATGGAAGTGACAACCATACACAAACCTAAAGGACCGTAGCTAAACGGAATCACCCAAAGCGCTAGCTTTAACCACTCTTGCATTGTGTTGTCCGCCGATAGTAGAGGAACAACGATTGGTAAACTCACTACCAACAAAGTTGCGATGGCTAAGTGGAACAAAATCACAAAGCGAGAAGCCGATTGGACGAGCGCTTGGATTGAATCAAAACGTTCGGCACCGAGTTCACGGCCAATCATTGGTGGCAAAGACATGGTGAGTGCCAGCGTGAAGATCAGCAAGAAGCTTTCCACTCGGTTTAATAAGCTCCAAAATGCAATTTCATTAGTACCAAGATGAGCGATGAACATAACCGTCACGAAAGCACTAACGGACGGTAAAATCTGATTCATCATGGTTGGAATCGTGGTTTTGATCAGCAGAGCAGCATCGTCTTTGCTAGCTAGAGCCGAAGAAAAAGGCGCGAACCATTGTCGGCCTTTGGCTTTCTTCATCATGTAACCCGCGCTGATGGCAAAGCCAAGCATCGAGGCTAATGCAGCACCTGCAATCCCCATGTTTAGAACAAACATAAAGATCGGGTCGAGCACGAGGTTGATAAGGCTTGCGATAACAAAGACAGATCCAGTGACTTTAGTATCACCGTTCGCACGGTAAACACAGGTCATTAAATACAGTACGGCACTGGATAGTGCGCTCAACAGCCATAAGCCCCAGAACTGACCAAATAACGTTTCGAGCTGTTGATACTGTGCGCCGCTGTCTTTCACAGAGACAAATGCAGAAAACACACTTTGCTCCATCAACCACAACGCAATTCCGATGAGAGCGATAAAAGCGCTGCCGACCAGTAACGCAAGTGAAGCGGTATTTGTCGCGCGTTGCGTATTATTTGCCCCAAAAGCATGCGAGATGATGGACGTTGCCGCAACACCTATGCCGACTTGAATGCCAATAAAGCCAGCCTGAAACGGCATCGTGATACCTTGCACAGTAAGTTCGTTCACGCCAAGCATGCCGATAAACACCGCATCGATAAGTTGTACTGACATGATCGCAAAAAGGCCGACAGTCAGCGGCAGTGTTTTTTCGAGAACGGATTTTAAGGTCGAGGAAATCGCTATCATCACAAGGCTCTTGATTCGAAAGTTCGGGAACAGTGCCAGTATAGAGTTGCGATTGTTAATGATAAGAGGGCTAATCCCTAAATCAGTTTTTAGATTTGGTTAATAATCCAAATCAGTCGGTGTGTTTGTGTTGTGTGTTCGACTGGTTATACTCAACGTATCTTTCTGAAAATAAGCGTATTCGTTAGCTAATCTGATATGAAAAATAGCCTCAGTATTCGAGCTTATACCAAGCAATTACAGAGCCATTCACACGGGGATTATCATCAATTGGTGCTGCCTATTCACGGCAATATTGCGATTGAGATGACAAACTTTGTTGGTAAAGTCACCGTTGGTGAGTGTGTCGTGATTCCTGCTGGCACTGAGCATGGATTCAAAGCCGATGAAATGGCGCGTTTTATTGTTGCGGATTTGGACGTTTTGCCAGAGCACTTTCTTACTGAACAATTGGCAGTGTTTTCTGTTACGCCACCACTGTTAAGCTATCTTCATTTTGTAGAAAAACAGTTGCAGCACCAAGTTGATAGTGGGTTAGAGGGCTCGATTTTGAATGTGTTCTCGATGCTACTAGAACAGCAGACCCACGCAAAGCCTGTTGATCCAAGGATTCGAGCAGTACAAAGCCATATTGCTGAAAACATGGATACGGCTTTGTCTATCGATGAGCTGGCTAAGATAGCTTGTTTGAGCCCGACTCAATTTAAAAAGCGATTTAAAGAAAGTCTTGGCGTCAGCACATTGCAGTACATCACCGAGTTGCGAATGGAAAAAGCCAAAGCTTTGCTCACGCATACCGACTTACCAGTTCAACTGATTGCCGAGCGAGTCGGGTACACCGATTTATCTGCGTTCAGTCGTCGCTTTTCAATCCACTTTGGTTTGTCGCCACGCGAGTTAGCCCGTCAATAACGTCTCATTAAACGAATGTTGCGTCCTTTCTGCAAAGTTATACCTTCTTCATCAACGTATCCTTTTCTCTATTGAAAATCAGTATAGAGAAATAAAGCATGTCATCTGTTGCGATTCAATCGACGAGCCAATATCAAGCGGGCGCACTGGCGATCTTGTTCGCTTCTTTGTTGTGGGGAACGACAGGCACAGCCGCAAGTTTTGCTCATCAAGTCAGCCCTTTAGCCATTGGCGCTTTTGCTATGGGCGTTGGTGGTGTTATTCAAGCAATGTTATCTTGGCGTAGCATCCGTCATCAATTCCATCAGATTTTACTGTTTAAGTTGGCATTAGCAATAAGCAGCGTTGCATTAGCTGTATATCCTTTGGCGTTTTACACGTCGATGAAGCTTTCTGGTGTTGCCGTTAGTACCGTTATCTCAATTGCCAGTGCGCCTTTCTTTACTGTTTTGATAGAGTGTCTTTTTAGCAAAGGCAAGCGCGTTTCTGCTCAATGGTGGGTGAGCTTCGCATTTGGTCTGGTGGGCATCATGATGTTAGTCATGGCGAAATCGGGTGGGGCGGTTGAATCAGACCAAGCCTCTTATCTATTTGGCATCGTTTTGGGGCTAATAGCAGGGTTAAGTTACGCCATTTATTCGTGGGTTGCTAAGCGAATGATTGATGGGGGAATCAAATCTCAAGCGGCGTTAGGTAGTATCTTTGCTGGTGGTGCTCTGTTGTTATTGCCTAGCTTAGCGTTTACCGGAGAGAACCTATTCACCGGAGTCACGAACGCTTCTGTTTCGGTCTATATGGCGATCATTCCAATGTGTTTAGGTTATCTCGCCTATGGTTATGGATTAAGGTACGTTGATGTTAGCAGTGCCAATCTTCTCACGTTGTTTGAACCGGTTGTTGCGGCGGTGCTGGCGGTTTGGATTGTTGGGGAGAAGATTGCTATCTCTGGTTGGATTGGCGTTGGATTAATTGGTGTATGCCTTATTCTTCAAACCTTAGATAAAGATGCGAACAAACCAAAACAGATGACATGATTTCCTCGCGAATAAGGTTCCCTCATTAACGGAATCATCTCTTAATGGACTTAGCCTCCCAACGAACCTAGACTCCTAACGGACATCGATGAAAAGCGTTAACTCGTATGCATATCGGTTTTTCGTTTTCAATGAAATAGAACTGCCATTGCTACGGTCTGTCTTAATCAACGTATTACCAGTTCGCTATTTACTAAAGTATGAACACATTCGGGGAAGATTATGTGGATTAAGAAGAATCATCGCTGGGCTTTATCTGAAAACGAAGCGACGCCAGAGTCCGTCTATAAAGAGCGTCGAGAGATATTGAAAAAGCTTGGCATTGCGGTTGTCGGTATGCCACTCGCTGCGAATGCACAAGCGGGTATTTTGGACATCTTCTCGTCAAAGGAAAAGCCAGTCTCAGATAATCGAATTGACCTTAGCGTGACTAAGCCACAGCAGTATCAAGCGGATCTTTCCCTTACTCCTGAAAGTAAGGTTCTGAAATACAATAACTTCTATGAGTTTGGTACCGATAAGTCTGATCCTGCGAAAAACTCTTCTGAATTTGTGTCTGACCCATGGACGGTTGAGATAGACGGCTTGGTGAATAACCCGATTAAGCTCGACTACGACGACATCTTTAACAAGTTCACACTAGAAGAGAGAATCTATCGCTTACGTTGTGTCGAAGCATGGTCAATGAACATTCCGTGGATTGGTTTTCCTCTAGCGGACATCATCAAAATGGCGGACCCAAAAAGTAGCGCGAAATACGTTGCTTTTGAAACCCTCTACGACCCGAAACAGTTCCCAGCCCAAGGCTCCTTTAGCAGTATTGAATATCCTTACGTCGAAGGGCTTCGCCTTGATGAAGCAATGAACCCGCTCGCGCTGATTTCTGTGGGTTTATACGGTAAGACGCTTGCACCACAAAACGGTGCGCCACTTCGCTTAGTTGTACCTTGGAAGTACGGATTCAAAAGCATCAAGTCTATTGTTCGAATTCGTCTAACCGACCGGGAGCCACCAACAACGTGGAATCGTTTAGCGCCAAATGAATACGGTTTTTACGCTAATGTGAACCCGAATGTCGACCATCCACGCTGGAGCCAAGCAAGCGAGCGTTTCATCGGCGAGGGCAGTGTGCTCAGCACTCGCAGACAGCCAACATTGATGTTCAACGGCTACGAGGAAGAGGTGGCGCATCTCTATAAGAATATGGACCTGAGGAAGTTCTATTGAGAAAGCTGACGCCAAAACACATCATTGCGCTTAAAGTTCTGATCCACCTTGTCTCTCTCGGTTTCTTAGGTCTGCTGGTCATTGCTATTAATACTGACAACTTAGGTGGCGATCCCGTTCAAGGCATCATTCATTACACGGGTATTAGCGCGCTGAATACGCTGTTTATTACCTTGCTGGTTTCTCCGCTTGCGCGTTGGACCAAGCAGGGTTTGTTAGTTCGAGTTAGGAGACTACTTGGGCTCTACAGCTTTTTCTGGGCAGTGCTTCATTTGGTTGCGTTTGCTGTGCTTGATTTAGGGTTAGATTGGAGTTTACTTGCTTCTGAAATCGTCAAACGCCCTTATTTGACCGTTGGTGCAGCAGTGTGGGCAATCTTGTTACTTCTGGCGGTGACTTCGACTCAATCTATACAACGTAAAATGGGTCCTAAATGGCAAAAGCTGCATAACTGGGTTTACTTAGCTGCGATATTGGCACCGATTCATTTCTATTGGTCGGTGAAGTCAGAGGTAGCAGAGCCAACCATCTATATCCTAATCGCCATTGGTTTGTTGCTGGTGCGTTGGAAGACATTGAAGCAGCGAGTGTTTCGAAAGATGTTATCCAGTTGATGCGCTGTTAGACTAATTGCGATAAATGAATCAACAGACAAAAAGGGGCTCCGTGAGCCCCTTTCTTTATTGGATAAAAAGCCGCTAACTCAAGCTTTCTGTTGCTGTTGGCTCACCACGCTTCCACACCTTTCGTTCGGTCTCGCCAAAGACCTTAGGCTAGTTATATCAAATCTCATCACAACGCTCATACCGTTAGCCCGAACCCTACGACTAATGTCTAACTACCTGAGACTATTTGTATTTTTTCGTTTGGTATAAGGTACTAGCAACTGAATTTTAAGAGTTCATAAAGATCAGTCATCGAGTTCTTGTAGCAGAGAATATATAGACAACGACTCGCTTAATCTTCGTTTAGTGAGTAAACAACGTTGGTTGGAAAAACACACCTTAGAGTGTGAACGAAAGGAATCACAATGAGCAGCACTTTAGAGTCCGTACATATTGGAACAGATAAGCCTAAAGCCAGTGAGGATGAACTCACTTATGAACAACAACATAAACCAAGTTCGGAGTTTGAGTCCCGAGAACAATATTTAGAGCACGAGTTGCAAATCATGGCGCCTAAACGTTGGCGTCCCAATTTGCCGTTTAAAGATTATCGTTTTGAGGTAGAAGACACCATTCCAGCGATGGCTGCGACCATTGGTAAAGTCGTTATGGTGGGAGCGATCGCAGCAACCTTTGCCGGGGCTCTAGGGTTGAACGAAGGCTTTATTTTAGAAAATGTTCGTTATGAACTACTCATCGCCTCTGTTTTCATAATTCTTTTTTCAGGCTTTCTACTGCCGACCGCAAACCTCGCGGGTACACACGGCCCACTCATTCCATTAATTCCTATCGTCGTTGCTGCTGGTGGGCACCCTATGGCCTTTGGTCTGCTGATTGGCGCCTTTGGCATACTGTTAGCCATCAGTAAAGGTGGCAGCATGTTGGCAAACCTCACTAGTAAAGGCGTGTGCGGTGGTTTGTTGCTTTACCTAGGCTTTGTTGGAACCGTCTCTCAAGTGAAAAAGCTGTTCGCTTGGGCTGAGGGAATAGGGATGAGCCACATTGCTTTTGTCGTGATCTTTTGCACCATTATTTTATATGCACTACTGGAACATTTTCGTAAGCGTTGGCTAGCCGTTCCTCTTAGTTGCTTGCTAGGCGGCACGTTAGCTTTTGCTATGGGCGCTCCGTTTTCTTTTCAAACCGAGCCCGGCTTACCCAATATGAACCCTATGTATTGGTGGGGGGAAGATACAGGTTGGATGCTAGGTTTACCGACGATTGAACACTTCATGGTCGTGCTGCCTTTTGCCATTTTGGCCGTAGCTATGTGGTCGCCAGATTTCTTAGGGCATCAAGTATTCCAAAAAATCAGCTATCCAGAACGTACAGAAAAAGTACATATGAACATCGACGATACCATGACCACTGCCTCAATTCGTCAGACGTTCGGCTCTTTGCTCGGTGGTACTAACTTTACGTCTTCGTGGGGAACTTACATCGTTCCGGCGGCTATCGCTAAACGTCCTATTCCTGCCGGCGCTTTGTTGACGGCGCTGTTTTGTATCATCGCCGCAGTTTGGGGTTACCCAATGGACTTAGCGATCTGGCAACCGGTACTTTGTGTTGCGCTCATTGTTGGGGTATTTGTTCCATTGCTAGAAGCAGGAATGGAAATGACGCGTGAGGGTAAAACCACTCAATCGGCGGCGATAGTTGTATTTTCTTCAGCGCTCGTTAACCCTGCATTTGGCTGGTCTCTCACCATGCTGCTAGATAACTTAGGTTTAGTTGGCTGTAAAGAACGTAGTGGGGAACTCAGTAAAATGAGCCGTTGGGTACTGCCTGGCATTATGTTTGTTGTATTAACAAGTGTAATGGCGTTGGTTGGCTTACTTCCGGGGATTCCAGCAATTATCCCAAGTTTTCGTTAGATAGGCTCATCGTACGATTTATGGTTTGAAGAACCTTTTTCAAACCTGATAGAAACGGTTTAGTTCAGTGGAGCTAAACCGTTTTTGTCCAAAACCCTCATAGGGTGAATTCTTACCCGTGGTACTTTCTAACTCGAAAGTGCCCCGAAGTTGCTTAGACCTTTTACTCATTCGCATCCTGTTAATAAGCTTTTGCCATACTAAAAGTTATCCATTCTTATCATGCGTTTAATCCCCGTGATGTATCACGGGGGTAAATTCCATCTTTCCTTCAGTGTTAGCTAGTATTAAGTTCTTTTTCGATCTGTTTGTAGATGTTTGAGGTAATCTTTAATTTCATCAAAATCGGCTACTACTTCATCGATCGTTGGACAAGGACGTATACCTGCGGCTGTGTCGTGACCAATAAAGTCGATACAGCATTTATCATACGCAAGGTGAATACGCTCTAAATCAACATTAGTAATATCGTCTAGTCGATTTAATCTTTGCAGATGCACACCTCTTTCGAACCTATTAACGACTTTATTTAATAGTTTTTCTTCAACCAATCGCTCCCATGCTTCACGCAGAAAACTATAGAAAACCGCAGCAGCTTCTCTAAATTCAGTCTCTGTTCCTGTCTCATCAATCTTTCGAAGTTTTTGGAGCTTAGTAGTTAAAATTCCAATTCGCTTCGATGTAGGAAGTGCGTCCCACGGAGGATTGGTTCTTACAAGGCCGGAGTTACTTCTAGATCTTTCTAGGCTGATGCAATTGACCTTATCTTGCTTTAGGCTATCTGAAGCTTCTAGTAGTAGCTTGTAGAATACTATGTCGTGAGTAAACACAATGACTTGGCGTTCTAGTGATTCCTCTAATAACCTTTTTGCGACTTTTGCACTCCATTGATGGCTAAGTGAGTTCACTGGATCATCAAATAGAACAGCAGATCTTCTAGAGTCAGCTTTCATTTCTGATAAAAAGCTCGCAATTGCGATACACCTTTGTTCACCTTCACTAGCAACTTTACTAACAACAGATTCGTTTGAGTTGGCTAGCTCTAATTTAAATTGCTGTTGTCCGGCTTTATTTCTTGTTTTAACTTTGATGTCAAATCTATTAAAACCAAAGGATTTAAGCTCTTTCACAAAAGACTCTTTTAGTGGCTCTATAACACCATGTGAATAAATCCTAGCTGACAACGTTGATATACTTCTCGTAGCGCATTGACTTGAGATCTCATTTAACTTAGCTACTCTTTTTGACCGTCTTACGTTAGTTATGATGTTAGCTTTGTGTTTGGCAATGTAGGCTCGATCTGTTAGTTCGGTCAGTCTTGCTTGTTTCTTAGCCACAAATTCGTTGTTACTGCTTTGCTGTTCAAGTTCTCTGATTTGCGTGAACAGATCTTTATCTATTTCCCGCAATGATTGGAAATGAGACAAGCTAACTACGTCTAACGACTCGGGTAGCACGGAACCTGACAAAACAGTCTGCCTGTTTATTAAATTCTGGTTTAATTCCTCAAGCCCAACTTTTAACCCAGGTTTTATTATGTCAAGGTCGTTCAATACACCTTCAAATTGGGCAATATTCAAACTCAAAGACTTAACGGCAGCCTTAGCCAGTGTTAGTGCTTTCAGTGCTTCAGCTGTATTTCTTGCAGCTTTGTCATTAAGAAAAGCTTTGAGTTCTTGTAATTTGTCAGCCGATGTCTCTTGGATCTCTTGTAAGCAAAACGGACAGGAATCACCTTTTGTTGGAGGGAATTGTTGGCCTTTATTTTCGCTTACCAAGAAATCTTTTGCTGCTCTCCAAAGGACAGTCCATTGTGTATCACCAATATTATCAAACGGTAGATCACTTAGTGTCTTTTGTCTTAACGCTTCAGATACTTGTTTCTTTTCTTGATAGTCGAGTTCTAAACCTTTTAACACATCGAAATTACTAGAACCGAGTACTTCGATAGGTCTTTTGTAGGACTCAAGTAAAGGGGCAATATAACTACGCTGCTTAATTAAACTCTTTCTGATTTGTTCTGGCGATTTGGCCATGTCACTAACCAGCTCGTCCTGCAATGGTTTTATAGATTCAATTTCTTCCTTAGTTGCGCAGTGCAATTCAATATCAGCTTCATTTGTTAACTCTGAAATTTGATTAAGAAACAATGCAGCTTTACTTTGTGAATTTAACGATGGAATAGCAACAAAACCGTTACGACCCATGACATCTTCACTTATTCTATTTTTTATGCTTTCCACAACCTTTGTAAGCTCTGTGATTAAGTTCAAACCTACTGGTTTATAACCTAAAGCATCTTCATTAGATAAATAGTGGTGTGCTGAAGATGAATCGAATACACGAATAGACTTGGCAGCATTATTGTTTGATGCCCCATTACTCCATGTTAATTCTGTCGGTGTGCCATCAATCTCGAGTGTGAGTAAAGCTTGAGGAGGTTTAGGTGTAGAAGTGAAAACATTACCCGCAATAGGTTTCAATGCTCCCCGAGTCAAACACGCATGTTTTAAAATTGACGTATAGCTCGACTTACCGGCCCCGTTGTCTCCATATACGATAGTTAATCCATCTTTTCTAAAATCTAATTTTTGATCTTCCGCTAACGCAGCAACACCTTCAACTTGAGACAAGCTAATCAGTCGAACCGAATTTTCTTCGGCCATGTAGCCCGATATATCAATCGGTGATAACAACTGCTCATGGTTTGGGTGTTTCGGTTCCAAGCCCTCAACACTCTTCGCAAAATTGAAAATAAAATCGATATGGTTTTGGTTTAGCTCTCCCTCTTCAAGAGCAACCTTTAGTGCTAGATTCCACCATACGGGCTTATCCTTGGACCACTCTACTATTGATTCTACCGCATTCATCATCATTAACCTTAACACGCCAAATGAGAATCTAGTGTAATAGAGTTCAGTTGCATTCAGGTGTAAAAAATTGGTTTGTCGTCTAACAACGTGCGTGAAATCAACAAGTAATAGAATTATTCATAATATTTATTATCTTCTCGAATCATTTCTTTGATAACTCATAGAGCCCAGATGTAAAAAAGCCGAACTCAATGAGTCAGGCTTCTTTTTGATTGATATGATCCAAAAGGAGGGCCGGCTAATCCAACAAACAAGGTTTCTCCCTAATCCCAATTGTAGTTGATGAGTAAATTTAGCCACTTGACTAGAGGTTTTGTAATACCCAAGCAAACAAAAAGGGGCTACGTGAGCCCCTTTCTTAATTGGATGAAAAGCCGTTAACCTAAGCTTTCTGTTACTACTGGTTTGGTATTGCGTTTAGCAATCCAGTAAGCAACGCCGCCCCAAAGTACCGTCAGTACCCAAAGAGCAGTCCAGTGTTTTGCGACTTGTTGCCACGTTGCGCCCATTTGGTTGAGAGCTAAAAAGCCTTTTATTGCCCAAGTGCTTGGGCTCAAGTCGGCAAACCAAAGTAGCGGGGCAGGAATCGACTCAACGGGCCAGATAAAGCCTGCTAAGAAGATTAAAGGCATTGAGCTAACCAGCACAACCAATGTCACCAGCTCGCGTCTTGGTAGCAAGTATCCGAGCCATAAACCTAAACCACAACAACCAAGTAAGAATGGCAATAACAAGGTGAGTAGCTCACCTGCGTTGGCAACGTGGTTGACGTTCAAGCGTTCAAAACTGAAGCCAAAGTAGTAGGCGCTGAGTAGGTAGTAGATAGCAACGAAGACCAAGGTTCTGGCAAGTAGCAGAGCGCCCGTTGGCACCTGTGACCAATAACCGCGACCATGACGTTGCGTACCTGTCTGCAAGCCGACAGCCATGATCAATGTTTGTTGAAGGATCAGAACAAACACCGCTGGCACCACGTATTCGATGTATCCCATGGTCGGGTTGAAGGTTGGCTTCATGTTGAGTTTGATTGCAGAGTAGTCATGGCTGGCCATGCTCAGTGGTACACCATCAATCACCATTTTGCTTACTTTAACTTGAGCACCAAGCGTACCGCCTGCTGTTGCCAAACCTTCTACTACGGTGCCGTAGACCAAGAAGTAAGAGGCATCAGCGGCATAAGCCAGAGTAGGGCTGCTACCAAGCATCAAGTCTTTGTAGAAGTGCTCTGGAATCACCAAGAAGCCGGTAATTTCACGGTTTAGGAATGCTTGTTTTGCATCGGCAATCGTGTGTAATCGTGTCACGACTTTTACCTGAGGCGTCGCGTCGACCATGCGCTCTAGGGTTAAACTGGTTTGGCTGCCATCAAGGTTCACAATTGCAATCGGCTGTTCTCTCGGTGTTTGTTGCGCGTATGGAAGCGGGTATAAGAAGGAGTAAAACACCACGCCACCAAAGACAGTCAGTACCACGACAGGGTTGGTCATCACTGAGCGAAGTTCTGTTTTAATCAGTTGCCACAGTGTCATACAGCCTCCTGTTTGCTATCTGTTGAGGACGAGCTATTTAACAAAGCTGTGTTGCGATGTTTTGCCAATAAAGCCGCCGTCATCAGTAGCGGGATAATGTACCCAACCATCGGCCAGAGTGAGCCGATAGATTGTGCCGCACTTGCGCCGTAGCTTGCTTGATCCACTTGAACTTCGATGTAATGCGTAATTGGTAATAAGCCTCGCCATGCTTGTGCTAACGCGTTCATGTTGGAAACCGGGAAGGTTATCCCCATAAATGCAAAGCTCGGTGCGGTAAATGCGCCAGCAAAGCTCATCGCACGCGCTGGGTCCATCGATAGGAAGAAGAACAATGCACCCATGATGATGCATGCGATAGTCGTTACGAACTGCGCCAACAACATAACTAAGTAACTGCCTTCCATCGGCCAATCAAGCACCACATAAAACCAGACTAAGAACAGTGCACTTTGTGCCATAAAGACAGGAATGTACTGGCTTAGAATTTTACTTAGTCGAGTGAAAGGGCGATCGCCTAAGAACGCGAAGCTGTTGTTGCCATTTCCATAAAGACGAAAATGCGCCGCTAGGATCAAAATGGTGCTGACCACGACACAGATCTGCCAGATCGCCGGAACAATCGCTGTCACCAAGAATTGGGCGTAGTTGGTGTTGCGGTTAAACAAGGCTGTAATCTGAGTCGAAATTGGCACGGCTTGACCAATAGCTGCAAGTGTTGTGGTGTTGCCTTTCGCTAGGTTACCCATGGTTTCTAGCTGAGCATCAAAATACCCTTGAGACTGTGCAACCGCTGAGTTGATCAGTTTCGCAACCAAAATGTATTGGCTGTTGAAGAAGACCGATAGCTGTGGTTGTCGATGCAAAAGAATGTCTTGGTCAAATTGAGGGGGAATCACAGCATAAGCGTAGATATCACCTTCGATCATCGCGTTCTTCGCTTCTGTTGAGCTGGTGTAGTGGTAATCAACAGAAAGAGTGGAAGAGGCATCAAGAGACTGAATCATCTTGCGTGACAATTGCGAGTGCTGCAAATCAACCACTCCAATAGGGAGATCTCTGGCAATGCCTGCAGAGAACACGCCCCAAATAGTGACGGCCAATATGATCGGCACCCATGTCAGACAAGATAACAACCACTTATCACGCCGTAGGATTTGTCGTTGTGAGATTTGAATCGTCATAGTCTTATGCCAACGCGATTAAAGCTCAACCACAACACTCATGCCCATGCGCAGCTCAGGCTCTGGTTGGGTAGGGCGAGCTTCCACTTCGAATGTACGAAGATCAAAACCTTTTGATGCGTCTGTCGCGCGCCATGTTGCGAAGTCACCCATTACAGCAACGTGAGTCACTTTAAACTCAACGTCTTTATCCAGTGCTGGTAAGTAAGCTTTAAAGGTCGTGCCTTTGGTGAAGTGTTTGAGCAAATCTTCGCGTACGTTCAGTGTTGCCCAAGAATCTTGGGTATCAATAACCGTCACAACTGGGAAGCCTTGAGGTGCAAGTTCGCCGCTTTGCAGTAAAACTTGAGAGACTTCACCATCAAACCAGCTAAAGATTTGCGTGTCTTTTGCGTACGCTTCTACTTCCGCTACTGCGCCAGCCGCCATGCGTGCTTTCTCTGCTGCAGCGACTTTGGTTTCGCTACGTGCACCTTCTTTCGCCATGTTGTACATTTGGAACGCTGCGCTTTCGGTGTATTTAGATGCTTGCCATTGCGTCATGGCTTCATCGCGTTTTTGCTCTGCGACTACGCCATCTTTATAAAGGTTGTTTACACGTTGGTAGGTCTTTTCCATCAAATCTGCCGCCGCTTTCGCTTTCAACCATTGGTCTTTTGCGGCTTGAATTTGTTGCTCACGTGCGCCTTTTTCTGCTTCTAATGCCAATGCGCCAGCGGCTTTTTCACCCGCTTTTGCTTGTTCCAATTTTGCTTCGATTTCTGGGCTGTGAAGGGTAAAGATCAACTGACCTTTTTCGACATCATCGCCTTTGCGCACCATGACTTCATCGATACGACCTGGGACTTTAGAAGAGATGCTGTACTGCTGCGCTTCAATCAGTCCTTGTAAACGAGCTGGTTCTGGTTGATACGCTTGGTAGAACTGGTAACCAACCCAAGAAGCGACACCCAAAGCGCAAAGTGATAGTAGAGCGGGTTTTAGAGATTTTGCTGCCATGACTTATTTTGCCTCTTTGGATGCTGATGCTGGAACGTAAGCAGTATGTTGGTATTGAGCGAAGCTGTTCATTTCGCTGCTCAGTGCTAATAGTTTGGTTAAAGAAATCAGATAACGGAAACGTGCCGCTGATTGCTGTGTTTCTACGCTGGCGACATACAGTTGTGCGTCGACCACATCCAAAGATGACGATAAGCCCTGAGTGAAGGCTTTTTCGCGTAAGCGCAGGTTCTCGTCTGCAAGGGCGATACTTGATTCTAGACCTTGTACTTCATCAATGGCTTGTTGTGCTTCGAGATACGTCTTTTGTACCAGAAGCGACAAATCTTGCTTCGCTTGTGATTTTAGTGCATCGACTTGGGTGACCATGCTTTGCGCCGCTTTTACTTTTTCGCTGCGGCCAGTAGATTCGATAAGCGGAATATTTACACCGACACCAACTAACCAATCCGGTTTCATTTGGCTGGCAAGGGAGTCATCTTCATACAGGCTGTAATCACCGTATAGGTAAACTTCTGGGTAGTATTTGCCTTTCTCGGCTTTGATTAAGCTCGACGCTTGTTTGTGTTTGGCATCCAACAAATCTAAGCCCGGATAGGTCAGCAGTGTTTGATCAACAAATGCGTTCAACGGCGGCAGGTTATTGTTGATAAACAGGGTTTCTGAAGGTTCTACAGAATCACTCTGCGCTAAGATTTTGCCAAGAGCCGCTTGCGCGATACTCAGGTCACTGGCGGCTTTGCGTGTTTCGACTTTGGCTTTGTCTAGTGAGGCTTCCGCTTGAAGGCGTTCAACGCGGGCGATTTGGCCTTGTTCTTCCATCTTAATCGCAAAGTCGCGGTGTTTGGTTAACCCTTTCTCTACCGCTTGTCGTGTTGCTAATACTTCTTTTGCGAGGACAACGGAGAAGTAGTATTTAGAGAGATCTTCAAAGCGAGCTTGTTGCTCCATCGCGAGCTGGCTTTTTGCCTCGTCCGTTTTACCTTCTGCTGCTGATTGAGCGGCATTGATTCGACCACCAGTAAAGATTGGCCAGATAGCACGAATAGAAGAGGAGAAGATGTCACGCTCTGTAATCGTTGAGGTGGTGTTCGCAAGCGCACTAAAAATAGGTTGGAAAACAGGTGGCACGCTAATGTGCTGCCCAGTGCTATCGAGAATCTGCTGTCCGGACAAGGTGACGTCCGTATCTAAACGCGTGTAATTCGCGCCGATGCTTACTTGCGGTAAGTTGAGGTTATCTGTCGCGCTTTGTTGGTATTCATAACTTTCTACGTTGGCACGTTGCGCTTTAAGGGAATAGTTGTTTTCTAACAACAATTTCCATGCATCATCGAATGTGATGGGAGCCGAGTGACAGGCAAGAGAAATCGAGCTGCTGAGAAGGCCCAAAATCCAGAACTTTCCGGTTTGTTTCATAGTGGCTACTTTGCTTTAGAGTATTAGCTCTAATATAAAGTATTCATTAGAAAGTGTTAAGTGATTGGATAAAAGAATTGTTGGAGAAATGTTGCGCCCAATTAAGTGGGGCTTAGTTGGGCGCAGCGTTATTACGTATTTTCTACTGTTTCACTTCATGGAAGGGCAGTGAAATTCTGCTCTCCACTCAAGCTGACGAGAACCTCGCATTGTATTCAGCAAGTCTTTGCCACTCATCTGTGGGAATGACAGCAGCACCTTAAGATCAGCGGAGCTAGCATCACTCTTTTCATAAGCCCTGACGTGTGTAAACGTTGAATACATATTCTCTGACAGCATGGCCTTATTCAGGCAAATTCCAAATGTATCGCGTTCCATGTTTTGGTGTTCCTTCTAACTATAAAAGCACCTCTGTTTATAGTTATTGCAGTGCAGATGGTGTCTAAGTGTTTGTCCTACGGTCAGTATTTGTATTTTTATCAATGTATCTTCAAATTTTCTGACGCAAGTGTTGAGCGTTAAATAGACTTCCAGTTGGCTGCTTTCTTTGTTCGAAGCTCTAGGAGGCTTCTTGACTAAAAATTATACGACGGAAAGTCTAAAAACGCCTCAAAAACCGCTCAAATTGGTGTGATCATGTTCAAGATTTGGATGGCAATTTATGTATGATGTTGAATAAATAACAACATTATTTGGCTGGCGATATGATTTGTTTTTGATATTTCATGGAGGCTATAAATTGAGCGTTGAGACTGCGGTTAAACGCGCCGTGATTCAAAGTGACGAAGACACCGAGTTGTGCCGCTTCACCAAGTTGAAAACGTTGCTGTTTTTTTGCGGGGTGTCAGAGTTTTAATCAACAATGGTCGCTAGATTAGACTCAAGTATTCCCATTGCATTTCTTCGCTTCTCTCATTTTTAAGCGCTAAAGGTACCAGATTCATGACCACGAATTCTTATAATTTCACCACAACATTAGACCGAAAAAACAGCTTTGCTGCAAAGACAAACCATCAGATAGTCAAAGATTTTTTAGGGGTGAATTATTACGATGACACCATTTCCCTTTGGGTGGCGGATATGGATTTTGAGTGCGCGCCAGCAATAACTCGCGCACTGACTAACCGAGCGATGCAAGGCACTTTGGGTTATACGCAACAGACTGAACCTTATTATGACAGCGTCATCAATTGGTATGGTCGACGTCATAATATGTCGATTGAGCAGGATTGGATTGTGTACAGTGCCGGAACCGTTTCTGCGGTTCGTAACGTGATTCGAGCCTTCAGTAAAGAAGGGGAAGGCGTCATTATTCAGCCTCCGGTGTATTACCCGTTCCAATTGCAGATTCAAGAGACTAACCGTGAAGTCGTGCGAAATCATCTGATTAGAGATCAGAACAACCAATACAGTATCGATTTGGTGGATTTTGAAGAAAAGTGTAAAGACCCGAACAACAAGATCTTTATTTACTGCAACCCGCATAACCCGACGGGCAATATTTGGTCTGAGGGAGTCACGCAGTCTCTTCTCAAGATTTGTGCAGACAACGATGTGCTGTTTTTCTCGGATGAAATACACGCGGATTTGATTCGCAAAGACCGCTCATTTACCTCTGCCCTTAACTTGGAATACAGTGAAAATACCATCATCGCAACGGCGGTAAACAAAACGTTTAACGTCGCTGGGCTACATATTACGAACTTGGTCATCAAGAACGCATCGCATAGGGATACATTGAACAACTACACAGGAAAGGTGGGCATGTCTCCGTTTGCGTTGGACGCGACGATTGCCGCATTCAATGAAGAAGAGCAGTGGGTGGAAGAGGTCAATAATGTTATCGACACGAATTTGGCTTTGATGGCGTCTTTCATCAAGCAACGCATTCCAAAAATCCAATTCTATGTCCCTGAAGCGACTTATCTAGCGTGGTTAGATTTCTCTGAGTTTGGGTTAGAAGAAGCCGACTTGCTTAATCTACTGGCTGATGAAGCGCACTTGGTTCTAGAAGGTGGCAGCATGTTTGGCGAAATGGGACGAGGCTTTATTCGTATGAATGTGGCTTGTCCGACTGCGGTGATTGAGGAAGCACTGGAGCGTTTAGAGCGCGTTTTTGCTTCTCGATAAAACCAACAAGGTCAGGTGAGAAGCATGATCGCCTGACCGCTTATCTTTCTGTTTCTGCATTTTATTCCATCAAGTTTTTCTCCCACTTTTTAAGTGCTTGTGCTTCTGCTCGCTTAGTTATTAATCGGAAACACACGAGATCATTTCGTTCGTTCACAGATTTGTCATTTAGTAAAAGCCTCATTGTTAACTCAGTGTTAATTTAGAATGTGTCTCCACAGTGACGTGGAATGTTCGTAACGGTAAGGGATGTATCAATGAGTTGGAGTTCGATCAGCTTTCGTAAGCGCATGCTCATTATTATGACGTTATCGGGTTTGATTGAACTTCTTATCCTTGTGGCTGCTGGCTTTACTTACCTTAAATTCGATCAAGAACAAGAGATGGGTGAGAAAGCGCTGGGTGTAGCGCGTTTCTTATCGACATCCCACATTGTCATCGAGATGATCGAATCTCAAAACCCTGAACCATACCAACTGCGATTTCGTGAAATGACCGATGCGTTAGGTGCTGCGTTTATTGTTATCGGCGATAAAGATGGCGTGCGTTTGATTCACCCGGTCGACGAACGTATTGGTAAGCCGATGAAAGGCGGTGATAACCAAAGAGCGCTGGTGGAAGGGAAGTCCTATATTTCTACGGCTCAAGGTTCTTTGGGCTATTCCGTTCGTGGTAAAGCGGCGATTTTTGACCAGCAAGGCAACATCATTGGGGTGGTTTCTGTCGGTTATCTTTTGGAGCGTCTGCAAGACCGCATCGAGCCGTTTCTTGCCTTTCTAATTGTAATGGCATTGGTTGTGGTTGCAGCCAATGCCGTGGTCTCTAACTATGCATCACGTAAGTTCCAACGAGCGATCATGGGCTTTGAGCCGGAAGAGATTGGTCGTTTATACGGTGAATTGGATGTGACTATGAGCACCATTAAAGAAGGGGTGCTCAGTGTTGATGCGCAAGGTGTATTACGCTCAATCAACCGTAGCGCATGCCAAATTCTAGGCATCGACCGAGAAGCCGCACTCAACAAACCGTTGACTGATACGCTCCGAGATAGCGATTTGTATACGGTGTTAGAAACAGGACAAGAAGATCACGACATCGAGATCTTCCTCAATCACAAACGCTTAATCGCAAACCGCTCCCCGATCTTTGTGGATGGTAAAATCGTCGGCGCCGTATCGAGTTTCCGTTTGCGTGATGAAATCAACGAACTCACCGAGCAACTTTCGCAAACCAAAGAGTACGCGGATTTGCTTCGCTCACAAACGCATGAACACAGAAACAAACTCAACACCATTAGCGGCTTGGTTCAAATGGGTGAGTTAGAAGCGGTGCAGCAGCTTATTGGACAAGAGACGGCGCATTACCAAGCGATGATTGAGTTCTTGCGAGACACCATTAAAGATCCGCTTATCGCTGGCATGCTTTTAGGCAAAACAGAACGTGCTCGTGAGCTTGGTTTGCAACTGGTGGTAGAAGAAGGCAGTCGCCTAGAACCGTTACCGGAATGGCTAAACGCCGAAGACTTGGTGACCATTCTCGGTAACCTTGTCGATAACGCATTTGACGCGACTTTGTCTGCTATTCGAGTTGAATCTGCGTTTGCGTTAGAGCGTCGCAGTATTGATGTTTCGATCAGTGATTACGGAAACGAAGTGATTTTAGAGGTGGTCGACCAAGGTTGTGGGCTACCGGATAACATTGAGCCACAAGAGCTCTTGAAAAAGGGCATTTCAACCAAGTCTCGCCAGAATCGAGGGGTAGGACTACACCTTGTGAATCAACTGGCGACGCGTTACCACGGTTATGTTGAGATGCTACCAAATACAGAACATGGAACGAGAATTACCGTGTATTTGCCTAAGGAAGAACAAGTATGAATACGGCAACGCGAGTCATGATCATCGAGGATGATATTGCCATTGCAGAGCTTCACCACAAGTATCTGAGCCAACTCTCCGGTTTGGAAGTCGTGGGCATTGCAACGACACGGATGGAAGCAGAAATGCAGCTAGAGATCCTTAAACCCGATTTGTTACTGATGGATGTTTATCTGCCAGACGGAACTGGCTTGGAGATTCTCAATACGCTGCGCTCAAACAATCAAACTTGCGACGTGATTTTAATTACCGCGGCGAGAGATGTAGATACGCTTCAACAAGCGATGCGAGGCGGGGTCGTTGATTATCTACTCAAGCCCGTTATGTTCCCTCGATTAGAGGCGGCATTGCAAAAGTACATCTCTCAACGCCAACAGCTGAACGTAGCAGAAAGCTTAGACCAGAACTTGGTTGATAAGATGTTGCAATCAAATACAGGGTCAGACAATGCGCCACAACGCTTACCAAAAGGAATCGATGGCGTAACTTTAGACAAGATTCGAGCTTTGTTTGTTGGAGAAGGCATGTTTACGGCGGACGAAGCAGGCGAGCAGATTGGTGCCAGCCGAACAACTGCCAGACGTTATCTTGAATACCTGATCAGTTCGGGTGAACTGGAAGCCGACTTAAACTACGGAACCGTAGGGCGACCAGAGCGCAGTTATAAAAAAGTGATAAGGTAATCATTGTCGTTTTAACTCATAAAGTGGTGGCTTTTATCTAGCCATCCTTTCATTTCTAAGTATTAACCACTGCCTTCCTGCCTGCGTCTCGATAGAACGCTCGGTTATAATTCATTAAGTATCATTCTCAACGAGTTGCGAATTGAGGAGTAAACTCCACCTGAATCGCATTACTTATGTAATGGATTGCAAATTTGAACATTTATTCTTCAATTTAGAGTTTTTGCTTAAATTTTATAACTCTCGAAAGGTTATTGATTACTTCTTATTATTCAATGCTTTGTTGCGTATCGTGTAAATTATTTAAACGTTTGCACCACCAAGTGTTGATGTAAATCAAATAGTCGTAGACAATACGCCCCCGTGTCGGAAATCTCCTCCGCAGAGTGCAAGGTTGTACTCGAGAGACATAAGCGTTCTAAACGACCTACAAATGTTGAAATCCAGACTATGTTTAAGGAGCTCAGCAGTTGCAGTGATTTGGGACTATAGGCTTTACCTATCAACGTAATAGGTAAGACCAATTTTCTATTTTGGGGTGCCATTGATAGGGTTGGCTCAATCCTTTTAGCCGTATCCGGGCACACAATAAGTACCTCGTTTTTAAGGGAAAGATGATGGTAATACCAGAAAACAGCAGCATCGTTATTTTTGGTGCTTCAGGCGACCTTACATACCGTAAGTTAATTCCTGCTCTATACCACCTCTATGCGAACAAACAGCTTCCAGAGAATTTTGCCATTCTTGGCGTAAGTCGTACTGAATACAGCGACGATTCTTACCGTGAAAAGCTGAAAAAATCGCTTCAGGAAATGGAGAAAACTGAGCCAGAAACGCTTAATGCATTTATCAACCACCTGCATTACCAAGCAATCAATACTTCTGACACACAAGATTACAGCAAGTTGGCGACTCGTTTAGACCAACTGGCAGACGAATACCAATTCGAACAACGTAATACGCTATTCTATCTTGCGACGCCACCAAGCCTTTACAGCGTGATCCCTGCAAGCCTTGCAGCACACGGACTGAACAACGAGGAAGATGGTTGGAAACGCCTGATCATCGAGAAACCTTTTGGTTACGATCTTGAATCAGCGCGTACGTTGGACAAAGAAATCCACGAGCACTTCCAAGAGCATCAAATCTACCGTATCGACCACTACCTAGGTAAAGAAACGGTTCAAAACCTTCTTGTACTTCGTTTCTCTAACGCTATGTTTGAGCCATTGTGGAACCGTAACTTTATTGATTACGTGGAAATCACAGGCGCAGAATTCTTAGGCGTAGAAGAGCGTGGCGGTTACTACGATGGTTCAGGTGCGGTGCGCGACATGTTCCAAAACCACTTGCTACAAGTACTGGCAATGGTTGGTATGGAACCACCTGCACAAATCAATGCTGACGCAATGCGTGATGAAGTCGTGAAAGTGCTTCAGTGTCTTAAACCATTGGATGAAGACGCACTTCGCAATGACCTAGTATTGGGTCAGTACACGGCGTCTGAAGTTCGTGGTCAACAACTTCCTGGTTACCGTGAAGAGAACGGCGTAGCAGACGATTCTCGTACTGAGACATACATCGGCCTGAAAGCTTACATCAACAACTGGCGTTGGAATGGCGTGCCTTTCTACGTGCGTACAGGTAAGCGTTTACCGACTCGCGTTACTGAGGTGGTTATCCACTTTAAACAGACACCACACCCAGTGTTTGGTCAAAACGCACCAGAGAACAAGCTGATTATTCGTATTCAGCCAGACGAAGGCATTCAAATGAGCTTTGGTCTGAAAGAGCCGGGCGCAGGCTTTAAAGCGAAGGAAGTGAAAATGAACTTCCACTACGCTGACCTGCAAGAAACCCAAATGCTAACTGCTTATGAGCGTCTACTTCTTGATGCCCTAAACGGTGATGCAACGCTATTTGCTCGTAGCGATGCGGTTGAAGCGTGTTGGAAATACGTGCAACCAATTCTAGATTTCAAGCAAGACCCACAAGCGCTATTCGGATACGCATGTGGTACATGGGGACCAAAAGAAGCGGACGACTTGCTACAACGAGCTAACCGCGCATGGCGCTTCCCTTGTAAAAACCTAACAGATACGGACTACTGCGAACTATGATCAACCATAAGATCTACCAAACAGCAGAGCAGGTAGTAGAAAGCCTTGCTAACGACATGAAAGCGTTTAGCGAAATGGGCCGACCTGTTCACATCTCTCTTTCTGGTGGCAGCACACCTAAAATGCTGTTTAAGCTATTGGCAACAGAAGCTTACGCGACGTCAATTCAGTGGCAAAACCTACACTTCTGGTGGGGTGATGAGCGCTGTGTTGCTCCTGATGATGCAGAAAGCAACTACGGTGAAGCAAATACGCTACTATTTAGCCAAGTAAGCATTCCTGCTGAGAACATCCACCGCATTCGTGGTGAAGACGAGCCAGAAGTTGAAGCACAACGCTTTGCGAAAGAGATGGCAGAAGTGATTCCAACTGAAAATGGCACTCCTGTGTTTGATTGGATCTTACTTGGTGTTGGCGCAGACGGTCATACCGCATCGCTGTTCCCAGGTCAGACAAACTACGATGATGAGAACCTATCAGTATTGGCTTCTCATCCTGAGTCTGGTCAGATTCGTGTATCGAAAACGGCACGCGTGCTAGAAGCAGCGAAGCGCATCAGTTACTTGGTACTTGGCGCTGGTAAAGCAGACATTATCGAAGAGATTAACAGCTCACCAGCACGCGTACTTCCATATCCGGCAGCGAAGATCCAAGCGAAAGCGGGTCTGACGGAATGGTATTTAGATTTAGACGCAGCGGCAAAAATCGCTTAATGCGGCCGCTGGTCGAATAAAAGACAATTGGAGAGAAACAATGAAAGGTGATATCGGTGTAATCGGCCTTGCTGTAATGGGTCAAAACCTTATCCTAAACATGAACGACCACGGCTTTAAAGTTGTGGCTCACAACCGTACTGCTGCTAAAGTAGACGAGTTCCTGGAAGGTCCAGCGAAAGGCACAAACATCATCGGTGCATACTCTCTAGAAGAACTAGTAGAGAAGCTAGAAACACCACGTAAAGTGATGCTTATGGTTCGTGCAGGTGACGTTGTTGACACGTTCATTGACAACCTAATTCCGCTTCTAGACGAAGGCGACATCATTATCGACGGTGGTAACACTAACTACCCAGATACAAACCGTCGCGTAGCACATTGCCGTGAGAAAGGCATTCACTTCATCGGTACTGGTGTATCTGGTGGTGAAGAAGGTGCACGTTTTGGTCCTTCAATCATGCCTGGCGGTGCTGCTGAAGCTTGGGAAGCGGTTAAGCCAATCTTCCAAGGTATCTCTGCAAAAACTGACGCTGGTGAGCCATGTTGTGACTGGGTTGGTAACGATGGTGCTGGTCACTTCGTTAAGATGGTACACAACGGCATCGAATACGGTGACATGCAGCTTATCACTGAAGCTTACCAGTTCATGAAAGACGGTCTTGGTATGTCTGCAGACGAGATGCAAGCAGTATTCGCTGACTGGAACAAGACTGAACTAGACAGCTACCTTGTTGAAATCACGGCTGACATCCTTGGCTACAAAGATGAAGACGGTGAGCCTCTAGTTGAGAAGATCCTAGACACAGCTGGCCAAAAAGGTACTGGTAAATGGACTGGTATCAACGCACTAGACCTAGGTATTCCACTAACGCTTATCTCTGAGTCTGTATTCTCTCGTTGTCTATCTGCACTGAAAGACCAACGTGTTGAAGCTGAGTCTCTATTCGGTAAGACAATCACTCCAGTTGAAGGCGACAAGCAAGAGTGGGTTGATGCACTACGTCAAGCGCTACTAGCTTCTAAGATCATCTCTTACGCTCAAGGCTTCATGCTAATGCGCGAAGCGTCTAACGAGAACGGTTGGGACCTAAACTACGGTAACGTAGCTCTAATGTGGCGTGGTGGTTGTATCATCCGTTCTGCGTTCCTAGGCAACATCCGTGATGCGTACGAAGCGAACCCAGATATCGCGTTCCTAGGTTCTGATGAGTACTTCAAAAACATCCTACAAGGCAGCCTAGCAGCATGGCGTAAAGTAGCAGCGAAGTCTCTAGAGTCTGGTATCCCAATGCCATGTACGATTTCTGCGCTATCTTTCCTAGACGGTTACACAACAGCTCGTCTACCAGCGAACCTGCTTCAAGCTCAACGTGACTACTTCGGTGCTCACACTTACGAGCGTATTGACCGTCCACGTGGTGAATTCTTCCACACTAACTGGACTGGTACAGGCGGCGACACAGCGTCTACAACTTACGACGTTTAATCCGCAGTCAGTAAACGGATAAAAGCAAAAGGATGCCCAAGTGGCATCCTTTTTTCATTCTTACTCTATAGAAACTCAAAGAGCGCCTAAGCGCTCTTTTCTTTTACATTGCCTTTTGGGTGATGGCCGAATCTGTCATTCAAGTAGAGAAGTCCACTGACGAAAAGTGCCACAACGGAAACCGTAAAGAGGGCATACATACTTAATACCCAAGCGAATGTGGCTGTCAGAAAGGCAATGAAGGAAAACATTCTGCTGAATGACATTACATGACCTAATTTTTTACTTTTCATAACGCCTCCCAGAGCTTAGTGGGTAGAGCCAGAGTACTTTCACTCCGCATTTGTATTGTCTCTTTTTTGCTCAGAAGATACCCAAAAAGTAGGCTAAATATTTCTCAAAAAAGATTAAATATTGACCTGGTAGACAGTTTTTAATAGCCAATTGTTGTGAGTTTCATTGCATAGCGTTTTGGACAGCATTTTTGATTCTGTTGAGCGTCAAAAATGATTTTTATCTTTGACTAAAGTAAATGCATCCCAACTGAAAACGCAGGAAACTCTTATGTTAAAGACTCAACTTAAACGTGTCGCATTGATTACCAGCCTATTGGTTTCATCATCAGTGATGGCAAGCACAGGCGCTTACAACACTGACATTCCATCAAGCATCATGACACCTGATAAGGTTGAAACCAGCATTGGTACTCTGAATTTCAAGGATGGCGTGCCAAGCCAACAAACCATGGATACGCTGTACGACAATCTCGATACCATGCGTGCGACAGAAGTGTTTATGAACGCGATTCCTATGGCCTCTATGGAAGCGTTGAGAGTCGGGCATGAGAAGATGGGGCTAACCAGTTCAAATCAGGTGATGCTGTTTGATGATCTGATGGATTCAAACCCTCTATTTTTAACGGGAAACACGGATACGGTTTACGCATCGGCGTTTCTTGATTTAGAGCGTGATGGTCCAACGGTTGTGGAAATCCCGCCGGGCATGGGGCCAACTACAGTCAATGATGCCTTCTTCCGTTTTGTGACCGACATGGGCGTTGTAGGTCCAGATAAAGGTCAGGGCGGTAAATACCTCATCTTGCCACCAAACTACGAGGGTCCAGTACCTGAGGGTTACCATGTTTCCCAATCCACAAGTTATACCAACTGGTTTATTGCGCGTGGCTTCCTGAAAGATGGTAAAACCGATGCTGCTGTGAACTCATACCACACAGGTTTGAAGATTTACCCACTGGCGAAGAAAGGCGAACAACCGAAGATGGAATTCATCTCAGGTAGTGGCAAGTCTTTCAATACTATCCATGCGAACGACGACCATTTCTATGATGAAATCAAAACGGTGATCGACAAAGAGCCGATTGAATTCATCGACCCGGAAATGCGTGGTTTGATTGCGACTATCGGTATTCAGAAGGGCAAACCATTTGCACCAGATGCTCGCATGCAAAAGATCCTTGAAGATGGTGCTGCGATTGGTAATGCAACGGCACGTGCACTGATGTTTAACCCACGCACCGAGAATGCATATATTTGGAACGATCGTAACTGGAAGACTGCCTTCATAGGCAACGATTACCAGTGGTTAATTGAAGAAGGTAACGGTGGACGAAACTTAGATGCACGTACCTATTTCTTCTACATGGCAACGGTTAACACGCCTGCAATGGCATTGAAGATGGTTGGTAAAGGATCGAAATACGCGATTGTCGATAAGTCTGCACAAGGCGAGTACTTTGATGGCGGCAAGAATTATAAACTGACGATTCCTGCCAATGTGCCAGCGAAGAACTTCTGGTCTGTGGTGGCTTACGATACGCAAACACGTTCGGAGCTACAAACGAGCCAACCGTTCCCAAGTAAGAACGATAAACGCGATGAGATGATTGAGAACTCAGATGGCTCGATTGATTTGTACTTTGGCCCGAAAGCTCCAAAAGGCAAAGAAGCAAACTGGATTCAAACTGTACCTAACAAAGGTTGGTTCACTATCTTGCGAGTATATGGTCCACTAGAGCCTTGGTACGACGGTACTTGGAAGCCAAGTGATATCACTGAGGTTAAATAAGATAAGAGCTTAAGTTCTAGAAGCTGAAGAAGTAAGCCGACCTGTTTATTGGTCGGCTTTTTTGTATTCGTTGACGATGTGGCAATTGAATCAAGTGGATTAGCTAAGGGCTCGTTTAATAAAGGCTTCTACTTGAGCAATGATTGGATGTTGGTAGAAGGCACGATGGTACTGAATGCCAACGTCAAACATCATGGGTTTACCTTCTAACTTCAAAGGTAATCGACGAATGCCTGCGGGCAGCTCTTGGTCATCGATGTACATACCGACAAATACATACGGGCTGACTTTGACGCAATCTAGCGCAGCACTCATGGAGGAGACAGTCAGTTTTTGTTCTAGATTCACGCCAGTCAACTTACGCATTCGCTCGTAATAGGCGCTCACATCGAGCGAACCCATTGAGACGCGCACAGTATCTAGGTTCTCCATATCGCTTAGCTCTATTTCTTGCTGTTGACTGAGTGGGTGTTGATCATTGACGTAAGCGAAAATCGGCACTGAGCTGACTTTGCGTTCGACCATCCTTTCATTGAGTTCATTCGGAAAACCACCAATACCAATCGCGACAGCACCACGTTTGGGGTTTTCTATGCTTTCAATCGACCAATCAATAAAGGTGATCTTAGGTTTTTGTTCTTTTGTTGTGAGGGCGGTGACCAAAGGAATCGTCAACATGGCAGAAAGAGGATTGATAATGCTGAATAGGTATTCGTTCGCATGCTGATTCGCATTGTAGCTTTGTGCCAGTTGCGGTATCTGCTCAAGTTGCTCTAACGGCTCGCTTATGGCTTCACATAGCTGTTGGCAAAGGAGAGTGGGGGTGTAGAACCCTTTCTCCGCATTGAACAGTTCGTTATCAAATCGCTGGCGACATTCGGCGAGTTGCCGAGTAAAAGTCGCTTTGCTGATGTCGAGGGTGTGACACACTTTCGCCTGCGTTTTTTGCTGGCTGAGCAGGTAAAGAAAGCGATACAAATTTAAATCAATGGTATTTTTCACGAAGTAAGCGCCTCAAAACATTGAGCTTTAAGTATCAACGCCTCTCATCCTCTGTTCCAATAAAATCTGCATCATTTTTTTCTTTTGTGACATAGAGTTAGCTCGTAAGGGTATGGTGTATCAATACTGATATCGAAACTAAGATTACGTAAAAGATGAAAAACAGTGTTAGGTAAGCCCTTGATCTCCTCCTATAATTAGCTTGCATATGGAGGATGTTTAGTAGACAAACATCCTCTATTTTTTGAAACCTACAACAAGGAACCGGCATAAGTCGTTTTTGCTGGTGTTGTTTACATTTACCAAGAAGGTGATTTAACACTATTAATTGAGGTTCTTACGATGACTCTTAACAAGTACTTTGTTTTCATTCCGGCAGATATGGATCAGGAAACGCACAAGGAACAGAAAGTGAACTCTGAAACGGAAACTCAACGTCAGGCATTAGTAAAACAGGCGCAGCAAGAAGGCGGACTGTAAGGCTAGGTTTCAAAATAAGAAGAGCACCCCAAGAGGTGCTCTTTTTTTTTATCTCTCACATTTCATTATTTCAGCATTCCAAGGCTCTTGAGTTTGCGATAAATGGTATTGCGGCTCAGACCCAACATGCGTGAGGTTTTACTGATGTTGCCTTGGTTTGCTTGGTAGGTTTTCACCAGCTTATCTTCCACAGTCGTACGCATGTCTCTGGTTTTTGAAGTATCCACTTGTTCGATAGCGTTTGTTTGGCTTAGCTTTTTGGCAAGGTGGTTCGGTACGTGGCTAAGCTCGAGTTGCACTTCTCCTTGCGCCATCAAGGCTGACACTTTGATTAAGCTGTCGAGCTCACGCAGATTCCCCGGCCAACCATAGCCCAACATTAATGACAGCAGGTGAGGGCAAATACTTTGTTCAGACTCGGCGTGACGACGATGAATGTTCTCAATCAGTGCTTGTTTGTCTCTACGCTCTTGGAAACGGGGCAATTCGACGATGAGTCCGTTTAGGCGGTAATAAAGATCCTGACGAAACTCACCTTGCTCAACTAATCGCTCTAAGTCTTTGTGTGTTGCGGCGATGATTTGTGTATCCACTTGGATGGTTTGGTTTGAGCCGACAGGCAACACGGTTTTGTCTTGGAGAACATGCAGCAGTCGGCTTTGCGCTTCTAATGGTAAGTCTGCGATTTCATCTAAGAACAAGATGCCTTTGTGCGCTTGACGGATCTTACCTTGGTAGCCTTTGTTGTTTGCTCCGGTGAAGGCACCTGCGACATAACCAAACAGTTCGGATTCGACCAAGTCTTTCGGTAGCGCACCGCAGTTGACGGAAACCAAGGGGCCGTTTTTTCTCTGGCTGTTTTTATGCAGAGCTTTAACAAACTCATTTTTACCTACGCCCGTCTCGCCAAGGATCAACAAGCTAATGTCTTTATCGATTACGCGATTGGCTTGTTGCCAGCAGTGCTCGACGGTGATGTCACCGTAATGCAGGTCATTCGAGGCAGAAATGGCACGGGATGATGCTTTTCGCTCCGATAGTGGCTGAGTTTTGAAGACAAAAGATTGGTTACTGGCAGAATCGTCGAGTATGGAGGCGAGTTGCTGTCCAACAACGTTGGTTTGATCAAGTAGTTGTGATGCAACTTGGTTATGAGCCAGAATCTGACCCTCTTCATTGGCAATGATGATGCCTTGCCAACCGCTATTCAGTAGACCTTGCTCACAAGCTAAATCCACTCGAATATGCCCTTGAGGAATTTGGTTGAGCAGTTGGTTCTCCACTTGCTGAACCATGTTTTGCACCAAGACCTGCGTTGAAAAGTCATGCTTCTTTTGTTCACTGGTGATGTCCAGAACCCCAATCAAGTTACCCAAATGATCAAAGATAGGGCTTGCCGAGCAACTGATGAAACGATGATGTTGTATGAAGTGTTGGTCTCCAATCACAGAGACGGGTTTTGCTTCTACTAATGCGGTACCAATGGCATTCGTACCTTTGAGCTTTTCTTGCCAGCATGCACCAGAACTGAGTGCAATCTCGGTCAACTTTTCGCGGAATTTAGGTTGTCCCCAGCTTCCAATGATCACGCCTTCTGCATCGGTCAAGATTAGGCGACTGTCGCTGTGAGCAAACAGTTGGTTAAACAGAGGCAGAGCGAATTGTTTGACCGCATCGATCAAGAAATTGAGCTGGTGGCGTCTGTCTTCAAGAAACGCGGAAGTTACGCGAATATCGTCTGGTCGACGTCGCTGTTTTAAACCAGCTTGCTCACTTCTGTCCCATGATGTGGAAAGCCAATTGCTGTTGGTAATGTGTTGAAGTTCCATGACTGTACCATTTTGTCACAGTGAGGGTGTGCCATTTTGGAACACTTGAACACTGGTGTTCACACCATACATCCGCTCAAACGTCACTCACTTGGTTTGTTATCGCTTGGTAATCATAGTTTTACATTTAATTAACAACAAGACGTGTGTTGTTGGCATGTGACTTGAGTAATGAAGTGAACAACACAACAGAGTTGAACACTCGGTTGTTTAAAACAAAAAACTGAACGAGAACAAAAGGAAGAGTTATGATTTATGCACAGCCAGGTAGTGAAAATGCCATCGTTAATTTCAAATCGCATTACGACAACTACATCGGTGGCGAATGGGTAAAACCAACGGGTGGTGAATACTTCGACAATACATCGCCAATCAATGGTCAAGCGTATTGTAAGGTGGCTCGTTCCGGAGAAGCAGACATCAACCTTGCACTGGATGCTGCACATGGCGTAAGAGCGCAATGGGCGAAAACCAGTGTGACTGAACGTTCGAACATCCTACTTAAGATTGCAGATCGCATTGAGCAACACCTTGAAGAGCTGGCTGTGGCAGAAACATGGGAAAACGGCAAACCCGTCCGTGAAACGCTAGCAGCAGACTTGCCTTTGGTCGTCGACCATTTCCGCTACTTTGCAGGTTGTATCCGTGCTCAAGAAGGCAGTGCGGCCGAGCTAGATGAGCATACCGCAAGTTATCACTTCCCTGAGCCGATTGGGGTAGTTGGGCAGATTATCCCTTGGAATTTCCCAATGTTGATGGCGGCTTGGAAGTTGGCTCCAGCTTTGGCTGCGGGCTGTTGTGTTGTGCTTAAACCTGCCGAGCAAACGCCGACTTCGATTCTTGTTCTGATGGAAAAAATTGGTGACCTTCTGCCAGCTGGCGTAGTGAACGTAGTCAATGGCTTTGGCTCAGAAGCAGGGCAAGCACTGGCGACCAGTAACCGAATCGCTAAGTTGGCATTTACGGGTTCAACAGAAGTCGGTAACCATATTTTGAAATGCGCCGCAGAGAACCTTATTCCATCAACGGTTGAGCTTGGTGGTAAATCTCCAAATATCTACTTCCCAGATGTGTTTGATCATGAAGACGAATACCTAGATAAGTGTATTGAAGGCACCTTACTTGCGTTCTTTAACCAAGGCGAGGTGTGTACCTGTCCATCACGAGTGTTAGTGCATGAGTCCGTGTACGACAAGTTTATCGCTAAAGTTGCAGAGCGCGCGCAGACAATCAAGCAGGGTAATCCACTTGATACCGATACTCAGGTTGGCGCTCAAGCCTCGCAAGAGCAGTTCGATAAGATCCTGAGCTACCTAGAAATCGGTCGTCAAGAAGGCGCGAAAGTCGTGTTTGGTGGCGATGTAGCGAAACAAGAAAACGACTTGGAGCAGGGTTACTACATTCAACCGACTTTGTTACAAGGTCACAACAAGATGCGCGTATTCCAAGAAGAGATCTTTGGCCCGGTCATCGCAGTCACAACCTTTAAAGATGAAGCGGAAGCACTAGCGATTGCCAATGACACAGAATATGGCTTGGGTGCGGGTGTGTGGACGCGCGACCAAAACCTCGCTTATCGCATGGGACGAAACATCGAAGCAGGGCGTATTTGGATTAACTGCTATCACGCATATCCTGCACACGCTGCGTTTGGTGGTTACAAGAAATCAGGTATCGGCCGTGAAACCCATAAGATGATGCTTGATCACTACCAGAATACGAAAAACTTACTCATTAGCTACGACGTCAATCCGCTAGGCTTCTTCTAAACAAAACGCCTTTTAAGGCAACAGAAAAAGCAGTAAAACAAAGCCCCGAATTTTCGGGGCTTTTTATGTTCACTTATGCGGTCGCGCAAGGGTAATCGGTGTAACCTTTTTCATTACCGCCGTAGAAGGTGGAATGCGCATCGTAGCCAACTGGCGTTAGCTCGATGCCGTTTTCCACGCGGTAGACGAAGTCTGGGTTAGTGATGAACGGTTGGCCGAACGCCACCAAATCCACCAAGCCAGAGTCTAACAATGCTTGGCCTTTTTCTGCGGTGAGTTTACCTGCAACCATGATTGGGTTTGGGTACACATCGCGAACTTGTTTGCGGAAGGCGTCCGTTACTTCTGTGTAGTTAGAGATATTCTCACTGAAGTGAATGTAAGCAAGGTTCATCGGTGCAAGCTTCTCTAGTGCCTTCACTGTTAATTCAACAATTTCGTCATCAACGATGTTTGAACCTTCGGTAACGAAAGGAGACAGGCGGATAGCTGTTTTATCGCCGCCAATTTCTTTTGCGATCGCTTCGGTCACTTCCAACATAAAGCGCATACGATTTTCTTGAGAGCCACCGTATTGGTCATTACGTTGGTTAGATGCTTTGCGCATAAACTGATCAAGTAAGTAACCATGAGCACCGTGGATCTCAACGCCATCAAAGCCAGCTTCCATTGCGTTTTTTGCCGCCTGGACAAAATCTGTAGTGGTTTGTTTGATGTCATCTTCATTCATTGAGCGTGGCATTGATGTTTCGATCATACCAAACCCGCCTTCTGGAAGAGGGCCAAATACCATGTCTGGTTCTTTGATTGCAGAAGCCGATACAGGTTGTTCACCAGCGATCGTGTCGTGACTGCGACGACCAACATGCCAAAGTTGAATAAACACTTTGCCGCCAGCCTTATGTACCGCGTCGGTGGTCTTTTTCCAGCCTTCAATGTGTTCTTGAGTGTAAATACCCGGTGTCATTGAGTAGCCGCGACCTACTGCTGAAATTGGTGCGCCTTCAGTAATGATCAAACCCGCTGTGGCGCGTTGTTGGTAATAAGTCGCCATCATATCGTTTGGCACGTCGCCCGGTTGTGAAGTGCGTGAGCGAGTCATTGGTGCCATTGCGATGCGGTTGTCTACAGCAAAATCGCCGAATTGGAATGCGTTGAAAAGTGCGTTGCTCATAAGAAGCTCTTATTTCGAATTGCCCTCAGTCTACTCTTTTGATGATTTGCAATTAACGGCAGTAATGGCAAAAGGCTTTTGTTAAAACAACAAAAATAGAGAGGGTAATTGCAGCAATAGGGACTCACTTTTTTTCCACACCGCCGCTGATAATTTATATATCAAGCATCAATGAATAAATGCGTTAACTGTTGGTTTTGCTTTTGGTTAACGCTTTATTAAACATCAGTGGCTTGTATGTTCAGCTCAGTGGTTCCTTTCGGACAGAACAATTACACAAGTCATTTGGTTCATCGGAAATGAGATAACTAAATGAAAAAAAGATCCGTATTAATACCCTTGTTTCTCCTATCAAGTGCAGCTCATGCGGCGAGCGATTATGTCGTTGGTCAATTGATTCCTGAAAAAAGCGTAGTGGTAAAAAGTGAAGTCGTCGGCGTTGTGGATTCTTATCGTTACGATAACGGTGACTCTGTGACTCAAGGGCAGGAGCTATTGTCTCTGTCCTCAGAAGATTATGCATTGAGTTTGGATTTAGCCCGTAACGAGTTAGAGGTGAGTCGTGCCGAGTTGGATATTCAAGAGAAACAACTAAAACGTTATCAATCCCTGCTGACTAGCAATGGCGTATCGGTAAGTGACGTGGACAACCAAATTCGTGTGACTAACATTGGTCGAGCTCAATTCAACGTAAGCAATACTCACTACAAAATCGCCGCACGAACA
The DNA here is from genome assembly GCF_030248355.1 of Vibrio sp. B172a. Lineage (NCBI taxonomy): Bacteria > Pseudomonadati > Pseudomonadota > Gammaproteobacteria > Vibrionales > Vibrionaceae > Vibrio > Vibrio sp. B172a. The sequence continues at coordinate 73,599 of NZ_JAHGAC010000035.1, read as the reverse complement.
TTGGATAAAGCCTCTCCAGATGCACCTTTTGATGGGGTGATCATCAATCGTTCTGTTGAGCTAGGGCAGTTTATTTCGGTGGGCGATGCGCTCTTTACCATTGCTGATATGGAACGATTGAAAGTGCGATTCCACCTGTTAGAAATTGATTTCAACAAGTTCAGCAAAGGCGAGAAGGTTAAGGTTGAAGTGCCTTCTGTTGAGCAAACACTAGATGGCACCATCACTTTGCTTTCTCCTGCTTTCCAAAACAGTGAGCCGGGCTTCCTTGTCGAAGTGACGGTCGATAACGCCAACGGCGAGCTTAATCCGGGCATGGAATCATACGTGTATTTCAATGATCAGGAGGCAATGTGAATTTCTTCTTAGATTTGCTCTCTCATCGAAAGTTTGCGTCTAAAATCCTAACCATTTTGATCATCAGCATTGGTGCCCTTACTGCCTACAATCTTCCCCTTGCTGAGAAGCCTCGATTTGACTTAGGAAAAGGCGATATCGTCACGGTTTATCCTGGTGCCAGTGCGAAAGACATTGAAAGCAACATCACCAGTAAAATCGAGAAAGAACTGCTGTCTATTTCTGGATTGAAAGAGTTTACCTCCACGTCGGAAACGGGAGTCTCAAACATCAGTGTGGTGCTGGACAGCAATGTCAATGATCCGAATGCGGTTTACCAAGACATTCGAGATGCATTGGCAAGGGTAACGGATTTACCCGCTGGTGTGACCGAAGCGCCAGCGTTGTCGATCAAAAAGTCGTACAGCTTGGATTTCATGGTAGTCGGAATCTCCGGTGATGTTAGTTATAAAGCACTGCGAGATAAAGCCAAAGACCTAGAGTTGGCATTGCGACGCGTCGAGGGGATTGGTGAAGTTTACACTGTCGATTTGCGTGCGCCAGAGTTCTTAATTCAACTCGAACCTATCTCTTTAAGACGTTATGGCTTAACGCTCGATCAAGTGGCGGCATTGATTGCAGAGCGTAATACGCTGATCAGCGGTGGTCGTCTAGAAACCTTAAAGAACAACCCAGAACTGATGACCTCTGCCGAGCTGGATAGCATTGAAGAACTGCGTGAAATGTTCATCTCATTCAGCCCGAATATTCAGCTCAAAGACGTTGCAGGTCTCATTGAGGATGGGTTTGAAAAAGGCGAGGTTTATGGCTCAATCAATGGTAATAAGAGCATTCTTTTTGATTTAAGAACCAATGAAAGTGCGGATGTTATTAGCACCTCCAACGCAGTGAAAGCTCTGATTGCAAATCAGCAAAAACTGCTCGGTGACAAATACACTATCGCCATCGGTTCTGATTTGTCTGAAGACATCCAAGAGAAAGCGCGCATCGTGCAAGACAACGGCTTGGTTGGACTTGGCTTGGTGCTGATTACGTTGGCGCTTTTCCTTAATAGACGCATTGCATTTTGGGTCGCGGTTTCTATTCCCGTGTGTATCTTCGGCACGCTGGCTTTGCTGCCTCCTTTCGGCCAGATACTCGACGTGTTCACTATGTCCGCCTTAATTTTGATTGTCGGAATTATTGTCGATGATGCCGTGGTGGTGAGCGATAAAATCGTGGCATTAGTTGAAGAGGGTTATCCGGTTGAGAAGGCCGTCACACAAGGGGTGAAGAGTGTATTCCCAGCGGTGTTGGCAAGCATTTTATCGACCATGATTGCCTTTATACCTTTGCTCTTCTTGCCGGGAAACAGCGGCAAATTGGTGTATGTGATTCCGCTTACGGTCATCATTGCGCTGTGCTTTTCGTTTATCGACGCGCTGTTCTTTATTCCAGCCCATTTAAAAGGCATTTTGAGTAAGAGTCAGGTAAAGAAAAAGCCATTTTTAGATTTAAGCGCACTGAATCGCTTGATTGAATTTGTCATTCGAAACAGCAAGGTAGCGCTGCCATGTATTACCCTGGTGATACTGACTTTAGGGACAATTTCATATAAGAGCTTGAGCTTTTTATTCTTCCCAACAGACGGCGCGTATTTGATAGAAATCAGTGCTGAATCGAATCCAGAGTTGGATTTGGATGACGTCTGGAAAGAAACACAACAACTCGAAGCGCTGATCAAAAGCATCGAAGAGGTGAATTATTGGTATGGCGAAGTAAGTTCACCAAATAGCTATTGGGTGATTTCATTAACACCACCAAACAGCCGAACAAGAACCGCAGAGCAAATCGTCGAAGAGTGGGAAGAGAAAGCAACGCAAATTACAGGGTTGGCTCAAATTGAGTTCGATATTGATGGCGGCGGTCCTCCGGTAGGACGTCCAGTGGATTTGCGTGTTGTTGGCGGTACGGATGAAGGGCGCGAAAAGCTTGCTAATGACCTGACGGCGTACATTGAATCATTAGAAGGGACGAGCCGAGTACGACGTGATTTAAATGCTCCAGCACCACAGATTCAAGCTGAGCTGCAACATCATTGGCTCAAGTACTACGGCATCAGTGCCAACAAGGTCGGCGATATCATTAAGTTTGCGATTGACGGTCAACGCGTGACAAGGATCTTTAATGGCGAAGAAGAAGTTTACTTCCGAGTCGCGCTAGAAGAAGATGACAAATCCTTAAAAGAACTGGATAACATTTTAGTTCGTGCCAGCAATAACAAGCTGGTGCCATTAAGTGAGTTGGTTCGCTGGAAAAATGCCGATGCAGAAGCGCAAATCAAACACTTTAATGGTGAGCGAGTGATTCGCGTCTCGTCAGGTGTCGATTCGACTGTGACCGATCCAGTTGCTGTTTTTTCTGCGGTTCAAAAAGCCTTTGCCAATAAAGAATACGGCGGTGCCTCTATCATTGCGACAGGGCAGATCTTAGAAACACAAGAAGCGCAACAAGGCTTTATGATCGCGATTAGCGTGGCGTTTATTGGTATTGCGTTGCTTCTGATTCTTCTGTTTGACCGAATGCGCGAAACCTTAATTGTATTGACGGTGATTCCATTTGGCATCGCAGGCGCGCTGTTCATTTTGTTCTTACATAATCAGGTGCTGAGCTTTTTCTCCATCATAGGGATGATTGCCTTGATTGGTATTATGGTGAACAACAGCTTGGTGCTGATTTGGCACTTCAAAGAACACGAAGCGGAATGTAACGAAACCAACTTGCTGGAGTTTGTCATTCGTGGAACGCAAAGCCGCGTAAGACCAATTACCTTAACCACAATCACAACGGTTGCAGGCCTTATTCCGCTTGCGTATGGCTTAGGTGGTTACGATAACTACATGTCACCGATGGCGCTGGTGGTCGGTTGGGGCTGTGTGATCTCAATGATCGTCACACTTACCGTGATTCCATCCATTTATCTATGGACACACAGGAAAGGGAATCAAAGTGCCTCCGCAACCAATGACAACGGTGAAGAGAAAACCTTAGCGCTCGATTAAGTACGCTTGAAACACCGAACAGCCCGCAGACAAACTCTGCGGGCTTTTTAATTGGACTAAAACTAAAGTCGTACGCGATTCATAATTGCTTACCGATCAATGCCTTTTGCTACGTGGTGATAATTCTCAGGATGTGATCTCGAACGTTATCAACTTGTTAACGGTTGCTATACTTATCTGGCCATAAACAAAGGAAAAAATAAGGACGTTCAATGTTAAAGCTCAAGCAAATTGCTGTCGCGGCTTCTCTGGCTGCACTAAGTGCAAGTTTTTCAGTTTCTGCTAAAGATACGTTCGTAACCATTGGTACGGGCGGTGTAACTGGCGTGTACTACCCAACGGGTGGTGCTATTTGTCGTTTGGTGAACAAATCACGTGCTGACCATGGCATCCGTTGTTCAGTAGAAAGTACCGGTGGTTCTATCTACAACATCAATACCATTCGTGCAGGTGAGTTGGATTTAGGTATCGCTCAGTCAGACTGGCAGTACCATGCTTATAACGGTACGAGCAAGTTTGAAGATAAAGGACCATTCAAAGAGCTTCGTGCTGTGTTCTCTGTTCACCCAGAACCGTTCACCGTTGTGGCTCGTAAAGACGCGAATATCACGACGTTTGATGACCTAAAAGGCAAACGAGTGAACATTGGTAACCCAGGCTCTGGTCAGCGCGGTACGATGGAAGTGCTGATGAAAGAGTACGGCTGGACGAATGACGATTTCAAACTGGTGTCTGAGTTAAAAGCATCAGAGCAGTCTAAAGCGCTGTGTGATAACAAGATCGACGCGATGATTTACACAGTAGGTCACCCAAGCGGTGCGATTAAAGAAGCGACTACCTCTTGTGACAGCAACATCGTAACGGTAGCTGGCCCACAAGTTGAGAAGTTGGTTTCTGATAACAGCTTCTACCGTATTGCAAACGTACCGGGTGGCATGTACCGCGGTTCAGAAAGCGATGTACAAACCTTTGGTGTAGGTGCGACGTTTGTTTCTTCAACGGCAGTGCCAGACGAAGTAGTTTACAACGTAGTGAAAGCGGTATTCGAAAACTTTGACGACTTCCGTCGTCTACACCCAGCATTCGCTAACTTGAAGAAAGAAGAAATGGTGAAAGATGGTCTATCTGCGCCGCTTCACCCAGGTGCTGAGAAGTACTACAAAGAAGTGGGTCTGATTAAGTAATTTCACTCAGAACTAATAAAAACGCCATCGTAATTTGCGATGGCGTTTTTGTTTGGGTGCTATTTGAGCTTCTTGTTATTGAAGTATAAAGCAGAGGCTAATATTCAATACCTTTAGAGGTGGGTTCTCGAACGCTATTTAGAATGCATAAATGATAGTCATTCCGCTAAGCGTGTCATCTCTTTTCCCTGCTCCTAATCCATCTTCTTCTGTTGCTCTTACTTCCCCTGAAATGATGAATTGTGGTGTCGCGTGGTAGCTGATGCCGAATGAGTAGACATTGCGATTGCCGTTTACCTGCAGCGTTGAGTCATCGAAATCGACGTTAGATAGGTAAATGTAAGGACGAATACCCATAGCGAAGTAGTAGTGTGCGTATACGTCATAGGCATTTGCGTCAGCGTAAAGGTTGGGTTTACTTGTTGGCGCTGTACCATCAAATCCGTAACCGAACAAATCGGTTTCGTGTGCATTTTCCCCGATCGTATAGGCTGCCGATATTTGGAAGCCTTGGTTTACGTACTTTGCGGCAACAGTCGTCAGCTCTTGCAAATCGCCATCATTTAAACCACCAGAGCTACCTTCCACTTTGTTGCGCATATAGGTAGTTCCAAGGCTCAAACCAGAGTCAAAATCGTAGCTTAATGCGAGTGCTAGGTTGTTATCCCTAGTCAGCCCGCCCATTTGATTGCTCACGTTATTGAAGCCGTATTGAACTGATAGGTTCAATGCATCAAAGCTGTTGCGATAAACGACAAGATTATCACCGCGTGCCGTCGCTAAAAATCCACCGTCTTTTCCATCACTGAATAGTGGTGTTGCGTCTGGATCAAAAACGATGAGGTTGTCCATGTATCCTGCTACATCGTAATAAGCAGAATATTGCTTACCAATTCGCAAGCTACCTAACTCAGTGTGGTTGACGGAGATGTAACCCAAACGACTACGGAATTTATCTCCATTTTTGTTTCCAAACTCATTTGATGGTGGATTGAGAATCGTGTCCCACTCAAACTTAACGTCCGTAGACCACTTGTTATTGAGGGTACGTGCTACACCAATGTTCAATGTACTGCGACTAGTGTTAAAGAAGTGGTCAAGAAAATGAACAGGTTGGAAGTAGTCCATGAGAAATGCACCACCAATATCGACTTTGTTTACTTCGTCTTCATAAACAGTTACTGAATAAGCACTGTTAGAAAGTAGAACAGTGGAAGCGACAATAAGTAACTTAGTTTTCATCTTAAACTCCATTTCAAAATCTTTGTTTACTGGTTAATAAGGGTGGGTAGGAGATCCATCATCGACATGAAGTGGAAGGTGGCAGTAAGCAAACCAAACAGAAGCACCATGACGATCATTGTGTTGCCAAACGGGGTTTTAAATCCTTCTTGTCCACCCTCGAGTTGACGAGTTTTATAAACGAGTAAGGCCGGGATAAAACAAGTCCATATTGTTGCGGCAGCGCCTGCATATCCAATTGCTATGACGAATCCAAATGGGAATAAGAGGGATAAGATGAGTGGTGGAAGAAAGGTTACGAGACATGTTTTGGTGCGTCCTTGTCGTGTATCTGAAAACTTGAAAAGGTCAGCAAGGTAATCAAACAAACCTAGTCCCACACCAATGAAAGAAGAGAGAATCGCAGCCATTGAGAAGGCATTGATCGCATTGGAAACCTTATCTGAATCGATGACGGAATCTAACGCTGCGAGCAATGTTTCAACATTTCCGCCTTGTTCAATCACTGGAATAAACTCAGGACGAGGCAAATTACCATTAATACTCACGAGCCAAAGCACGTAGAGTGTAAACGCGATGCTTGTACCCCCGAGAATCGCAAACTTAGCGTGATATTCACATTTGTAATAAGCTCGCATGGTTGCTACCGAGTGATGGTAACCGAAGGAAGTTAACGCCACTGGCAACATCGCCATTGCGAAAGGCGCGTAATTTGTTTCTTTACTGATTTGGTCAAACAATATATTGGTATCTATATTTATCGCTAAACCTGATACACCAAATATAAAACTCAATATCATGAAGATAATCAGAATAACTGAAATTCTGTCTACCGCTCGTGTTGAATGCCAAACAAATAAAGAAAATATAACGACAAATAAAACAGAGGAAACTTTACTGTTAATACCAAGGATACCTTCAATGATCAGGCCTGATGACGTGATATAAGCATAAAGTAATATGCCTCCAACAAAGTAAACTGCGATATTATTTAGAATATTTACTTTATTGCCAAGAACGTCTTGTGTGACAGTATTAAAAGATACTTTTAAATCATATCGCTTAAAAGATTCTAAAAGCATCCATCCTGATATTGTCATCATGATCATGGTTACTAAAATGGCAATAATACTCCAAGTTGTCCAAGCACCGGCTCCAGCACTTGGTAATCCGAGCATTCCTGCACCTACGCAAACACTTGCAATTATACAAGCGCCGCCAAATAAGGACGGTTTCTTTTCCATGTTTATATTCCTGTAAATGAAATGAATAAACTCAAACCAAATAACGTGTAAGAAAGGAATCTCGCGCATCGAATTATCGATGCGCGAGTGTCTTTTAGACCTCTTTTAAGCGAGCGGTAAAGTGACGTAGTACTTTTGGTTCATAAGTGAAATCCAAGCCTTTTACGTTTTGAGCGTTCTCTTTCACTTTTTGGAAGGCTTCTATGACAAAGTCCATATGGGTTTGCGTGTAAGTAGCGCGAGGAATGGTAAGACGTAACAGTTCTGCGGGACACGGATGTTGTATGCCGGTAGCGGGATCTCGGCCAAGCAACAAAGAACCGATTTCAACCGCACGGATACCCGCAACTTTATACAGTTCGCAGGCGAGCGCATGAGCGGGGAACTGCTCTGAGGGGATGTGAGGGAGTAATTTTCCTGCATCAACAAATGCTGCATGGCCGCCCGCTTGTTGGCAGACTACGCCAATGGCTTCTAAGCCATCCACCAAATATTGGACTTGTCCAATGCGGTATTCTAACCATTCGGAGCGCATGCCATCATACAATCCAACAGCAAGGCGTTCCATGGCTCCCCCTTCTAAGCCACCGTAAGTCGGAAAACCTTCTTGAACAACACACAGTGTGCGACATTCCGTATAGACATCCATCATCGAATCATCTTTGAAACACAATAAGCCGCCCATTTGAACCATTGCGTCTTTTTTCGCAGACATCGCAAGGGCATCAGCGTATTTGTAAGTCTCTTTGGTGATCTCTGCGATGGTCCAGTCTTTATATTCAGGCTCACGTTGTTGTACAAAGTACGCATTCTCGGCGTAACGTGCTGAATCCATAATGACAGGGATGTCGTAGCGCTGAGCTATCTCATAAACGGCTTTTAGGTTGGCAATAGAAACAGGCTGACCACCGGCTGAGTTACATGTAATAGTGCTGACAATGTAGGGGACGTTTTCTGCTCCCGCTTCTAATATCGCATGTTCTAATTTCTCTAGGTCAAAGTTACCTTTGAAATCAGCGGTGACAGAGGTATCGAACGCATCTTCGGTATAAACATTTTTGGCTACGCAGCAATTCACTTGCGTATGGCCTTGCGTTGTGTCGAAGAAGTAATTGGACAAGGCCACCATTTTTGAGCGATCTAAGCCTTTTTCCTGCTCCCGCTTTTTGATGAGGACTGGGATGTAAATCTGCTCTGCACCGCGGCCCTGATGGGTCGGGATGGTCAGCTCGTAGCCGAAAATGTCTTTAACCGCGTTAGCTAGGGCATAGTAACTACGACTTCCGCTATACGCCTCATCACCCATCAACATTGCTGCTTGCATTTGTTGGGTAATAGCACCTGTACCACTGTCGGTGAGTAGGTCGATAAACACATCTTCACTATCGAGTAAGAATGGGTTCATGCCTGCTTTTTGAATGGCTTTTTCTCGGTATGCACGTGTAGTGGTTTTTACTGGTTCTACAACGCGAATGCGGAATGGTTCTGGCAAATGTTTGAAGTTTTCCATAATTAAGTCTCTTATTTTATATAGACGTGCGAAGCTAGCCTTTAATAGTGATGCTTATAAAGGAAGAGCTAAGAAAATAAATGTAATTGGGATCAACTAACCTTCTTACTGGTGGTTAGTAAGATGAGACTAAAGAATAGAAAAAAGAGGTAGGACAGATAATTTAAAGTCGTTGGTGTACCAAGCTATTGAGCTTGACCATAACTTTTCTTGGATCTGAATATACTTCATATTTAATCCTGTGAGTTACAGCAGTTAGACACGTTATTATGCTTACATAACTAATATAAATTAAAAATGTAAACGTACAATAATTGTGAGGTTGTTAATATATGCCATGAAAAAGTGCTATATACGTTCACATAATACATTATGTTATTATGCAAAGAGTTTCTATCATGATTTTTTAATGTATAACACTTTAGTTAATATTTTTTAGTGAAAACTATTTTAATTTAATATTCAGCTAATGTTCGTATAATTTACGGAGTTCTAAATTTAATTAAATAATGGCAACTAATTGCTTATCAAACTAAAGAAATAACCATGTTCTTTTTCACATATAAACATCAATAAAGAAGTAAATGGTAATCGCGATAGAAGAGAGGGCGACAAAGCCTTTTACGTGGCTGGGATTCAACTGGCGAGATACACGCGCTGCCAAGTAGCCCCCGACTAATGTGCCAACCATCACAACACTGCCTTTGGTCCAATCGATTGAACCGTTGGCCACAAAAATCACGATGGCAATCAGGGAAACACAGGTTGAAACCAGCAGCTTAAGCCCGTTCATTAAGTTGATGTCTTGGTGTCCTGCAACCACTAAATAACTCAACACGATCACGCCTAGTCCCGCGTTAAAGAAACCACCGTAAGCAGAAACTCCAACTAAAAGCAGGCTCAAAGCTATTACGCCTAAAATGCCTGCGTGTTTGGTCTCCTTGGTCAGAGATTTAATCAACGCGGTCATGCGTGAGCCAGTTAAAAACAGTACGGTTGCGAATAACAGTAGCCATGGAATCGCTTCAAGAAAAACAGATTCTGGCGTATTCAGCAGAAGATAAGCACCGACAGCGCCACCAATCAAACTGAAAGAGATAGTGAAAGCCAGTTCTTGCTTGTTCTTCATGATTTCTTCGCGAAAGCCGATTGCACCACTGATGTAACCTGCGCAAGAAGCATAGGTATTCGTCGCGTTCGCCATTATGGGAGGCACACCAACCGCCATCAATGCAGGGAAAGTAATGAAGCTACCACCACCGGCGACGGAGTTCATGATCCCACCAACGACGCCTGCAGCAAATAAGAGAGCAAATTCCAGCAGCATAAAAAGTCCTTCTTTGTTCTTATAATTTTTGTTTCTGAACGGTTAACACTACGCAACTCATCCAAAGAAATAAAGTAGCGATTAGTCCAAGAAAAAAGCCACCGCATAGGGTGGCTTGGTTTCAAAGGTCTATCTTGAGGGAGAGATAGAATGCTTATTGCTCAACTTTCACTGGCTGTGCTTTAAGCTTTTGAAAGAGTTTTACAAACAGTGGACTGCCAAGTACCAATACCGCGAGTACTGTAAATGTCAGTGTGATTGGGCGTTCCCATAAGAAGCTCAGTTCACCGTCGGAAATCATCAATGCACGGCGCAGGTTCTCTTCCATTAATCCACCAAGGATAAAGCCAAGCAACAGCGGTGCGAGAGGGAAGTTTGCCAACCTTAGTGCGATGGCAGCCATTGCCACAAGTAACATCACAAACACGTCCATGGTGTTGAAAGAAACCAGATACACACCTGTGATGGAGAAGAACAGAATCATCGGTAGCAACACGGTTCTTGGTACTGCAAGTAGCTTTGAGATGTATGGGATCAGCGGAAGGTTAAGAATCACCAACACAATGTTGCCGAAGTACATGGAGATAATTACCGACCAGAACACATCTGGATGCTCAACAAACAGACGAGGACCCGGTTGAATACCGTAAGCGATTAATGCTCCTAGCATGATTGCAGTTGTACCAGAACCCGGAATACCAAGAGTGAGTAGGGGAACGAAAGAACCACTTGATGCCGCGTTGTTCGCTGATTCTGGAGCCACCAAACCTCGGATGCTGCCTTTACCAAATTGTTCTTTTTTATCCTTTGGAGCCAGATTACGTTCCATGCCGTAACTTAAGAAGGCGGCAATGGTTGCACCTGCCCCCGGAAGAACACCAGTAAAGAAGCCAAGGATTGAAGAGCGAATAGAAACTGGCGCTACTTCTTTGATTTCTTCCTTGGTGACTTTCATCGAGCCAATGTTGCTCAGCTTATCTTGTTCTTCATCACGTGTGTCCTCGGAAGGCTTCAAAATGCCCATCAAAGTTTCGCCAAGCGCAAAGGTCGCCATCGCCAACAATAGGAAGCTGAAACCATCCATCAAATCTGTCAGACCAAAGGTGAAGCGTTCGACACCGACGCCTTTATCAATACCGACAGTAGACAACATTAAGCCCAGAATGGTCATCATCCATGCTTTTATTACTTGTCCTTTACCTGCGAACGCAGCCACGGCAGATAAGCCAAGAAGCATTAGCGCAAAGTAGTCTGAAGATTGGAAGCTTAGCGAGACGTTAGCCAGTGCTGGTGCCGCCACAAGCAGCATGATTGCTGAAAGCGTGCCACCAGTGAAAGAAGAGTAAGCCGCCAGTGCAAGTGCTTTGCCTGCTTGTCCTTTCTGTGCCATTGGGTAGCCATCAAACGCGGTGACTACAGTTGAAGAACAACCCGGCGCGTTGATAAGAATAGAAGACGTTGAGCCGCCAAATACCGCACCATAGTAAACACCTGCCATCAGAATCAGACCCGAAGACGGATCCAAACCATAGGTGATAGGGATCATCAGAGCGATGGCAGAAATAGGACCAAGCCCCGGTAGCATGCCGATAAACGTACCGACAAAACAGCCAACAATCACCATCATGATGTTCATTGGCATCACGGCGGTGGATAAACCTTGTAGAATTCCATCTAACATAATTCAGTCCTTTCTTTTGACTACCAGATGGTGAAAATCAGACCAGGCTCAAGGTAGATATCCAGACCTTGAGTGAGCAACAAGTAAAACGCGATAACGAACGGGAATGAGGCGCCGAACAACACCGATTTACGTCGTTCGCCAAGAAGGTAAAAGCCCGCAAGCAGGAAGAATCCCGTCGCTAATACAAAGCCGATGTAAGTCAAAGCCAGACCATAAAGCGCCATCAAAACTAAAAAGGCGATGAGCAATTTCCAGTTGAATGACATCACAGCGCCGCTTTGTTTATCGGGCTGACCAGTGACCAATAGCATTAGCGCTAAACCAATCCCGACGTAGGTCAGAATGGTTGGTAAGGTGCGAGCCGTGAAGGGTTCGTATTCATCCCCGGGAAAGAGGGGGATTTGCGTAGTTTGGTAGCCATAACATAGGCAAAACAACAAAAAGATCATCGCACCGACACGATCGCGGCACAGCAAATTCTCTTTGGTAAAAATATTGGTTGAATGAGACATATCCAACTCCTAGAACAACAGGAAAAGACCGTATATGGGCGTTAATGAAGAAGGACTAAGTCATTAACAATTAAGCGCATCGCTGCTAGTCGAGTTACTTAGTGTTTACCAATCAATAAACAAAGGAGTTTTTACTTGTCGAATATCGACAATGCCCATATACGGTGAAATTAGAGTGCAAATACAACTGGGGTTAGGGATAGCTAACCCCATAAACTCGGATGGGAGTTATTGCTTCTTAAGGAAACCTAATTCACGCATTAGATCGCCCATTTGCTGCTCTTGCTCTTCTAGGAACGCGAAGAACTCTTTATCCGCTTTGTAGTTGTCAATCCAACCATTGCGGTCACGAACAACTTGCCATTCGTCCGTTTTGTACATTTTGGTCAGAGCTGCGTTCCATTCGTCGAGCTTGGCTTGGCTTGTACCAGGAGCGGCAAAGAAACCACGCCAGTTCGCGAACACAGTCTCATTGCCATATTCTTTTAGGGTAGGGATGTTTGGTGCAGCGTCTAGACGTTTTGGTGCCGTAATCGCCAGTACTTTTACCTGACCAGATTTCGACATCTCTAGCACTTCTCCAAGACCGGTTGAAAGCAATTGTGTTTCGCCAGATAGAAGTGCTGCCATTGCTTTGCCGCCAGCATCGTACGCGATGTAGCGAACTTTACGCGCGTCAAAACCTTCGCCTTTAAATGCGGCTGCGACAACTAGGTGATCCATCGAGCCACGAGCAGAACCGCCAGCGATTTTTACTTTACGTGGGTTAGATTCGAAATCTTTGACCACATCTTCCCATGTGTTGTACTTCGAATCCGCGGAAGTCACGATAGCGCCGTAGTCAGCAATCGTTGCGGCTACTGGCGTCAGATCTCGGAAAGATTGCGGGAAAATACCCGTCAGTGAGCGAACAACGATTGGGGTTGAATTGACCATCAGTGTATCAGGTTGGCGCTCAGCGGTTTCGATGAGGTGTGCAATGGCTTTACCACCACCGCCACCAGAGAGGTTTTGGAAAGAGACATTCTCAACGATGTCGGATTTAACCAGAACATCACCTGTGCCACGAGCTGTCATATCCCAACCGCCACCAGCACCACCAGGGATTAGGAAATGGAGTTTTTCAACATCAGCAGCAAAAGCGTGGAAAGAAAATGAGGCTGCAATGATGGATGCGGCGAGCGTTGGTTTGAGTACCTTTAACATGTTTCACGTTCCTTATGTTGGTGACTCTCTTGTTTTGAAGAGTCTTATTATTTGTTCTCCTAACGAGGTAGGGAGACTCGCTAGTGATGAGCTAAAGGTTAATAAGGTGTTAACGTGATGTCTCTAATGCGTAGATAAAGAGAATATTGAGCATAAGCGACATTTTGTTCATAAAGTTCACGCAAACATGCCGGCCGGAGAATGTGGTGAAAGACTAGGTTGGTCACATCAATTAAGAGTCTAAAACCGTCATAATGATGGAGATTGAATAGGGAGGAACAGCGATGAAAGGAACATGTTTATGTGGCGCTATTGAAGTGACCGCACCCAAACACAATGAAGTGAGCTTTTGCCATTGCGATATGTGTCGAAAGTGGTCAAGTGGGCCTCTGCATGCGGTGCATTGCGGCCCCGGTGTGACATTTAGTGGTGCTGAGCCTAAACGCTATCAATCATCCCAATGGGCAGTACGAGGTTTTTGTGCTGAATGCGGCACGAACATCTATTACCATTTATTGGCAACGGATGAATACATTCTTTCCGCCGGGTTATTTAATGAGCCAGATTTCAAATTGAGTTTAGAAATATTCACCGATGAGAAGCCTGCGTACTATGATCTGCAGCCACACAGTAAGAAAATGACAGCTCAAGAAGTGTTTGACCAATATGCGCCAGAAGAGTAGATAATCATGAAGTTACTTTGGTTAAAGATATTACTGACGGTAGCGGTATTTGCTGGTTTGTTTTTGATTGTCTATCAGCAAGTACAAAGTGGCGTAAGTTGAACATAAAAAGCCGAGTACAACTCGGCTTTTCGCTTTTTGCTCACGTGCGGGTTTGATTACTTAAGCATGTGAACATAGTTATAAAACTCGACATCGCGTACGTAACCGTGTTTCTCATACACAGATTGAGCGGCTTTGTTGTCTATGCCTGTGCTTAACATAACAAAGGCAGAGTCGGTCTCTTTTGCCAGTTGGTCTGCTTGTTCCAATAAGCGTTCACCAATCCCTCGTTTTCTCTGGGATGAATCCACATACAAATCGTAGAGAAGCCAAATCTTTTTCATTTCTAACGAACAGAAGAGTGGATAAAGCTGCGCAAAACCAAGCGTTTGCCCACTTTCATCAGTTGCGTAGTACACGACTGATTCTTCATTCTCAATACGAGCTTTGGTAAAAGCCTCGGGATCTTTACCTGAAACATCGACTTGGTAGAACTCAAGATACTTCAGGTAAAGAGGGGTAATTTTCGCAACGTCAGAGGCGTCTGCTTTTTTTACAACGATCATAATAAAACCTCAAAGGCATACAGGACGTTAGCAAGCATACGCCTAATGTGCAGTAAGGCTTTCCGGTAATCTAATCTCTCTAAAATGATGAGCTAACAATAGTCGTAGAATTTACTCACTTTCAGCTCCTCCATGGCCACGATGCCTTCTACATCGAAAGCCGTGAAGGGACGATGAATATTGATAAAACAGCCCGAATCTCGGATTTGTTGTAGGGATTTCTCCTTACCTAAATAGACCAGCAATGAAGGTGTTTCAGTCGAGCCCGTATTGGCAAGATTAAACCCATCGATTTGCATTGCATTCGCCACGTTAAAATCATCCAACGCGAGTGAACCCATTCGAATATAAATGTCATGCTCTGACAGTTTTGCCAACGGTTCCTTTTCAACCCCTTGTATTTTGGCCTTGGTCATCACGACCTCATTGGTGGCATGAAAAGCACCAACGAAAGCTTCTAGGGTATTGATTCGAGCCTCGCGTTGCATTTGCATCATCTTAGGTGCAGAAAACAGTCCAATGATCGCCAGTACCACAACCGCAACCACCACTTCCGTTAGGGTGAATCCTTTTTGTTTCATAGAGATTTCTTATAAATGGGGTGTAAGACAAAAGAGGCGACATGGTAGCGAGCGAAGTGCTCAGGATAAATTTGAGATGAACGATTGTTTCAACAGATAAAACCTATCAGTGCTTCTTCTCACCCAAATACAAGCGATGCTTTTTTTCTTATTTTCACGACAAGCAGCGTGTCTTCATTCCCACTAGTATAAATATTGAGCTTATTAGAAAGGTGGTGTCGATGTAGGTGTTGTCTGGTTTTGTGAATGCCTTTTGAAGAATGGATTTGCTTGCGATATGCATCAAAAAATAATCGCTGTTAGCCATCAATTTGAGTCAATTAACAAGTAATAAATTTGGTTCTGTGAAGGACAATCTTATTTATCGGATCGTTTTAAACATAGGTTTTGCAAAATTGATAGCAAATATTACGTTGTATAAGTCTACGCTTATGTATGGGGTTATTTAGTATTTTGATAGTAAATGGTGATGTAAAGCCGACAGTTTTGGCACTTTATGGTGATGCCGGGGCGCAAGAATGAAACGCAGTTCTGAGCTAAAAAGTAAATATTCAATCAAGTTCATTGTAAGTAGCATGTTCATGTTAGTGACGGCACTTACGGCGATCTTTGCTATGGGTATGCAGTATTACTTTGGGCAGAAAATGTCGCAGGAGCACGTCATCTCAAGGTTGAGTACGGCGGCGGCAGATGTAAGTGAATACATTCACCAAGTCGATAGCAATGCGATCAGCAGTACAAGAATGCTCAAGAGCTTTCTTTCTATGTCTGACCACAACTTTTCTGAAAAAGAAATTCTCACCTTGTTTGCTCAAGTTTTGGATGAAAACCCGTTCATTCAAAGCTTGTATGTGGGTAGCGAGAATGAAGATTTCTTTCAAATCATCAACCTAAAAACCTCGGTAACGATTCGCGACAAGATGAGCGCCGATGCGGTAGATCGCTGGGCCATCGCTAAAGCCACTGGCATCGGTCCGGATAGACAAATGATCGTGTCGTACGTGGACAGCAACTTTAATGTGAACCGAACCGTTGCGAGCAAAACGTCATTTTATCCTACCCGCCGACCATGGTTTATCGGGGCGACAGAAACAAACGTCTATAAGACCGAACCTTACCTGTTTAAAAACATGAAGGTTACGGGGCAGAGCTATGCGATCCGCAGTGGTAAAGATGTTATCGGTATCGATATTGAACTGTCGACACTGAACTCGAAAATCGCTTCAACTGCGCTGGGTATGAGTTTAGAAAGTGGGGCAGAGTCTTTTATCTTCAACCATAAGGGTGAAGTGATCGCGTCGAACATCGATCTAGAACGCGATATCGAAGTGCCACCGTCTGAACCATTAGTGCTGACTGAGCCTCAACGTGCGCTTGTGATGAACTCACCTGCATTATTGGTTTCGAACCAAAACGACTGGGGACCTTATGATTTTTCTCAAGCTGGTGAACCGCAAGGTTATGCCGTCGATTTATTGAGAATTCTCTCTCAACAAACCGGCTTAGAGTTCGATTTTATCAATGGTTTTGAATCGATCACGCTTTCGAAAAAGTACTTGAGAGGCACCATTGATGTCCTGCATTCCGTGTCTGGAGAAGTGCCTGAGTACGGCGAGCAAAGCGCTACCATGTACACCGCAGACTTGGCGATAGCAGGGAAAAGCCAACGTTTCATTCCTATTTCTCTTGAAAATTTCACTGATGAAGTGGGCGTTGTTTGCGGGTTTGGCATGAAGGAGTGGTTACAAGAAAACTACCCTAAGCTGAACATCGTTGAATTTGAAAGCTTAAGTGATGCAAAAGAAGCGCTAGAGAAAGGCGAGATCCCATATTTGGTTGATACCTATTTGACGTTAGATGAACTCAATGGCTTGGAGAAAACATCGACCGTCACGGTAAGAAAGCTGGATGCGAAGCCTGTGCCTTATCACATTTACATTAACCAAAAGCACGCGGGTTTGTTAGAGGTGCTCAATCTTGCTATTGAGTCAATTACACCGGAGCAAAGAGAAGCATTAACGCAAAAATGGCTGGAATCAAACCATTGGCGCGGAACGTTTGTGCCATACCCAGAAGTATTTCAACTGTCGAAAGATACGTCTAACTACAACACCATGGTGAGACGAAGCATTGAAGGGCAAAACTACTTTGTTTATGTCACGCCAATCTCAAGCTCCAGCGGCGGTGATGACTACTTTTCGGTGGTGATTCCGAAAGAAATCGTTACCGATGCAGTAACAAAGCGTTTGTTTAACTCGTTGTTGTTTACAGCGCTAGTCATGTTGGGTCTTTTCCCTCTTGCATGGCGACTCGGCACACCAATGACGCGCTCAATTTACGCGCTGAAAGCAAGAACGAGAAAGATCCGTGCTCGTCGCTTCGATAAAGTGTGGCCGATGACGACGCGAGTAAAAGAGATTGATGAACTCTCAGATGCCATGATGGAAATGGTGGCCGAGATTCAGTCACACGAGAAGCAGCAAGAAGAGTTTGTTGAAGCCTTTATTCGCCTTATCGCACAAGCGATCGATGACAAGTCTCCATACACTGCAGGGCATTGTAACCGAGTGCCAGAAATCGGCATGATGCTAGCGGAAGCGGCTGAAAAATGTCAAAGCGGTAAATTCAAAAACTTCGCCTTCCAAAATGACGCAGAGCGAAGAGAGTTCCGTATCGCGGCTTGGTTGCACGACTGCGGCAAAATCACCACGCCAGAGCACATCGTTGATAAAGGCACCAAGCTAGAGGCGAACTACAACCGAATCAATGAAATTCGCACTCGATTTGAAGTGTTACGCAGAGACCTAGAGATCGAATACCTAAACGCCTTGTTACGTGGTGAGGTAGACAAAGACGCAGCAAAATCCGAGTTTGAAGAAAAAGTACTTCAGCTCAACGATGACTTTGAGTTTATCGCCAATGCAAACATTGGTGGTGAGTTCATGAGTGAAGATAAGATCGAGCGCGTGAAGCAAATTGCTGAGAAAACGTGGTTACGATACTTTGATGACCGCTTAGGTTTGTCACCATTTGAAGAAATGAACAAGCCAACTTCTAATACGCAGCTGCCTGTTAGGGAAAAACTGTTGGAAGACAAGCCAGAACATATCATCAAGCGTATTCGCCCTGTTGAGTTTGCGCCGGAGCATGGCATTCAAATGCAAGTGCCGGAGCATCAGTACAACATGGGTGAAGTCTATAACCTGACGATTTCTCGCGGTACGCTGACACCAGAAGATCGCTTCAAAATCAATGAACACATGATCAGTGGCATTAAGATGCTAGAGGCCTTGCCATTCCCACCAGAGCTAAGCAATGTTCCACGTTATGCGTCTACTCACCACGAGACGCTGAAAGGGACAGGATACCCTCGTAAGTTGAGTGCGGATGACTTGTCGATTCCAGAGCGCATCCTAGTGATTGCTGACATTTTTGAGGCATTAACGGCGGGAGACCGACCTTACAAGAAAGCGAAGCCAGTGAGTGTGGCTATCGATATCATGTATAAGATGGCGTTGGATGAGCACTTGGATATGGACCTGTTCTTGTTGTTCCTAGAGAGCGGCGTTTACCTCGAATACGCGAAGAAGTTTATGCCAGAAACGCAAGTGGACGAGGTTGATATTCAAAAGTATCTCTCTCACTGAATCACAATGGTTTAACCCTCCCAAAAACATCAGCTAAGAGCGGTACTTCGGTATCGCTCTTTTTTATTGCGTAAAAGTGATCTCTGGCTTGTATGCGACGCAAGTCTCTGAAAAATATCTACTAGACTTGAAAAGTATATGCTTCAGGTTGCTTTGATAAAGCGAATTGCTGAGTTTGTTGTTGAAGCCATCGGAGGGCTTTATCGCGTGAAGACTAAATCTGGTACCCCTCGTAAATTTTCGATTAAATTCACCGTCGGGAGTTTGTTTGTTATTGCTACGGCGGTGACGGCGCTACTTGGACTCGGAATGCAGTATTACTTCGGCAAACAGATGTCGGAAGAACATATCCTGACTCGTTTAACCATGACCGCCAAAGACGTCAGTAATCATATCCATCAAATTGATGCCAGTGCGACCAGCAGTGCGGGTATCTTGCGCAGTGTAGCGGACTTCAGTGATACGCAGTTCAGCGTGGATGAAATCCAACGAGTGTTCGTTCAAGCGCTCATCGACAATCCCGTTTTTTACAGTATCTATTTTGCCAATAACAACGAGTACTTCTTCCAAGTCATCAACTTGGAATCGTCCCCGGAAGTTAGAGGAAAGATAGGGGCTACGGCCAATGAGCGCTGGGTCATCATCACCATCAAAGGTGACGGCGAGGCGCGAATGCGGCAAACCATGTATTACTCGGAATCGCTTGAGGTTGTCCGTCAAACAGAACAGAAAAGTAACTTTTATCCATCTCGCCGACCTTGGTTTGCGGGTGCCTCAAGAGACATCGTTTACAAAACCGATCCTTATCTGTTTCAACACCTGAAAATCACCGGGCAGTCTTACTCTGTGCGCAGTAAAGGCGCCGTTATTGGCGTAGATACGGTGCTTTCTTCACTGAGTGAAAAGATCAGCGCAACCGAACTTGGAATGAAGAAGGATGATGGTGTTGAAGCGTTTATATTCAACAATCGTGGTGAAGTGGTCGCGTCCAGCATCAACGTTTTTCACGAAGTAGATATTCCTGAATCATCGCTTTTGGCATTAAGCGAACAACAAAAAGCCTTGCTAGATGGCCGTGAGTTTGTGGTTTCGAATCAAAACGACTGGGGACCTTACGACTACACCCAGAGCGGTGAACCAGGTGGTTATGCTGTTGATGTACTCAATCTGGTTTCGCAGAAAACGGGCATGACGTTAGAGTTCGTTAATGGTTTTAGCTCAAGAGAGTTGGAAAAGAAATACCGCAAGGGAGAGATTGATATCCTCCAACCTGTGCTTGGCGCACCGCCAGAGTTAGGGATCAAAAGTGATCCTCTGTTCATAGGGCAGCTTGCGATTGCGACGAAAACTGCCAATCTAATGCCTAAGTCGTTGACGGAATTGGGCGATGACAGTATTGGTGTGGTGGCGGGTTTTGGCATGAAAGAATGGCTACTTGAGCGCTACCCGTCACTGAATATTATCGAACAGCCGAATCTCGATTTAGCAAAACGAGCACTGCACATGGGTGACATTCAGTACCTTGTAGACACTTACTTAACCATGGTTGAGATGAAGCGGTTGGTGAAGCTGACCGATATTCATGTCGGGTTGCTCGACGCGCCACCGTTAGAGTTTTCTCTGTTTATGAAGGAGAAAGATAAAGACGTGGTTGAGCTTATCAACCAAGCGATCGCGGCGATTTCACCGGAGCAAAAAGTAGCGTTGCAAGAGAAGTGGCTCAAACCTCATCAATGGAGGGGGAGTTTTGCTCCGTATCCAGAGGTCTACGAGTTGGCGATTCAGAAGGACAAACACGACCTAATGAACAAAGTGACCATTGATGGTGAAAGCCGATTCCTCTATCTCACTAAGCTGCATTCTACTCGTGGTACGAGCGATTACTTTGCTGTGATCGTTTCTGGTCAAGTAGTGACTGATGCGGTGACAAGTCGATTGTCTAAAGCGATTGCTATTACGGCGTTTGCAATGATGATTCTCTTCCCATTGGCGTGGAGAGTGGGTTCGCCAATCGTGCGCCCAATTGTTGCGCTGCGAAAAGAGACCATCAAAATCAAAGATCGTCAGTTTGATAAACTCGTCCCGGTAGAAACGCGTATCAAAGAAGTTTCTGATTTGTCCGATTCGGTCACTGAAATGACGCGAGAGATTCAGCATCACGAGCAACAGCAAGAAGAGTTTGTTGAAGCCTTTATTCGCCTTATTGCGCAAGCGATCGATGACAAGTCTCCTTATACTGCGGGGCACTGTAATCGTGTTCCAGAAATTGGTTTGATGCTGGCAGAGGCAGTAGAGAAGTGCGACACCGGTAAGTTCAAAGACTTTAAGTTCAACAATGACGATGAACGACGTGAATTCCGTATCGCGGCTTGGTTACATGATTGTGGCAAGATCACCACGCCAGAACACATCGTTGATAAAGGCACTAAGTTAGAAGCCAATTACAACCGCATCAATGAAATTCGCACTCGTTTCGAAGTACTAAGGCGAGACGCTGAGGTGGAAATGTGGAAGTCGATATCTACTGGTGAACTGTCAAAAGAAGAGGCGCAAGCCAAGTTCGACCAACGAGTTGCGCAGTTGGATGAAGACTTCCGATTTGTTGCCAACGCCAACGTGGGTGGTGAGTTCATGAGTGGCGATAAGATTGAGCGCATTAAACAAATCGCCCAACAAACTTGGTTGCGTCACTATGATGATCATCTTGGCCTTTCTCCATTTGAAGAAATGATTAAGCCAAAATCAGATGTGACGCTACCCGTGGTTGAAAACCTTTTAGCAGATAAGCCTGACCATATTATTGAGCGCGTTCGCCCAATGGAATTTGCTCCGGAGCATGGCATTAAGGTGCAAGTGCCGGAGCATCAATATAACTTGGGTGAAGTGTACAACCTGACCATTTCCCGCGGGACGTTAACACCAGAAGACCGTTTCAAAATTAACGAGCACATGATCAGTGGGATCAAAATGCTCGGGGCACTGCCATTCCCTCCGGAGTTAAGTAACGTACCGCGTTACGCTTCGACTCACCATGAGACGTTGAAAGGCACAGGTTATCCGCGTCGGTTGAGTGCAGATGATTTATCAACCCCAGAACGCATCTTAGTGATTGCGGATATTTTTGAAGCGTTAACCGCAGGGGATCGACCTTACAAGAAAGCCAAGCCAGTGAGCGTTGCGGTCGACATCATGTACAAAATGGCACTGGACGAGCATTTGGATATGGATTTGTTCTTGTTGTTCTTAGAAAGCGGAGTTTACCGTGACTATGCCAACAAGTTTATGCCAGCCGAACAGGTTGATGAGGTGGATATTGAAAAGTATCTGAAGTCGAAATCATCAGACGCGTAAGCCAGAGAGCTTAGAGCGTTGAATACCTACAGCTTCAAAGAGTGGCGCATTCGTTGCCACTCTTTTTGTATCAGAACTTGGTAGCGTGTTGGTAAATCAATGTTGCTTGGGGCAGGTAGCAATTCTGCCGCTTCTTGTAGCGAGAGACCGGCAAAGGGATGTTGATCGTGACAACTGAGCAAGGTCATGGCCAAGGCATAAAAATCATCGTTCTTACTTGCCTGACCGATACGCAGACAAGGGCGTGTCGCACTGTAGGCTCGGCTAACGGTGGTATGTGAATGCTCTCGATATTTAGCCTCAACTCGAATCACACTGCCAAAGTCGATAAGCCGAACTTGGTTATTTGGC
This sequence comes from Vibrio sp. B172a, assembly GCF_030248355.1. Classification (NCBI taxonomy): domain Bacteria; kingdom Pseudomonadati; phylum Pseudomonadota; class Gammaproteobacteria; order Vibrionales; family Vibrionaceae; genus Vibrio; species Vibrio sp. B172a. Next base: position 51,071 of record NZ_JAHGAC010000035.1, on the reverse strand, counting down.
GTCACGATGACGTTATGTGGCTTGATATCGCCATGCAGATATCCCGTTTTATGTAGGTTTAGCAAAGCGAATTCAAGCTTGGTTATTATGTCTTGAGGTAATAAATCGGGTTCTATCGCGTTAAGTGTTTTGCCTTCTAGATATTGGCTCATTAACCAGTCGGCGTGGTTCTGTGAGCCGTAACCATGAAAGTTCGCCCAGTAATCCGATGCATATTTGGATAGAAAATCCGCTTCCGCCATCAAGGCCCGTTTCTCAGCCAAGCTGCGTGCTACCTTGATGACCACCGTGCCATACAGTTTGTGCTCGCACTGAAACACGCTTTCGCTCAAAGGTGCTACATAAGTAACGCCACAGGCTCTAAACAGGGTTTGATTGGCGAACGTGTTCATCACTAAATGCTCGCAGGTAACACAAAGCCCGCAAAGAAGTTCGGTACGAACGGATTATTCTGACCTTGAGTTTTAATCGTTAAGCGAACCTTATCGCCATTGTAATCAAACTCAAGTTGGGTACTTTGCGAAGAGGTTGAAGTGACACGCGGCTCAATCAAGCGGAACCATGCCCAACTGCCTTTAAACTGTTCATTGGCAATCGGCGTTGCTTGTTTTTGTAGACGCACCGTTAATGCATCTTGCGCGACAGAATCACCTTTCCAGCTTTGTTGTGTCCACAGCATCGGACCGTGTTGGTAGGTGAAAATCGGTTTTTCAGCACGAATGGAAAACTCAGTCAGTGCCGAGCTCATCTCTGTTGGTTTCATCTGGAATTGAATCGCGACGTTTTTCGGGTCAGCTAAAAACAGGGCAGAGCGAATGTCTTTGGCTTTATCAAACATCAGCCAAATTGCAGGATCTAACGCAAAGCCAGTATTTGGCAGCAAGCCGGACATAAACGGCGCACGTTGCTCTGTCGAAAAGCCCTTCAACATGGTTTGATAGAAGGTGTCCAACGTGCCGTCGGTCTTGAAGAAGGCAGCAACATCCGCCGTGCTTGCGTCGCTGTCGGCACTTTTCTTAAACGGGTAGAAAGCCGCGATGGTGTTTTCATAAGGCTGGTAAACTTCGCTGTTCCACATACTGTTAAGGTATTGATGAGCTAAGTTCATTACCAACTCATTGGTTTGTACTGTCACGTAGTCAATCACTTCACCGGATAGCGGTGGCTGGGAATCGGTCAATGACGCCAACTGTGCGACCGGATTTTGCGCTTTTAAACCTGCAGATAACGTTTCGTAAGCCACTTTGTCTGGCGTGTTGGATTTGTAGAACTGATCGAGCCATTTAGCCGTGTTCGCAAAACCTTCCAGAACGGAATCTATTGGTTTCTTACCCTGATCGTCTGGCGTCACTTGTTTGTGGAAATCATTAAACGTCAGTGTGATTTGGCGAGCTGATTCCTTTTTCTCGTTGTCTTGCGCAGCATCGGCAATCTCTTCATCAGTCTTCTTCTTCGCATCTTTTGGCTCAGGTAGAAGAACCGAAGTGTAGTTGCTGATGGTGGTAAACAGCTTAGACATTGGATTGTTTGAGGCATTGTTGAGCACGTTCAAGCTGGCATTCAACTGTTCAGAACCGGAAATGGTTTTCACCTCGATGCTGTTAATAAAATCGCGCCAATAATTGATGTAATCGTTCTGGTACATGCGCTTTAAATCGTGGCTGATTCTATGCATCTCTAGCGCGCTTGGTGCTTGCCCTGCGATGCCTTCATAAGCGGATAACGCTTCGATAAGAAGAGGGGACTCGACCGAAAGATCCAGCTCGTTAAAGCCAGTCGGTGTGTACAAGTAAGGAACGAAATAGCCAACGTAGCCAGGTTTGAATTGGTATATCTGATTGAAGTTGGAACCAAGTTCTTTACGCACATCAATGCGCTTTTCGTACGCATGATCGTTCAAAATGTGTTGGTAGAGTAGCGTCTCGATATTGGATTGATTGATGACTTGCTTCGCCAACCCTTCAAGCTCTTGATTGGCAGTTGTCGCCACTAAGTGCTGGTTAAACACATCGTCGAGCAGCACTTTAAGCTGAGCAACGTTGGTTTTGTCCGCTTCGCCTTGGTGCTCTAAGTTTGCTAGGAAGTAGCTTTTGAGCTCTTCAATGTTGGTGCGATTTTTATCAAACAACAGTCGATAGTCGTTCAGCAATTCGAGCGTTCTGGCTTGATCTTCCAAGTTCACATACACATACAAGTCGCTCTCAATGGTGTGCGCCATAGAAGGGATCAGCACTTGTTGCAGTTCTTTGGTGTAAGCTGCCTCGACTTCTGGTTTGATGGTCGCATTCGGTAGGAATGGCAATGTATACCAAGGTTCAGGCTCCTGATATAACGCGTAAATGCGATGCATGGTGTACAGGTTTGGAATGTTGCCCACCAAATCTTCTTTGCTATATGGCTGTGCTGCGATCGCTTCTTTGTAACGCTCTAACATGCCATCGGCTTTGGCTTCACGATTGGTTTGATAATCGAAGTCGAGCTTGAGAATCGTCAGTGTACCAATCAGTAGACCGAGCCAAATTAGACTGTAGGCGGTTTGACTGAACCACAACCAATTTTCTTTATGGCGGTTAACCCCGACTAAAGTGTTTTCATTTAACACGACATGAGACATCAAATGCTGAGCAAACAAGGTTTGTTGAACAGGCATTTGTTGGTGTTGCTGATATTGCTCATTGCCGAGGGACTGATTGACTACGTTCGCGAGTAAATCATGCTGCGCGAAATCACTGCCACTGTGGGTAAAGTAGAAGCCGCGGAAGTTGAGCCCATCTGTGTATTGGTCACCTCGATGCAAACGCTGTAAGAAATGCCACAAATTCTGTTTGAGCAGACCAAATTGGTATGGTGCACCACAAATGGCATTGCGGAAATCTTGGTTAAGCTGTGCTCCCAACGCATTGCTCATGTTCGAGATTAACTGACCGATGAGGTGGTCGTATTCGTCATTGAACCAATCGGCATCAATGCCACCATGTTTTTGCACTGGACTTGTGGCGCCGAACACTTCATTGCGTCTCGCTTCATCAAACGCAGAAAAGAACTGACAGAAATCGCTCACTTGGCCCATGTTGGTCAGGACATTGTAGACAGGTAGGTTCAAACCAAATGAACGATTGAATGCTTTGATTTGCGATTTCAATTGGTCGGCTTTTTGTGAAAGGGTTTCACTATTGCCAACTAACTGTTCAATTTCTGTGGTGAGCAACAAGCCGTTAATCGCTTGTCTCGGGCGCCATTTATTAAGGCATTGGCACAGTGTTTTTAAGTAAAGCGGTTGCTGATCTTCGCCCATGCTGACGGAAATCAGAATTGAGTGTTCACTGAGCCAAAATAGAATCGGGAACTCGATGTCGTTGCCAAAGTCATCGACTTTATAAGCTTCATAACCCATCTGCGTGATGATGCTTTTGTCTTTGCTTGGGTTGTCACTGAGTAACAGGTAAATCGGCTGATCGTAACGGCTGGTTAAGCGCTTTTTACGTTTTTGTACGCCGAGCATTTTCTTGAAGTGGAAGGCGAGTAACTTGGAGCGTTTGATAATTAGTGCACGTTCTTGGTCTTGCTCAAGACTCTTTTTCACCTTGCGGTTGATTAACCAAAAGCACAGCCCAGCAGAGAGCAGCGCCACAATGGTCGTCGTGATGACGCCTGCCCATAAGAAATCAGGATACGCAACAAACCAAGTCAGTAAGCCGCCTAAGATTGCCAGAAGCAGAAGGGTAACAAGGCTCCAAATGATTGCCTTTTTTCTTGTTGGTGTGTTTGGGTTGTCTTGCGTCATCGTGACTCAACCTCGCTTTGTTTGTTTTTGTTATGCACCACTAAGCCGTTGACGTTGGCATTCTCTCGATACCAGTTATTGATGGTTTTCGCTTGTTCTGAGTTGTCACATCGAACAATGACGCGAACGTATGAATTGATGTTATCCGCGACAGGTTGATAGTTGGATGTCGGCAGCTGGGCGATAAACTTCTCGGCGTTTTTAAGGTTAGAGAAGGTCGCAAGTTGCACCAGCCAATCAGTGTCCGCTGCAGGGCTCGTGACTGGAGCGCTCTTCGTCCCTGGCGCCGAAGTTTTCGCTTGTGGCGTCACGGCTTTTGGTTGGCTCGGAACTGGACGAGGTGGTTGAGTGGTATTTACCGCGACTTTATTGCCTTTTAAATCGTCGTCAGTGCTGACATACACGATGTCTTCCGCACGACCAGATTCAATATAGCGCTGGCTGTACTCACCAAGCTGAACAAAATCACGTGCCCGCTGTGGTTTGGTTTTGTTGTACCAGAAATAGGTCAGAGCAACGCTCAAACCAATGATAGTTAGGAAAAATAGGGTGGTGACAAGGTAACGTTTTTTGCGCGTTGGCTTACGTGTTTTAGGTACCGAAACCTTAGTATGACAATAGATTCCACCGGCTTGTCGGTACTGACTTAAAATCTGTTCTAGACGGTAGGTAAAACTCTTTAGCTGTTCGCTGCCCGTTTCGCGGTACTGACCTTTAAAGCCGATATTGAGGAACAGGTAAACCACTTCTAATAAGTCGATCAGCTTGTGCGGTTGGCGCGCTGCTTTCTCTGCCACAGTAAAGAAAAGTTCACCGCCGTTGCGCATGCCAAACAGTTCACTGAGTAGGGTTTTGTTCTCCCATCCGCGTTTTTCACCCCAATCGGTGTAGACAATCAACTCATCCAAAACCACGGCATACAGGAAACAGAGCTTGTCGATCACGGCGACTGGGTAGGTCAGCTCTGCGCCTTTGGTTTTGATCTCATTAATAGAAGCCACCAGTTGATGTCTGAGCGTGGTGATGTCTTCGGGCTCCGGCAAGGTGTTGATCTTGAGCGTGACAGCCAATAACTCAGAACTGATGTTGATCAGCTGATTCTCGGCTTTATCGAAATGATGTAAGAACCCAATATTGGCTTGCGCAGCGTTGACCGAATGCCATTTTACGTCTGGCATGTCGGTGTCTTTACTCACGAAGTCGTTTTCGCTGCTGTCCCAAACTAAGGTATCTTCATCCAAATAGTTCATAACTTACTACCTCAGTGCGTACAGCATCACTTCTAGGTCGCCAACACGCGTATCGACGTGCAGCGCCAGTGCATCGCGATTTTCAATCATTTCTAACCAATTGCGGTCTGACGTATCCACTTCAAAATATGCTGTACCTTGCATCGGTTTTAGTTCACTTGGCGCAACAGGAAGCGGCGTTAACTGCACGCCAGAAAGGGCATTACGCACGATCTCGACAATCTTGTTATTGCTGCTGAGTTTGGCTGCTGCAGGGAACAACTCGTTAAGCTCGGTGCTGCTGACGTTGGAACGGACACTGAGTACGAATCGGCGATCGGACAGGTTGTGACCATCTTTTACCAACGTGCGAAGCAAGCGGCGTCGTTCAAACAACGAAGTGTCGAACGCAAACTCAATCACTGAGTCTTGTTGAACCAGCGTGAGCATATTGCGCAGATTCGAAAAAAGCGGATTAAAGCAATCGTACAGACGATGGAAATCCAACGGTTGGCAAGGTTCTGGAATTGCGGGTGTGGATGCCATGACTTGCGCTTCAAACTTGCGTAGCTCCAAATAAAGCAGATGGGTCTGAAACTTTGGATTCGACAAAGATAAATCAAACCACGGAAGCCAAGTGTTGAGTGTTTGCAGCCACAGGTAATCCTGCATCATCGACTGCGGGCTCTTTTGCCCTTGTCCGGCTTGAATACGTTTGAGCAAGCTGGTGGCACGGTTAGAGGTGAGGGCATGAATCTCTTTCAAACGCTCAACCAATAACTGTGATGCACCATAATGCAAACACGCAGGAATAAAGGAACGGTCTAGCATCACTTCGCCCGTTTCGCTGCATTCCAATACTTTGGCGAAAGGAATCAGGGTAAAGCCCGAAGTGTCTTCGCCTTCGAGTTTTATCGCTATATTGAGCTGTGCGACGTCCACCTCAACGCTGGCGTTTTCAGAGGTTGAAGTATCAAACACATTGATGGTGCGTGTGAGATAGCGGCTTTGTTCCGATTCATCATTGGCGTAATCATTATTGCCTTGCAGAGAGACGGGCAGTGCTAAGTAAGCCATTTTCTCAATCGTACCGTGCGGCACATCTCTGGCGACTTCGCGTTTCAGTTCGAAATGCGTGCCATCTGGGAACAAACCTGCGCTAGAAGAGACGGAAAGCTTACCAATTTTAAGAAGATCATGATTTATCACCAAGTCGGTCACGCCATAGTACGGGGCATAACCAGCAAGCGTTTCGACGTTTTGTCTGACGTAGTTTTGTGTGTATCTGTCTTGTTGTTGAAAGTGTTGTGGGGCAATGAACATGCCTTCTTGCCAAACGACTTTTTTATATGCGTCCACGAGATTTCCCTATCTACTGAATCGAGTTAAAAAACATCCCACCAAGGCGAATCTGGTGTCACGGTTTGCAATGCTGCCTTGTTACCGCTGATCTTTAACTGGATATATTGTTCTTCTTCCTGAGGCGTGGTTGTCACTACCGTCGCCGTGCTTGCATCATATTTGGCAAATTCCACCAATACGCCGATGTATTGAGTGGTCTTGTTGATGTCTAAGGTTTGTTTGCTATTGCTGTCTGGCATCACCACGGGCAGAACTTGTTTCGACACCAAGTTTGCGCCCAATAGGCTCACGTCATCGTTGTACAAATCGATAAACGGCAATTGCTTAAACTGCTGGGCATCGGTCAGTTGATACAAGCGTACTACTACGGGATTAGTACTGTTGTTAACACTTGGGTTAATCGTCTTCTCGGCGCTCACCGCCAATTGATATTGCGTTACAACCGGTGTTGGGTCAGATGAACATCCCACCAAAGCGAAAACGAGTAAACTAAGCCAAATCTTCATCAGCTTTCCTCGCTTTGCTTTTGCATGTTTTCCATAAACATCGCTTTGAACTGGCGACGAAAATCACCGTTGTCTTGTCGATGTTGGAAGTGCTTGCGGTAGATTTTCCAATACTTCTTGTCTTTGCTACTGAACAGTCCGCCAGACACAAATTCGCTAAATTGATTCTCTAGTTGGTTCGGCGCGAATTCGTTGAGGAACTGATCGAGCGTTTTGTCCAACGCATCAAACAAAGCATCATGTGCAAGCGGTGGGTTGCGAAGGTATTGTTGATTCTTCTCGGTAATCGTAATCAGCTTTTCGATGGAGGCTTCCAGCTCTGACGTTGGAAGGTGGTCTCCCGGAAGATACTCAATCTCCGTAGAACGCTCCATTGCTTGCTGCTGTTTCGACACCTCATCCACTTCAAAGTGATCCGCCAGTTCGTCATCGTCGATGTCTTCAAACGGGTCGGAGGAGAAGGGGTCATCGCTCATTACATTTTGGTGAGAGTAATGAACTTCCGATTTCACGGGTTCGACGATATCTCCTTCATCGAGAAAATCGACATTGTCTTCCAGTTGCAGGTCGAACTTGGTCGCAAAGAGGTCATCGGATTGCTCTTCGACAGGCGCTTTGCTCGACGTGAGTGTTGATACCAACATCGAATAGCTTTCGATCTTTAAAATGTCGCCATCGTTGAGTGGGTAATCTTTGTCTCTCACCATGGCTTTATCGTTGAGGCGAGCCGGGTTCTTGCCGGTACTCTTCACCAAATAACCTGTTTCAGTGAGACGAATTTGTCCGTGAATACGCGAGATGCGCTTTGATTGATCGGGCAATGCCACTTCACAAGAAGCAGAACGCCCAAACTGCCCGCCAGACTCGGGCAGATAGATGACTCTTGAAGTCACCACCTCTTCAGAGGGTACAGAAATCAAATGTATGCTGATCGCCACTTGTTATCCCTCGCATTTAGCCAACGCTGTGTTGAAAGCGGTTAAGAAACCAGAATATTTGTCCAAAAAGCGGTTAGAGAAATAGACGCCCATAGGTTTGGTTTCGAATACTTGAGAATAGAAGTAATCGCTTGGAAGAGACGCTTGGCTGATTTCCGTGTGGAACACCCGTTCATCTTCCAGTGCGACGTCAATTTCTCTTTGTTTTAAAAGCCTTAGTAAAACCTTAGCATCTCGTGGCTGCTTAACGACGTTGTATCCATTACGTTTCAGCCAAAACCATGTACTTGAGCCAAATTCTGCCGAGAACTTCAGGTTCAACTTTGACAAATCATCAAGCTTAGGCTCTACACCGGGACCAAAATACCAACGCAGTTTTTGCTCGGTAATGGGAGCAGACAACGTTGCGTAGCTGTCGTGTTCTCTGGTTTTAGGCGAGACGAAAAAGCCGTGCTGTTGACCACTGTGTACGTGGAGCTGTGCGTCAGACCATTCCGTCATGGTCAGTTGGTAAGGTTGTCCCATTTCGCCCAGCGCGCATTTGACGCGATTAAGCGCAAACCCATCCATGTTTTGATTCTGGTGAGTTTGGTACGGTGCCCATTTGTGGGTCGCAAGCAGCAATCGGTCAGGACCAATCCAAACTTGCGCCCATGCTTCGAACGAGAATAGGGCACCAAGCAAAATAAACAGCGATGAAACCAGCTTGGTTATTTTGCGGAAAAAGCTCACCCCACAGCTGACCGCCGCCTCTTGAACAAGAATCGAGGTGGTGACGAGATGGGGTGAATGTACGCTTCTAAACATCATGATTCGTTACTACTGAATATCCAGTTCAAAGCCCTGTGGCGTCGATGCTGCGGTGACCGTCACTTGGCTAATTGGTTGTTGTGTGCTCAGGCGCGCGATGCATTCTTCTGCCAACGACGGCATCAAAGAGCGGTTAATGATTTGCTCAACCGCGCGACCACCTGTCGTAGGGTCGGTGTTTTTGCTGACAACCAAATCCACAAAACCTGCATCCCACGTAAAGCTGGCTTGATAATGTTCTGCCAGTTTTTTGCGAATGCGGTTTAGCGCGATTTCGGTGATCTTCGCCAGCTCATCATCGTTGAGTGGGTAATAAGGCACGATGGTAGTACGCCCTAAGAACGCAGGCTTAAAGTAACGTTGTAGATCGGGACGAATTGCTTCAAGCAGTTCATCGTTGCTGATGCGTTCGGCGTTTTCATCACACACATCGCAAATCGCTTGATCAGCGGCGTTGGAAGTCATGATGATTAAGGTGTTTTTGAAATCCACCGTGCGACCTTCGCTGTCTTTGATGTGTCCTTTATCGAAGATTTGATAGAAGAGGTCATGAACGCCCGGATGCGCTTTTTCCATCTCATCCAAAAGCAAGACAGAATAAGGATTGCGGCGAATCGCCTCGGTTAACACGCCACCTTCACCAAAGCCAACATAGCCGGCAGGCGAGCCAAGTAACATTGAGATTTTGTGTTCTTCTTTAAACTCGGTCATGTTGATAACCGTGAGATCGTTGCTGCCTCCGTAAAGCTGCTCGGCGAGCGCCATGGCGGTTTCCGTTTTACCGACACCACTTGGACCACACATCAAGAACACACCGATTGGTTTGCGATTGTCGGTTAAGCCTGCACGCGAGATTCGAATCGCTTTTGCCAGTTCTTGCTTCGCCACGTTTTGACCGATAACACGCTTATCTAGCTCTGATTCTAGTGATAATAGGCGAGCGATTTCATCACTCATCATGTTGCCGACAGGAATGCCTGTCCAACCGGAAATGACTTGAGCAATAGTCGCATCATCCACCATCGCATTAACTAACGGTTCTTCACCTTGAAGCTCGTGCAATTGGTCGAGAAGGGCATTCAACTGGCTTTGCTGAACTTCGTCTGGTGTTTCGCTTTCTGTGATGCTTTGTTGAAGCGCTTTAATCTCATCAACCAAAGTAATCTCTTGTTCCCAACGCGTTTGGTAGCCCGCTAATTGAGATTGGTTGGTAGTGATTTCTTGCTTCAATTCGGCAATCTCTTCTGCGCCTGAGCCGAATAAATCAAACTCTTTCTCCAAAGCAGACTGCTCGTTCTGTTGATAACGAATGGTTTGCTCTAACGCTTCTATCACTTCTGGCTTTGCACCTTGAGTTAACGCAATACGCGCACTTGCTGTGTCGAGTAGGCTGATCGCTTTATCTGGCAATTGGCGAGAAGGTAAGTAGCGAATAGATAGGTTAACCGCCGCATCAATGGCTGATTCTGTGATAAACGCGCCGTGGTGCTTTTGCAATGAAGCCGCAATGCCACGCAGCATTTGTTTGGCATCTTCCGCATTTGGCTCTTCTACAGTCACGACTTGGAAACGGCGAGTCAAAGCAGGATCTTTCTCAAAGTACTTTTTGTACTCTGCCCATGTTGTTGCGGCAATGGTTTTGAACTCACCACGCGCAAGAGCCGGTTTCAATAAGTTGGCAGCATCATTTTGTCCTGCTGCACCACCAGCCCCGATCAGCGTATGTGCTTCGTCAATAAATACAATGATTGGCACATCGCTGTTTTTCACTTCGTTGATGACGTCTTTAAGGCGATTTTCAAATTCGCCTTTTACGCTCGCACCTGCTTGTAACAAACCTAAATCAAGTGAATGGAGTTGAACGCCTTGCAGCGCACTTGGTACTTCATCTGCTGCGATTCTCAGCGCTAAGCCTTCAACGACAGCAGTTTTACCCACACCCGGCTCACCAACAAAAATAGGGTTGTTCTGGCGCTTACGACAAAGAATGTCGATGGCTTTTCTTACTTCAGAATTACGCCCAGAAATCGGGTCGATATTGCCTTCAATCGCTTGTTGAGTCAGGTTGATGGTGTACTTGCTTAATGCGTCGTTCGCGCTTGCTGTGTTTGCGGCTGAACTTGCTTCACCTGTGCTTTGTTGTGTTGCTCGCTTAACCGGCGTTTTGTTGATTAAACCTTGCAGGGACTCGGTCGACACGTTCTGTAGTGATTCGAGATTGTTGCTCGATACGCCCATGACGTTCTGCTGCAACAGCGCTTGAACGAGATGCAAGCTGATGATTTCACCATGTCCATAGTTAACGGAGGCAATCATCCAAGCGTCTTTTAGAAGTTCAGTCAGTGCATGGCTGAGCGTTGGTTGGCTGTCTTGTACTTTTGGCAAGCGCTCGATGCGATTTGCTAGCTCACTGGCAAGTTGATCTTGGTTGATCTTCTGACTCTCAATCAGAGTTTTTAAGTGCGTGTCTTGCTGATTCAATAACGTGAGCAGCCAATGTTCTGGCTCAATGGCGGCAACGCCTTGGTTCATAGCTGCACCCGCAGAGGCTTCCAATGCGCGTTTTAACTCTGGCGATAACTTGGCGACTAAATTTGTCAGCGTTACTTGTGTCATAACCTTATCCTTGTCTTTTGCGCGATAACCTTCTTTGTCGTCGCGGTGTCTACCTAGCTATTTCAGAAGAATCCGAATCCGCTCTGTAGGTTTACGTTCCGGGGCGAGGCAATCCACTTCACCCAATTTCGCGGCTTGATCTGGTTGAGCAGAAAGCCTTGGTTTTTCGAGATACGCACGCTTAACGTTGAGATAAATAGAAATCGGCGTGGCGTCTCGTAAATAATGTTGAATGAGCTGGCGCATGTGGCTCGCCAACTGAGTATCTCGATGAATTTGATGCAGTTCTTTGCGGTTGGCAGGCTGGATACTCACCACCAAATGTTGGTTGTAAGTCATGCACGTTTTGCCAATGAGGAAACCCTGTCCGATTCCGCTGTTATAGTCGTCTTTCTGTCCTAAACGGGTAAGAGAACTAGCGGGTAACTGGCGACGTTCATGGCTCTTAGTCGACACATCGATTTGGTAAGGGAAGTAGTCGTTGAGAATCTGCTCTAACGTTTCTAAGTTACGATGTCCTTGAGCGAACAGCAGTGAATACTGGAACAGCGCACCGTGTTCGCGTTTCAGGTTCGCCAGTTGTTTGAGTAAATCGGTTTTTTCTTTCGCCAGCTCTTTCTGAATCAAGAGGTGAGGAGCGAGCTCTAGCTGCGCGGCAAGTTCAAAATGGCGTTGATTGAATACGTCTAAAAAGTCCTTGAGTGCGTGCTCATCGTTATGCAGTGCAAACAACAATTCTTCATAGATGTAGTTTGGGATAACACCTTGTGCGCCAGATAGCGCTTGCTGAGCAATGCGAACCTTGGCGCTGTGGTCACTGAACGAAAAGTATTGAATATCGTCGGCATCACCATGGGGCATGGCTTCCGCTTTGAGCTCTAACTTCAGCTTGTGCCCAGACTGTTTTGCCATTTGCATCAGCAATCGCATTGCTTGAGCAAAGTCATACTCATGTGGGTTCGCCTTTAAATCGTTAATCAGTGACATCGACATCATCTATCTTCCACGCTACATCGAGCGTTGGCTCCCGTGGATTTTTGGATAACGCCTCACAATGCCATCTTTGCCATAAAGACGAATTGTGAGCTGAATGTAGCGATCAAAACTACAGAACTGTTGGAAGAAGCGATTCAACACATCGGTGAAAGTCAGATAGTTGCCAGACGTATCGAGAGTGATTTCAATCTCTGTGCCCGGAGAGAAGACGTTCTTGCCTAGAATACGCATTGATGAAACCTGTGAGCGCACTTTTACTGACTGAATCATCTGAATTTCATCGCTTACTAACTGATTGCGGCTACACAATTGCAGCATTTGCTTAAGCTGCTGAGTAGGATCTTCTGAGTGCAAAAGTGACGAGAAATTACTGTTCAGAAGCCCGATAAACTGCCAGTGCATATTGGCATCAGATTCACGTTCTATCGGAGCCGACGGCGGGTAGAGAGAATGAAAATCGCCGGGTAAATCGATCGGCTCTAAACATGTCATCTCACCATTGATGGTGCATGCTTGTTTGCCATTGGTACAAAGAAGGCGAGTACCGTAGAGTTTGTTGAATTCGAGTTCTTGGTTGGCATTTAGGCTGATCGCCAATCGCAGTTCACCTGTGGAATCTTTTCGGCTTTGCCAGTAATCACAATGTGGGTCGCTCTGGTAACTGTCTTTAAACAGTGGCGTCAGCAGTTTTTGACCGCTCGACGTAATCTCAAACACATCCAAAATGTCGACCACTTGAATTTCATTATCGGTATGCGCATCGGCATTAACGGGAATGGTCAGGCTACGTTGGTCATAGCTGGTTGGTTCGCCAGTTTGCTCGAAGAGGTTCACCGCAGGCACGACATTGAGCTTAAACACTTGATTATCGAAAAGACGGATAAACTCCATTGGCAAAGAGTGCATAAACAGGTTTAACACCACAGTGGAGCAATCATGTTGCTGACACGCTTCACCAAAGCCTTTAAGACGGAAGAACTGACGTTTCTCTTTGAAGAAGAAAAATTCGTTCATCAAATGGTAGCCAGAAAATTGATTGCCTTTTTGTGGCAGAAACTGAAACTGCTTATCGCTAATTCGGCTCTTGAGCTGATTGGCAGCCAAGACAGCGTGATTCTCACCATTGATGTCGGAAATCGATATTGCACGCGCTTCACTGAGCAGCAGTTCGACCAAGGAATCCGCATTGTTCTCGAAACCTTGAACGAAGAAGTCGAGATCTTCTAACGCTAATTGACTGAAGTGCACATCATCATCGCCAGTAGACAGAGTGAGTTGAATAACGGCGGTAGTTTGTTCACTGCCTTGTGGGCGATTGAAGTCAAAGGGCGCGCTGCTTGCTTTGGTGTCAATCAGTGCAAATGGTGTCGTTTTGAGTTCATCCGTTGTGGTGAACAAACATGTTTTGCCTTGTGATTCGGAAGAAAAGCGTGTGCCTTTGGGAAGCGTCGTGCTGTCAGTGGAAGGGGCGTCTATGCTCATTTCTAGATACGCCACACTCGGCACCGTTTGAATGTAACTTGGGTAGAGTACGCCAAGTAATCCTTCGACAACTTCAGGGATTTGCTCAGATAGACGTTTTTCGACGTTGGCATTCAATAGTGCCACGCCATCCAACAAGCGAGCCAAACTTGGGTCTTCGATTTGTCCCTGATGGATGTTTAGGCGTTGTGCGTGTTCTGGATGTTCAGAACCAAATTGACCGAGAGCACGGCGAACAAAAGTCAGCTCTTGCTCGTAATAACGCAGTAGAGGATCACTCATACAAATCCTCCTTCATATCGGTAGTCATGTCGCTTAATGAAATCTTGGAATCAAAAATCAGCTCTTTTTCGCCCTGTGCCGTTTTGGCTTTGGCGACGATATTGAACGCGATGGTGTTCTCTCCCGCTTTACGCTCAACAAGTTCAACCATGACTTGGCTAAGGCGTGGCTCGAAATGTCGAATGTAGTTTTCTAGTTTGAGGGCTAATTGCTGGTGGTCGAGACTGGCACTCAACAGGTGCACATCCTCGATGCCAAAACGGTAGTTAGAGCGCTGCACTTCGGTTAACCGATCATCAATGCTCATCAGTGACGCTTCCGAATCAAACAGGCGAGTCAGGTGATATTTAATGTCCTCGATATCATCTCGACGAGTCGTAGGGGCAGTTTGCACAAAGGTACGCCAAAAACTCATTACGCCACCTCATCCAATTCTGTTGTCAGCACGACTTCGCCACTGAAATGGTCGTATTGATACTGCGGGACGATACGCAAAGTGCAGACGAAATTGCCCGGATGATGGTCGGAGTCGCACACGCTGATCTTTGCAAAACTCAATGGGTATTTTGATAGGGTTTCTTCGTTGGCATACGCGACGTTGCTAGAGAACTTTTCTATCCATTGAGAGAGGAATAATTCACACTCAGCAGCTGTTTTGAAGCTGCCAATCATCTCTCGCACTTGTACTTTGAGATAATGCGCAATGCGGCAAGACATCAATGATGTTTGGATTTGAGTGAGGACTTTCTCGTTATCAGACTCGCTGTTGTGCCAAATCGAATTGTTACCATTGAAGTAAAACTTGTCGCTCAAAGGACTCTTAGTAAGAGGGATAAAACCGCTGCGACTGTAGAAGGTCGACAGTTGCCCAAACAAGGTCACTTTGGTTTGAGGTTGAATCAGAAAATGACTATCGCTTTGGCTTTGATTGACCACGGCACCTTGGTTGTTGTCGTTCCAACGAGATTTCAAGAAGCCAAACCAACTCACCCGTTGATGCTCTCGCATAATGGTGGATACAAACGCAAAGCCCGCATTGCCCCAAAGTCCGTTTTTTTTCTCGTTGTAGATGAATCCCACTTTGGCGTTTTGATAGCGTGTACGCATACACATTTCTGGCATCACTAAACCGACAAAACGCGCAGAGGACTTACTGCGTAAAGACTGCCACGATTGGTAATCAGGGCTGGCGAGGATCTTCTCGATTCGGTTGATATCAGACAGCCAGTCAGCACCAGATTCGACAAAGAAATCGCGATTAGGAGCAAATAGCATTGGGCATAACGTCGCTTCACCCAAGCGGCTCAATAGTTCTACGGTGAATAAATCATCGTAGTCAGATTCGAAATCCATATCTGCCGCTACTGGCTGCGTGAACAGCAAGCAACCGAATGGATGTCCGCCTAAGGTGTTTAACTCTTGGTTGCCGATCTTGTTGTACAGCTCAGACGTTTTGGTGCTGTAGGCTTGATTGACGTCGGAAGACACTTCTTCCCAACTCACATTGAGTAGCTTGAGTTGAGTACGTTGGTAATTAACGGGCAGGGTGGCTAAGCCTTGAAGCCCAAGCCAATTGGTTTGCAGTGCCTCAAATTCTGGATGATGCAATAACTCATCCATCTGTTTCGAGAGCTTATTGTCAATCTCTGCAATCAAGCGCGAAACATGTGTGATAAGCGCATCGGGATTGTCTAGCGCGGAGCGAGACACTTGAGACAGTAAAGAGAGCGCCTCTTGTAAAAAGTCGCTGTCTTTATCGTCTAGCTGTATAAATTGGGTCTGCCAACCTGAGTGATAAATCTTACTCATACTATCCTTGTGACCTAAATCGAATTGGCTTGGTCGAAGCATCCTACTTCGACCAAGCTTAATCATGCTTAACCTGGGATCTTCGCTACCATGCGAACCGACGTAGTCAGTTCTTCAAGTTGTAACCAAGGTCTTAGGTGAGCAACGGCTGAATACGCGCCCGGTTTACCCGGTTGTTCAACCACTTCTATGCGAGATTCTGCCAATGGCGTTTTCGCTCGTTGATCGTTACCAATTGCACCAGCGTTGGTGTATTGATCGATCCACAGTTGAAGTTCACGTTGAATGTCTGGCGCTTCTAGGTTTGAACCTAGCTTGTCGCGACCCATGACTTTCAAGTAGTGAGCGATGCGACCACTTGCCATGATGTAAGGAAGACGCGCTGAAATGGCTGCGTTTGCTGTTGCATCTGGATCTGTGTACGTCTTAGGTTGCTGCGTTGTTTGACCGCCGATGAACACGCCGTAGTTTGAGTTCTTGTAGTGAACCAGTGGCAAGAAGCCTAGGTCACTTAGCTCTTTCTCGCGTTCGTCGGTTAGGTTCACTTCTGTTGGACATTGTTGAACCAAGTCGCCAGCTTCGGTCTTGTAGGTTAGGTTTGGTAGGTTTTCTACTTTACCACCGTTATCCAGACCGCGAATCGCTGTACACCAACCGTACGCAGTGAACGCTTGCGTCATTTTCAGACCTAACTCGTAAGCGGCATTTGACCAAACCAACTCATCATTGCTTGATGGATTTGGGTTGCCATCTTGGTCAGTGTTTAATTCTTCGTAGCTAAACAGCTTGGTGCCAAGACCTTTCTCACCGTAAGGAAGGCGAGCCAGTGTGCGAGGTAGTGTTAGAGTTACGTAGCGCGCGTCGTCACTTTCACGGAACGAGTTCCATGCAGCGTAAGCCGGAGAATCAAAACCAGCCGCAACAGGTTTGCCTTCTTCGAAGGTAGTGAAGTCATTGAACTCAAACATTTCAGCGTTTGCTGCGGCAACGAACGGAGCGTGACACGCAGCGGCTACTTCACCCATGTAACGAAGCAGGGCGACGTCTTCATCTTTTGCGCTGAACTCGTAGTCACCGATGAAGGTGCCATACGGTTCACCCCCTGCTGTGCCGTATTCGCCTTGGTATACCGCGTTAAACAATGGGCTACGGTCGATGGCTGGTGCATCTTCAAATTGTTCAAGCAGTTCGTCTTTGGTGTAGTCGACCATTTTGATTTTAAGTGAACGTCCTAAGTCGCTCTCTTTAACCAGTTTTTGCAGACCACGCCATGAACCTTCTAGCTTTTGGAAGTCATTTTCTTGCATGACTTTCGATAGCTGTTTAGAAAGCTTTTTGTCGATCTCTACGATGGCGTTTTCAATCGTTTTGGTGACGTTCTTGTCCCATGTAACTGTACCGCTTAGCGCTTGCTCTGCTAATACTGAGAACAGTTCTTTTGTTGTGTCCGCTGGCGTTTGTGTGGTCGCTTCGATTGCACGATCCAGAAAGCTCAACGAAGCTTCAGCCGCTTCTGCTTGTGGTTGGTTTTCAACTTCCGTCGTCATTATTCTGCTCCTTCTTTCTGGATACCTAGCTCATCGGAAAGGGCGTTGATAGTGTCTGCGCTTTGCAGCACTTCCTTGAGTAGTTTCTCTAGATCACGAGAACGGTCCGCTTTTGAAAGCAGTACTTTGAGTTGGTTACGAGTTTCAACAAGCTTCTTGAGCGGTTCAACTTGCTCAACGATGGCTTCAGGCTCGAAATCTTTCATTGATGAGAATTTCAGACTCGCTTCGATTTGGCTGTCGTCATCAACCAAAACGTTGTCCACTTTGAGTGATAACTCAGGACCAACACGCTTCATCACAGTATCGAAGTTGTCTTTGTCGACGTTATAGAAGGTGCGATCTTCCACGTCTTCTTTGTCTTGCTTGTGACCCGAATAATCACCGACGACTCCCACCACAAAAGGGAGTTCTTTGGTTTCTACTGCGCCATTCGTCTCGACATCGTAAGTAATACTTACACGGTTTTTGCTAACTCGCTTGTGTTGGGAGTTCAGTGCCATAATGGTATCTCCTTATTCCATTAAGAAGCTGTCGAAGTAACTTTCGCTGTCGTCGCGTCAAAGCCCACTTCAGGACCTTTCTCGATTTTGCCGCCTTCGCCTTCGATGTAGTACGCTTTCGAAATCTCGGTGTATGTCAGGCTGAATGATTCATTTGGCAGGTGACCATCCGACGCGCCCATGTTGTAGCTCGACATACGTGCTGCGCTCAGTGTCAGGATTAGGTATGGATCTGCACCAGAACCTTCACGGTTTGGTTTGGTCATCACGATTTCGATGGTTTTGCCTTCACCACCTGGTGCGTAAAGGAACGTTGTTAGGTAAGGCGTTGCACCATCACAGCCACGAGTGATGTTCACTTCACCTAGCGCGACCATGCCTTGGTCTGCGTTGTTCGCGTTACCGACGTCGATGCCAACGCCACGAACGGCACTCCAGTTCACTGTATCAATAGCAAAAAATCCATCCTTGCCACCGATCTTATCTACCGTTGCAGCACCTTTTGGTGTAGTGCCATCAATTCTCATGTAAATAGAAGCCATTTGGTTCTCCTTTGCTTATTAGCATTTTTTGCTTCACCACTCGAAATCGGTAATACCGCTCGACGATTGAGTAGTTTTTACTTCTGGTTGGTTGGTTGTATTAGGAGTGTCGCTTTGCTCTGACGTTGTAGGTTCAATTGACGTTGCACTTTGAGACTCCTCATTAGAGGTGTTTTGAACCTCAGGCGCAGAAACGGTTGGAATCGGCTCTGGCACTGATTGTGGTTCAGGAATTGTCTTCAGAATGGTTTGTTCTAAGTTGTCCATTCCGGTGAGTTGATTGATATGACTCAGAACTTGGCTGTTGCCGCCTGTCATTTCTTGGAGTAGTTCTGGCAAGCTTAGATAACCCCATCGAATCGCGCGCTCTAACAAGAACGGAACAGGGCTGTGTGGCTCGGTTTGTTTGAAGTAATCGGCGAGCTTTCTAAGTTCATGAAAAGCGTGGTCGCGATTTTGGATCTGGCCAGCGATATTCATCGTAGTGGGTGCCGCTGGCTGGTGTGTTTCATTTGAAGGAATCGACTCTAGCAACGGCGTCGTCGTAATTTGCTCTGCTTCTGGCTCTGATGAGGTTGGTGCTACTTCTGCATTTTCAGTTGCCTGATAGGTTGTTTCAGGAGAGTTTGATTCGACGGGGGGAGCCTGAGCTTCTTCGGCAATCAATCTAAATTGATCATCTAGCGGCCATTTAGAAAACTTGTCTTCAGTGAGATAACGGATCGCGTTAATCAGCTCCGCGATGTTTTCTTTGATGAATTTGAAACTTACAGGAGTTGCATTAACGGGTTGGCACTGTTGAGCGATAGCTTGTTCTATAGCATCAAGATTTTGATAGGTTTGCGCCAAATCCATTAAGGTGTCTTGCGTGTCAGCGTTGAATAGGTTTTGCGCTTTAGTTTTGATTTCGCCAAGCGAACCGTTACGCTCTGCGCGTAGGTAATCGCCAAAGGTGACATCGTCAATCAAGCCAGTCAACTGCAAAGGCATATACAGGGCAGTGGTATCGTGAGTTTCGCCGACAAGTTGTAGCAGAGGTTTCATCCGGAACTCGGCCCGTTCTCTAGCGATGCCAGACTCTTCTGCGCTTTTTAGTTTGTCTTCAGGAAGGAACGGATTGAGCGAGTCCCAAAACTGCTCCACGGTGCTTAGAAGCACTTGCGTTGCGTCGGCAAGATTTCGATAGGGAGCGTCGGTGAACAACTGACTGGTGATATACCAACCTAGCAGCTCCAAGTCTTTGCTTGACTGGGTGAGGGCGTGGTATGTCGCGGTACGCAACTGTGCCCAGTTGTCATCGTTGCTTTCAAGCAGTGCTTGATCGCTAGATGCATCAGGAGTTTCAACCAATTGGCGAAACGATGATTGCGCGGCATTGTAACTGTTTCTAAGTGCTCGATAGGCACTTCTATCAAGCTTCAGATAGACACCACTTGGCGAGCCATCTGTGATCGGAGCCAAAAGACTATCAATATTAACCATATCCAATCCATGAATTATTGTTTTATTAAGTCAGAGATAAATCCATTACTCTGGTTTCATAGTTTGTAAACTTGAGTCTAGTGAGAATTTTCTGAAATAGCTGAGAAAAATTAACTATTTAATAAAAAGTAAGAGGTTGATCCAAAAAATTGGTCGGAGGAATACATCTATCAATATAATGTCCTGATTTATAAAGGGGTTTTATCCCCCTATAAGTACAGTGGGCATTCCTGCAACGATACTTCCGCCGTGAGACGTAGTGTCTCCCATTCGGGCTGCAGGCTTATTGCTTAATAGCACGGTCGTGCTTCCCATCGCGATAGAATCCGGGGTTCCAACGCATACACAAACATCACTCACTGTGGCAGCAGGTAAGCTACCGATCAGTACGGTTGGTGCCCCGGGACCAGTAACTGGGCCGCCAACATGGGGAATTGGTGGGGTTGCTGGTGTCTGCATCGGACATACATGCATGTCAGTGATACGAGCAGCAGGTAACGTCATCGCACTTCTCCTTGTACTGCAGTTTGTGATTGGCTATCTGAAGTGCCTTGACCGCCCGCAGCAATATTCAGAGCCATGGCGATTGCGGCTTGATAATAAGGTTTAGTTTTGTCCCATTCAGGAAGGGCGGCTGCGTGATTGATCGCTCCTGCAGTCGCTTTGGCGTACAGAAATGGATCAGGCATAACGGGTGGAATATCTGGTGCAACGATGCTGCCAGAACCATTCCAAAATACCGCTTGAGCAAGCCAAGATGGGCCGCAATTCAGCTCCAATCGATGAGAGAGATGTTCGGCTTTGCGGCGCAATTGTTCGGAGGGTGAACGCACCCAAGCCATACAAGTTTCGACACTTTGTTTTTGAAGGGGTGACCATTCCTCATTGCGTTGATTTAAACACAACGCTCCCCACCAGATTGCCTCCCGGACGGGCAGAGCGTGCGTCAAAAACTGCACGAGATCGTTGTAGAGCTCTTTGTCTGTAAGCGATTGAATTGCATCGCTGATGCTGGTTTCTTCGTCGAGTAGTGCCTTTGTTTCGTCACTGGCTTTAAATCTCGGTAGTATTTGCCCAGCCGTTTGGTATGGAATTTTCTTATATTTCATTAGTTAACCTTTACAATTGCGCCTTTCACTTCACCCATTACACCGCCATCAAATGTCGCTTTGAGGCCTGATTTGAACTCCGCACTCAAAGAGCCCTCTGCAGAGAGCGTGGTGTCCGCTTTGATGGAAATACTCAAGCCAGAAATGCTGTTTGAACTCGTTGCATCAAGCGCCGTCGTGGTACCTGAAATCTTGTTGGCTGAAGTGGCTTTGCTGGTGACGTTGGTCCCTTCCAAATTCAGCGCGCTGCTGGCTTTGACGTCGATATTGGTTGCTTCAATGGCAATGGATGATGAGGACAGGGTTATTTTGCTTGAGCCAACTTTGAGCTCGATAGAATCGTCAGCTTCAATCGAAATCGACTTGGCTTTTTCGCTCAGTGCTTTGGTTACGCTCAGCGAGTAGTTGTCTTCGGTCGACACTGATACCGCTTTGGTGACTGTCTGGCTTAGTTCACCCTTGATGGTTTCGGTTTGGTTGTTTTCAACTTCTTGCGTCAGGTCTTTGGCTGCATGAAGGTAAAGCAATTCATTGTCTTTTTTGTCATCGAAGTAGAGCTCATTGCTCTGTCCGGAAAGTTGAGTTTTGATGCCAGACTTTGTTGTATTGGCTTCTGCGTATGGCGGAGCATTTTTGCTGTTGTAAACGCTGCCCGTGATGATTGGTCTATCTGGATCGCCATCAATGAAAGAGACCAGAACTTCTTGCCCGGTACGCGGCACAAACTGAGCACCATAACCACTTCCCGCAAGCATTTGTGCGACACGAACATAACAACTGGTTTTGTCGCCACTTGCGTCTGTGTCCCATTGGAACTGAATACGCACGCGACCTTGTTCGTCCTGATTAATATCACCTGCGGTTGAGCCGGCAACGACTGCGCTCTGTAAACCCTGAACCACTTGTTTTGAGCGAGGTTGAGGGTAGTGAGGGGTATCTTTTGGGATCACTTTTACTCTGGTGCTGCTCTGTGCACTTTCAGTGTATTCCACTTCCATACTGATGACCGAAAAGTCGCCAAGTTGATCTTTGTCTAGATGGCTTGAGAGCGAGAAGTAAGTACCGAGCTCGAAGAGATCATGTTTTGCGCTGGCAATGACACTTTGGTAATCCTGCTCGACATACTCGATTCGACGTTTGGCAAGATTGCTTGAGAGATCCGTCATGTCCCCGCTGATGCCCAAAGTCGGGTAACGCGTGTTGGCGAGTTTAGTGTTGTTGGCAATGGTATTGCTGGAGGTTTTACTGCCGCTGGTGATGAGTTTCGTCTGCGAATAATCGTAGCTTGATAGCTCGACACTCGCGCTATGAAAGGCAACGGTAGGACACCAATCTTCAAGCAAAGGAAGTGAGCCTGTCGGCGTTTCCTTCATATCAAATTTTGCAGTGCTGGCTTTATCAAATGGGGTTTGAGCGTCTTGCAAAATCATGGTGTGTGAACCACTCGCATGCTCAAAATAATAATGAACGCCTTCCTCAGCGAGCAGGCGAGAAACGAAATCAAAATCTGATTCGTTATATTGCAAACAATATTCACGCTTGGTCGAAGGCATGCTGGATATTTTATAGTTACCTTTGAAACCTGCGTTATCGAAAATATCACTGACAATTTCTTGTGTGGATTGATTTTGATAAACCCGGAAAGAATGTGTGTGTTTTAATAACCAAAACCAAGGTTTAAGCGTTATTTCGTATTGGTGATTCTGCAAATTAGAATCCATTCCTAAATGTTGGATCAATGTCACAACTCCATTGTAGGAACGATTGAGCGTATTGCTGCCAGAGTCGTTGAAATAACGGTTTATGGTAAGGAACTGACCTAGTTGATCTTGCATGTCAAAGCCACTGGATACCAGCATTGCTTTGATTTCAAAGGGCTCTGACAAGGCTTGCTTTATTGTTGCATTACTTATGATATGTTCTTGATTACTTGAGTCTTTTGCAGACATCAAACTAGCCGAACTGCTGTATTTATCAGCCATTGCATATCCTTATGCTTGAACTTTTCAATAATAAAAATTTGAAATATAAATACTATTATTAATCAAATTACTCAAAAAATAGCAGTATTAGATCTTATTCGCTATTCGATTTATTAAAAGAAAAGGAGTTCTTTATGGCGAGTCAAAATGCAAAAAAGATGGCGAAAGAATTTTTGCAAAATGTAGAAAAGGACAGTAAGTCATATCACAAAAGTTGGGCGAGAAAATTCGGTAATAAATACCAATCTGCAAAGAACTGGGTAAAACGTGACAAGAAAATGGTCGCGATGGATATTGCGCAAAAAGGGGTAAGGACTGGTATCGGGATGATTCCATTTCCCGGCTCGAAAGAGGGGGCTGCCCTTTTGGAAGTCGCAGGTGGGGCAGCGTTAAAAGCAGCTTCTCGCAAAGCGTGGGAAGAAGGCTCAAAGAAAGGGGTTAAATCTCTTCTTAACAAAAAAATTGAATCTGCTCGCAAGCAACTTAAAACTAACTCGGTAGGAAAAGTCGATCACGAGTTCTTGGCGCTTTCTGCGCGTAAGCGTGATGAACACATCCATGCGATTCGTAAACTCGTGAAGTACGAGGTGAAGCTGTTACCAAAGCGTTCTGATGAGCTCAGTTTGCGTTTATTCAAGCTTAAAGAGGCGATCAATGAATCCCGTGTGAAACTCAACAAAACCACCATGTCTTCGACATCGGCTATCGATAACATGCAAGCTTGGACGGAGTTCTTTTCTGCCATCAAAGAGGTGGAACACTACCAAGCGAAATTGCGTGAAAGTCTGATTCAAGTGCAAGAAATCACCAAGGATGTGGAGTGGTTCTTGGCGGCTTCTGAAGCAACGACTGATCAGATGAATGCACAAAACTTACCGCAACTAGAAGAAGCGTTTGACCAGATCCGCCGTAGTTACGGCAACATCAACTCGCTGAAACAACTGCAAGACATGATGTTAGAGCGAAACCTAGTTGAATCCGGTTTGTTGGATGAAAAAGACTTAACCTACAAACTGGTCAACTAGACAAATATGACCGTCCGTTAGCAAATTAAACTCAAATAGAGAGCTGACGTGCTCCCTATTTCTTTTTACTTGCTGAATTTATTGAGTTTTTATTGTCGACAATTTCAGCTTGCTCTTATCGAAATGAATATTTATCCACTCATAAATCACTCAATAACACTATACCTTAGTCTAAATTGTCGACAATTTGCTTGATTGTCGACAATCTGATCGTCTATTTTATATTCAAGTTAACAAATTGTTGACACTTTGATTTCTAAATACGAGTGCCTTGAATATGAATACAGAATTGAAAACTCGTCATAAAGTGATTGTCTCTGAAAAAGAGCACACTAAATCTGAATCGCTGACCGAATCGTTAGTGGAAGCGATTGTGAGTGGTGAAATTGAACCGGGCAGTAAAATCTCAGAGCCTGAATTAGCCAAGAAATATCAGGTGAGTAGAGGTCCTTTGCGTGAAGCCATGATGCGCCTAGAAGGACTTGGGTTGATTGAGCGCATTCCGCATGTTGGTGCTCGTGTTATTACTTTCTCGCCAGAAAAGCTCATCGAATTGTATTCAGTCCGTGAAGCGTTAGAAGGCATGGCTGCAAGGCTCGCGGCTCGCTATATCACTCAAGAAGAGTTACTGAGTTTGGAAATGCTATTGTCGACACATTCCAAACATATTGATGAAGTCGAAGGATCGTCTTACTTCCACCAGCATGGTGACTTCGACTTCCACTATCGAATCATTCAAGCGAGCCGAAACAGCAAGCTTATCTCTCTGCTTTGCGACGAGCTGTATCACTTGTTGCGCATGTATCGTTACCAATCGCCACGCGCGCAATCTCGTCCTAATGAAGCACTCAACGAGCACAAATTCATTCTGCAAGCGATTCGCAACCGTGATGAAGAGCTGGCAGAAATGCTGATGAGAAGGCACATCTCAGGCAGCCGAAAACTAATCGAATTACAGATTCTACATTCTGAAAGTAAAGATAGAGAACAAGACTAGAAGGAAATTGTCATGAGCTTATCTCCGGGGGCGAAGTTCAGACTCGCCATTGAGCAAAATAACCCGCTGCAGATCGTCGGCACCATTAACCCATACTGCGCCATGATGGCGAAAAACTTGGGTCACCAAGCTATCTATTTGTCGGGTGGCGGCATCGCCAATGCATCTTACGGTTTACCAGATCTTGGTATTACGACACTGAACGATGTTTTGGTCGATGTAGACCGTATCACCAACGCGTGTGATTTGCCGTTATTGGTTGATATCGATACCGGTTTTGGTGGTGCTTTTAACATCGCACGCACTATCAAAGCGATGGAAAAAGCGGGTGCGGCGGCAGTGCATATGGAAGACCAAGTGGCGCAGAAGCGTTGTGGTCATCGCCCAAACAAAGCGATTGTTAGCCAACAAGAAATGGTCGATCGAGTGAAAGCGGCCGTGGATGCGCGTAATGACGAGAGCTTTGTCATTATGGCTCGTACTGATGCGTTAGCGGTTGAAGGTATGGACAGTGCGATTGAACGTGCGATTGCATGTGTGGAAGCGGGCGCAGACATGATCTTCCCAGAAGCAATGAATCAGCTCGACCAATATCAACAGTTCTCAACAGCGCTCGAAGACGCAACAGGGAAGCACGTGCCGATTCTTGCCAACATTACTGAATTTGGACAAACACCTCTGTACGGCTGTGAAGAGTTAGCTCAATCCAAAGTGGACATGGTTTTGTACCCACTGAGTGCATTCCGTGCGATGAACAAAGCTGCCGAGATGGTTTACAAACACTTACTTGAAGTTGGCAACCAAGAAGCGTTGCTTGATTCAATGCAGACACGAAAAGAGCTGTATGAGCACCTTAATTACCATGACTACGAGAATAAGTTAGACAAGCTGTTCTCGGAGGGTAAATAAGGTCTACAAAGAAACAAACGGAAGCCCAAGAAAAAGATAGATAAACGGAATCTCTAATCCAATAACGTGAAAATTGTCTGATTCAAAAGAGCCCATTAAGAGAGCCAAGTCAGACAGAAAAGGAGTTCAACAATGCCTCATTCTGTAGAAAAGAAAGCTGAGATAGGTGGCGCAGGTCTACGCGGTCAAAGCGCTGGAAGCACAGCTTTATGCACTGTCGGTAAAACGGGGACGGGTCTAACGTATCGTGGTTACGATATTACGGACTTGGCAAATCATGCTCAATTTGAAGAAGTCGCGCATTTGCTGTTACGCGGTCACTTACCTAATCAACAAGAGCTAGACGACTACAAGACACATCTATTGAGCTTGCGTGGCTTACCAGCGGAGCTTAAGCAAGCGTTAGAGCTGATCCCTTCTGATGCTCACCCGATGGACGTTATGCGCACAGGTTGCTCTATGCTGGGTAACTTAGAGCAAGAAATGGACTTTGAGCAACAGCTCCATGCTACTGAGCGAATGCTGGCGCTTTTCCCTGCCATCATTTGTTACTGGTATCGCTTCAGCCACGATGGCGTACGAATCAAAACGCACGATAACAGCGAAGACTGCATAGGCGGCTACTTCCTAAAACTTCTTACTGATAAAGCACCAAGCGAAACGCACAAAAAGGTGATGCACTGTTCTTTGATTCTTTATGCAGAGCATGAGTTTAATGCCTCAACATTTGCGGCGCGCGTGTGTGCTTCTACGCTTTCTGATCTTCATTCTTGTATTACGGCTGCTATCGGTACGTTACGTGGGCCACTTCATGGCGGTGCAAACGAAGCGGCGATGGAGATGATTCAAGATTGGCAAACGCCAGATGAGGCAGAAGCCAATATTCTGCAAATGCTAGAGAACAAAGACAAAATCATGGGCTTTGGGCATGCGATTTATCGCGAAAGTGATCCTCGTAATGCACTGATCAAGCGTTGGTCAGAAGCGTTATCGAAAGAGGTGGGTGACACACATCTTTACGCGGTCTCTGAGCGCGTGGAATCAGTCATGAAGCGTGAGAAAGGTCTGTTTTGTAATGCCGACTTCTTCCATGCTTCGGCTTACCACTTCATGGACATTCCGACCAAATTGTTTACACCAATCTTTGTGATGAGTCGACTGACAGGTTGGGCGGCGCACGTGTATGAACAACGTGCGAACAACCGAATCATTCGCCCAAGCGCGGATTACACCGGACCGGATCATCAAGACTGGGTGCCAATCGAACAACGCTAGCGCGTGACGCCTCTTTGTGAGTTTTGTCTTGATGGCATTCACAGAGGGCGTCTCTTTCACCGCGAATCCATTTCAAAAACAGTATCGCGGTGCGTTCAGGCACAAGATGTACACTAAAGCGGAAGCAAGCCCATGAGCATCACCACAAACATAAATACTCAATATCGTAAGCCGCTCCCGGGAACCAAACTCGATTATTTTGATACCCGAGAAGCAGTTAACGATATTTCTCCAGGAGCCTATGAAAAGCTCCCATACACCTCACGCGTTTTAGCTGAGCAGTTGGTTCGCCGCTGCGACCCGAATATGCTTACTGATAGCCTAAAACAGTTGATTGAACGCAAGCGTGACCTTGATTTTCCTTGGTATCCGGCGCGTGTGGTTTGTCATGACATCCTTGGACAAACTGCATTAGTCGACCTCGCTGGTTTGCGTGATGCGATTGCCGAACAAGGCGGTGACCCAGCGAAAGTAAACCCTGTGGTTGAAACGCAGTTGATCGTTGACCATTCACTGGCAGTTGAACACGCAGGCTTTGACCCAGAGGCGTTTGAGAAAAACCGTGCGATAGAAGAGCGCAGAAACGAAGACCGATTCCACTTTATCGAGTGGTGTAAGACGGCGTTTGAGAACGTCAGCGTTATTCCTGCGGGTAACGGCATCATGCACCAAATCAACTTGGAGAAGATGTCTCCGGTTGTGCAAGTTAAGCAAGGCATTGCTTACCCAGATACCTGTGTCGGCACAGACAGTCATACACCTCACGTTGATTCTCTTGGCGTTATTGCGATTGGTGTCGGCGGCTTAGAGGCGGAGACGGTTATGCTTGGTCGCCCGTCGATGATGCGTCTTCCGGACATTGTCGGTGTGAAGCTCACTGGTAAGCGTCAACCGGGTATTACCGCCACCGATATCGTACTAGCGATTACCGAGTTTCTACGCAATGAACGCGTGGTTTCATCCTATCTCGAATTCTTTGGCGAAGGGGCGCGAGACCTAACCATCGGCGACCGCGCGACCATCTCAAACATGACGCCAGAATACGGCGCAACCGCTGGGATGTTCTACATTGATGAGCAGACCATTAATTACCTCAAACTGACAGGACGCGATGATCAACAGGTCGACTTGGTAGAGAAGTACGCCAAGCAAACCGGCCTGTGGGCGGATGATTTAGACACGGCGGTTTACGAACGCGTGCTTGAATTCGATTTGTCCCAAGTCGGGCGCAATCTGGCAGGTCCATCTAATCCTCATCGTCGTTTACCTACCGCAGAGCTTGCTGAACGTGGTGTTTCTGGCGAGTGGCAAGAGAAGGAAGGCGAGCTTCCAGATGGCGCGGTGATCATCGCGGCGATTACTTCTTGTACCAATACCAGTAACCCAAGAAACGTTGTGGCGGCTGGTCTGGTCGCTAAGAAAGCGAATGAGCTTGGGTTGGTGCGCAAACCTTGGGTGAAATCTTCATTTGCTCCGGGTTCTAAAGTTGCTCGACTCTACCTTGAAGAATCTGGTTTACTCCCTGAACTAGAAAAGCTTGGTTTTGGTATCGTGGCTTATGCGTGTACAACCTGTAACGGCATGAGCGGTGCACTTGACCCGAAAATCCAACAAGAAATCATTGACCGAGATCTGTATTCAACGGCGGTACTTTCGGGGAATCGCAACTTTGATGGTCGAATTCATCCTTACGCAAAACAAGCATTCTTAGCATCGCCCCCTTTGGTCGTTGCTTACGCGTTAGCCGGTACGATTCGCTTTGATATCGAACGTGATTCTTTGGGTACAGATAAAGACGGCAAGCCGGTTTACCTCAATGACTTGTGGCCAACGGATGAAGAAATTGATGCTGTGGTGGGTGAGTACGTTAAGCCAGAGCAATTTAATCAAGTCTACATTCAAATGTTTAAACTGAATGATGAGGCTCGTAACCCGAATCCGCTCTATGATTGGCGTCCGATGAGTACGTATATCCGTCGACCTCCCTACTGGCAAAAAGAGGGGGAGGGAGCACTGGCTGGTGAGCGAACTCTGTCTTCAATGCGTCCTCTTGCCGTTTTAGGCGATAACATTACGACCGACCATTTGTCGCCATCAAACGCAATTTTGGCAAGCAGCGCCGCAGGCGAATACCTCGCGAAGATGGGCGTGCCAGAAGGAGACTTTAACTCATATGCGACTCACCGAGGCGATCACTTAACCGCGCAGCGCGCTACTTTCGCTAACCCGAAACTGTTCAACGAAATGGTCAAGGAAAACGACGAAGTAGTGCAAGGATCGTTAGCGAGAGTCGAACCTGAAGGCAAAGTGACACGCATGTGGGAGGCGATTGAGACTTACATGAATCGCAAGCAGCCACTTATTGTGGTCGCGGGTGCAGATTATGGTCAAGGATCGTCCCGAGATTGGGCGGCGAAAGGCGTTCGCTTGGCGGGTGTAGAAGCCATTGTCGCTGAAGGGTTTGAGCGTATTCACCGTACCAACTTAGTTGGCATGGGCGTGCTTCCTCTGCAATTTAAAGATGGCGTGAACCGAAAGACGCTCGAATTAGATGGCACTGAACTTTATGACGTTATCGGCGATATCACTCCAGGTGCTGATTTGGCGCTGGTGATTACTCGTGCGAATGGCGACAAGGTTGATGTGCCGGTGACTTGTCGACTCGATACCGAAGATGAAGTTCACGTGTATAAAGCGGGCGGTGTGTTACAGCGCTTTGCTCAAGATTTCCTCTCGCAATAGATAGCGCAATAACGGAGCAAGATATGGATAGCAAGATGCAAAGCCAAATCAAAGTCCCAGCGACTTACATGCGCGGCGGTACGAGCAAAGGTGTTTTCTTCAACCTTGAAGATTTGCCACAGCCAGCGCAAGTTGCAGGTGAGGCAAGAGACAAGCTGCTACTTCGTGTGATTGGTAGCCCTGACCCGTATGCCAAACAAATTGATGGCATGGGCGGCGCAACTTCCAGCACCAGTAAAACTGTGGTTGTGTCGCGCAGTCAGCGAGTCGATCACGACGTTGATTACCTGTTCGGGCAAGTATCGATAGATAAGCCGTTTGTTGATTGGAGTGGTAACTGTGGCAATCTTTCTGCTGCAGTCGGACCTTTCGCCATTCATGCAGGGTTGATCGACGAAGATCAAATTCCTCAAAACGGCATCGTTACCGTTCGTGTATGGCAGGTAAATATTGGCAAAACCATATTGATTCATGTGCCAATCGTAAATGGTTTCGTTCAAGAAACAGGGGCGTTTGAGCTTGATGGCGTGACGTTCCCTGCGGCAGAAATTCAAGTTGATTTTGTCGACCCTGCTGATGGTGAAGGCAGCATGTTTCCAACTGGCAATCTAGTAGACGATTTGGTCGTGCCAGATGTTGGGACGTTCAACGCCACCTTTATTAACGCAGGCATACCGACGATCTTCATTGATGCAGAAGCACTTGGCTACCAAGGCACTGAGCTTCAAGATGACATCAATAACGATGAATCTGCTCTTGCGAGGTTTGAGTCCATTCGTGCTCATGGCGCGCTAAAAATGGGTCTTATTAATTCGCTCGAAGAGGCTCAAACACGTCAACACACGCCTAAGATTGCGTTTGTTTCTCAGCCTAAATCCTATTTATCGTCGAGTGGTAAAGCCGTAGAGGCAGGTGAGGTCGATATTCTCGTCCGAGCTTTATCTATGGGCAAACTTCACCACGCCATGATGGGAACCGCAGCGGTCGCTATTGCCTCGGCGGCATGCGTCCCGGGTACTTTGGTGAACCTAGCGGCTGGTGGCGGAGAGAAAGAATCTGTGACGTTTGGGCATCCATCAGGAATGCTTAAGGTGGGGGCAAAAGCCAAACAAACAGAACAAGGTTGGGTGGTTGAGAAAGCCATTATGAGCCGCAGCGCGAGAATACTGATGGAGGGCTGTGTGCGTGTTCCCTCCAATGTCTTTGAATAACACAATTGCATGGTAGTGATACTTAAGAGAAGCAATGTCAGGACATACTGGAGGAAGCAATATGTCTGCATATCAAAAAGAATACCTTTGGGCACAAAATGAACCGGAAAACTTTTGGCGTGCTCAAGCTGAAAACATCGATTGGTTTGAAGCGCCAAATACCATCTTACAAGCTGACGAACATGGGATTGAACGTTGGTTTCCTGATGGCGTAATGAACACGTCATGGCTCGCGTTGGATTATCATTGCGAGCAAGGAAGAGGCGACAAAACCGCACTGATTTATGATTCGCCAGTGACGGGGCAAAAACAAACTTACAGTTATCAAGCTCTGCGTGACCAAGTGGCGAAAATCGCGGGCATGCTTTCTAATCAAGGCGTAATCAAAGGCGATCGTGTGGTCATCTACATGCCGATGATCCCAGAAGCAGCAATGGCGATGTTAGCGTGTGCTCGATTGGGCGCGATTCATTCGGTGGTGTTTGGCGGTTTTGCCCCGAATGAGCTTGCCGTTCGAATTGAAGATGCGGAACCTAAAGTCATCATGACGGCGTCTTGTGGCATCGAAATTAACAAGGTGATCCCGTACAAACCAATGGTTGATAAAGCCATTATGGACAGCCGTTGGAAGCCTGAGAAAGTCTTTGTTCTTCAACGCCCGCAGTGCGAAGCCGAACTTAACCTTGAACGTGATTTAGATTGGCAGCAAGAATACGCGCAAGCTTTGCCTCATGCGTGTGTCCCTGTGCTAGCGACAGATCCTCTTTATATTCTGTATACCTCTGGCACAACAGGGAAACCAAAAGGCGTAGTGCGTGACAATGGTGGTCATGCCGTGGCGATGAAATATTCGATGACGTCGATTTATAACATCCCCCAAGATGGCGTGTTCTGGGCTGCATCGGATGTAGGATGGGTCGTTGGTCACTCTTATATTGTGTACGCACCGTTGATTCATGGCTGTACAACTATTCTATTTGAAGGCAAACCAGTGAGAACACCGGATCCGGGTGCATTCTGGCGTGTTTGTGACGAATACAAAGTGGATGTGCTTTTTTCCGCGCCAACCGCTTTTCGTGCAATTAAGAAAGAAGACCCAGAAGGCGAGTTCATTAAGCAATACGACTTGTCCAATCTCGACTCTATCTTTATGGCAGGCGAACGCCTTGATCCACCAACGCTAGAATGGGTCGAAAGCAAAGCAGATAAGCCGGTCATTGACCACTGGTGGCAAACGGAGACCGGATGGGCGATCGCGGGCAATCCGACCGGTATCGAGATGATGTCGGTAAAAGCAGGCTCCGCTACCAAGCCGATTCCTGGCTATCAGGTCGAGATTCTGAACGAAATGGGCATGCCAGTGGGCGCAAATCAACAAGGTTTTGTGGCTTTGAAGCGCCCATTACCACCAAGCTGTTTACCAACTGTCTGGCGTAACCATGATCGCTTTGAAACCGGTTATCTAAGTCAATTCCCGGGTTACTACGTATCGGGAGATGGCGGTTACCTAGATGAAGATGGTTATCTGTTTATTATGGGTCGTATTGACGACGTAATTAACGTTGCTGGTCACCGTCTGTCTACTGGCGAGATGGAAGAAATCGTTGGTGGTCACCCAGCGATTGCGGAATGCGCGGTAGTCGGTATCCACGATGAGTTAAAAGGTCAGCTACCACTTGGCTTCGTGGTTCTTAAAGATGGTGTGAAGATTGATGACCTAACGCTAGAAGGTGAGTTGGTGGGTAAAGTACGCAACGAGATTGGCGCTGTGGCTTGCTTTAAACATGCGCTGGTTGTTGACCGTTTGCCAAAGACTCGCTCAGGTAAAATTCTGCGAAGAACCATTCGTCAAATAGCCGATGGCGAGCAATACGTGGTGCCATCAACCATTGATGACCCATCCAGTCTTGGCGAAATCGAGCGAGTGCTTAAACGTGGCTAGTTTGCATCAAATTCAACATAATAAGGCTCAATTCTGAGCCTTATTTATTTTTTCAGAGGCGTCACTTATTATGTTCCTCATCCACTTATGTCCGGAGTCGGTGGCTCGGTTTGGATGATATATTAAGCACAAATCCCACTTTGTTTGCTCAAATGGAAATGGAAGAACTTTGATTTCCATAAGCTGCTCAAAAGATTTCGTTATCGTTGAGTCCATCAAGCAAATCACATCCGTTTTCTCGACAGTTTTCAACATATCTAATGCATTAGAAACACTATAAGGAGTGCTGCGGTGAGATAGTTCGACTATGTCACTGTTCGATAAAGGGTTCACCTTGTGCTGCCAAGAACCTAGAACGATGTGATCCTCATTCAAGAACTCCGTTTGAGAGATGGATTCTCCCAGTCTTGGATGGTTTTTCGCGCAAACTACGACAATCTCACGTTTTCCAATCGGTTTATATCTTAAGGACGAAGTACGTAGTTGAGGCGCATCGATGACAAAATCATATCTCTTTACTCGTAGATCCATTTCGTAATCTTCACTGTAGAGTGGGTGAACATCGATAGTGATATTTGGAGCTTTTTTTCTTACTTGTGTAAGCAACTCAGGTATCAATTGATAGCTTGCGATGTTAATGCATGCCATGGAAAAGCTTCGGTCTGACGAGATAGGGCTGAATCTATTTAGATGCTCTAACGTTGAAGCATACAGTTTGTTCGCTGCGGCGAGTGCTGGGTAGATCTCAATGGCTTTATTTGATGGAGACACACCATTGTGGTGGCGTATAAACAATACATCATCATACTTTTCTCTTAGGCGTTTAAGGTTTTTGCTTGCGGCCGGTTGGGTAACGCCAAGCTTTTTTGCAGCGACAGAGATATTACCTTCTTCATATATAGCCAGAAAAAACGGGATCAAATTGAAGTCTATCTCTTTCGGCATTCGTTAACCTTTAGTCTCGTTATTACTTTCTTAGTTAAATATAACACGTAAAAACGTCGTTATTTCATAACCGTTTCGGCGGACTTTTATGCCCACTAGTTATAGCTCATCTAGGTAAGATCGGTACGGATTTTTATCAGTTCAATGAGGATAAGTATATGACTTCAATAGGGCTTAAACGGGCGGTCTCGTTAAGTGTATTGGCTGTATCTCCCAGCGTTATAGCGGCAGAAAAACCTAACATATTGGCGATATTTGGTGATGATGTTGGCTATTGGAATATTAGTGCATACAACCAAGGTATGATGCGCTATCGCACACCAAACATTGACCGAATAGCGAATGAAGGCGCGTTATTTACCGACCATTATGCTCAGCAATCATGTACGGCTGGACGAGCAGCTTTCATTACTGGACAAGAACCGTTCAGAACGGGTCTACTTACAGTGGGATTGCCAGGAGCCAATCATGGTATCGCGGATTGGACTCCAACGATTGCTGACCTTTTAAAAGAGCAGGGCTATGTCACTGCACAGTTTGGAAAAAACCATCTAGGCGATCAAGACAAACATTTACCGACAAATCACGGCTTTGATGAGTTTTTCGGTAACTTGTACCACTTAAATGCGGAAGAAGAACCAGAGACGTATTACTACCCGAAAGATCCTGAATTTAAAAAGAACTACGGCCCACGCGGGGTGATTCACTCTTATGCGGACGGAAAGATTGAGGATACAGGACCACTTACACGCAAAAGAATGGAAACGGTAGATGAAGAGTTCTTGGAAGGAACGCTTAACTTTATGGAAAAAGCGGTGAGAGAAGATAAACCGTTTTTCATTTGGCATAACTCTACACGTATGCACGTTTGGACGCGTCTTCAAGAAAAATATCAGGGTAAGTCGGGCGTCAGCATCTATGCCGATGGCATGTTAGAACTCGATGACCAAATTGGTATTCTGCTAGATAAGCTAGAGGAACTTAAGATTGAAGACAACACCATAGTTATCTTTACATCGGATAATGGTGCGGAAACTTTCACATGGCCTGACGGCGGTACGATTCCATTTAAAGGTGAGAAAGGCACAACTTGGGAAGGTGGTTTCCGAGTGCCTCAGATTGTTCGATGGCCGGGGGTGATTGAGCCGGGCACGCAGATGAACGAAATGATGGCTCACCAAGATTGGCTACCAACCATTCTAGCCGCTGCCGGTGTTAATGATGTGAAAGAAAAGTTAGCTAAAGGCTATAAGGCGAACGGGAAAGACTGGCGTGTTCATATTGATGGCTACAACTACCTTCCTTACTTGAAAGGTGAAACAGATAAGGTGCCACGTGAGTCTTTGTTGTATTTTTCGGCAAACGGTGAATTGAACGCGATTCGTTGGAATGATTGGAAGTTGCATTTCGCAATTATGGAAGGCGATATGACAGACGCAGTTCGTTTTGAGCCAAACTGGCCACAGGTTGCACATATGCGTGCAGATCCGTTTGAGCGAGGTAAAGACGAATCACCAATGTATTTCCGATGGATGGCTGATAACTTGTGGTTGTTCGTTCCAGTTGGTGCAGAGATTAAAGCGTTTACTGAAACATTAGATCAATATCCAATGCAACCGAGTGTTCGCTTTAATGCGGGTGGTCTGAACTATCAAACACTAAACCTACAAGAAAAGCTTAAACAAATGGATGCGATGCAGAAGAAACTAGAAGAAATGTAATCCGTTGTCCATCTTCAATATTAAGAAAAAGCCCCATTTTTTGGGGCTTTGTTTGTTCCTGCTTGCCTTAATGGACATTTAAACACACACTATATGGATTCCTGTTTTTGGCTACTTTTCCTATGTCTACTTTTGTAATCAAACCAGCGCTTTTTGACGATCTTGAACAACTCAATGATTTGATGTTCGAGCTGCATGATGAGCACCATGTCCAATCCCCAGAGCTGTTTAAAACCGCAGAAGAAATCGAACAAGAAAAGAGTATTGCTCGCTATCTCGATAATCCTGAATGTTTGGTATATGTCGCTAGAGTAGAGGATGAGATCATCGGCTTTGTATCAGGGCATTTCTGCGAGCTTATTTCTACGGTTAGTAAACCCGTGATGATGGGAAGCGTTGATGAGCTATACGTTTTACCCGAGTATCGCAAGCAAGGTACCGCGAAGGCTTTGATTGAAAAGATAGAGGCGACATTCATTGATTATGGAGTGAAACAGATGTTTGTTGAGGTTTGGGACTTTAACCAGACAGCGATTTCTCTCTATGAGAACCAAGGTTTTGGGCATCATATTCATTGGTTAAGAAAGTCGTTATCTGAACGTTAATTAATGCGTAGCTAAGACGGTAACTTAGTGATTTATGTAATCTGACGATGCAAAAGTTGAGTCTACTAGTCAGTATTTGTTATTAGTCTTGTCGCAATGTGCGGCGACTCATTCTCATCCAAATTGGTGATGTTGTTTTTGTTTGCTTGTTTTGTAAGTGGCACATGAATAGTGCCTCATAAAACAAGAGGAAAATAACATTGAATCTATCAAAAACCTTACTTGCAACGGCGTTATTGCCAATGTTGGCAAGTGCAGATCAAGTCACGCAAACACAAAACAATGAAATTCAGCCGGATATCGTGGGTGGTATCACGGCAAACCCCAATGACTGGAAATTTTATACCCAGATAGTCAGCCGCAATGGTAATCGTTCTTTTTGCGGGGCGAGTTATATTGGGGATGGTTTCGTACTTACTGCTGCTCACTGTGTTGACGGTGACACACCAAATCAAATCGCGGTAAAAATTGGTGGTGTGATTTATAACGGCACTGATGGCGTACGTTCCAATGTCAGCCAGATCTATGTTCATCCTTCTTATAATGCTTCTACGCTTTCTAACGACATCGCATTGCTTAAGCTCACTTCAATTCCCTCTGGTGTTGCGAAAGTGGATATAGCCGCAGGCAGTGTCTCGCAATATGCAGGTGTCGGTGATTGGTTAACCGTCGCTGGCCTAGGTCGAACTTCGGAGGGGGGCAGTTCACCAACCGCGCTGCAAGAAGTGGATGTTCCTCTGGTCTCTGATGCGACTTGTCGACAAGCTGGCGGTAATTACACCACAGTTGGCTCCGTATCATTCTGTGCGGGTGTTCCGCAAGGTGGCATTGATTCTTGTCAGGGAGACAGCGGCGGTCCCATCGTCGTTAAGAACAACGGTCTCGTCACTCAGCTAGGTATCGTCAGTTGGGGCATAGGTTGTGCCCGACCGGGTAAGTACGGTGTGTACAGCGACATCGCAGCATTACGCAGTTTTGTTGATGGTGTGATAGGTACGACAACGCCTCCAACAGATAATGTTTCTGTTGGTTACACGGCAAATCAGACGTTGAGTTCTTTTAAAGTGGGCGAGCTGAAGCAACACAGTTTCAGTATTCAAAATATCGGTAATGTTGCGTTTACTGTCGAAAGTGTAGGACTGCAACGTTCTGGAGTCACGAAATCTGCGATGATCACCAGAGACCAATGTGCACAATCGACACTCAGTGCAGGAAGCTCATGTCGTGTCGATGTGGAATTTGGCGCGTCTCAAGCAGGTGATGCGAGAGTTGCTTTGGCCTTTGGTATCGATAAAACCAGTACTACATACCAAGCAGTGGCTACAGCTTCCGCCACTAGTACAACGACACCGCCTTCTGGTAGTTGTGACAATGAATGGAAAGCGAGTAGCGTATACAACACGGGCGAAACCGTTACTTGGGCTGGTCAATTATGGCAAGCGCAATGGTGGACTCAAGGCGATAATCCATCAGAATCTGGTCCATGGGGAGTATGGCAGTCAATAGGCAGCTCAGATTGTTCTGGGACTAATCCTCCTGTAGATCCACCAACAGAGCCTACGCCACCAACGCCGCCATCTTCAGGTGATGCTTACCAAGCGGGTACGAATTACTCTGCAGGGGATGTAGTGACGAATAATGGTGCAAGTTACCAATGCAAGCCTTGGCCAAACAGTTTGTGGTGTGGCTCAACTCCAAGTGCATATGAGCCGGGTGTGGGCTCGGCTTGGACAGATGCATGGTTAAAGCTGTAAATGCATAAGTGAACCATAAAGAGAGTTTATTTGTTGTCGACAATAAGCTCTCTTTCTTGTTTCAATTCTGAGAAGGCGTAAAATCCACGTAAATTCCTCTGACGTTAACTTAATATAACTGGCAAAATCGCAGCCAATATTTCGAGTTATGTCTGATTTTTGTCAGAACTATTTTGAAGAGTGTCGCAAAGCGTTTTTTGACATGTGTGCTAAATGTACAACTGGTTACTTAATTTATGTCGAAAAATATTGGTAATCCTGCCATCATAGCTGAGTGATTCTTCTTTTTTGTTAAAGGTCGTATTTTGTGCTGAGACAGCTGTTTTTTCTCATCCTGTATTCCATTTCTTTGTTTGTATCTCCTACATCTGCCGCGAATCCTCTTCCTGAAGACGTAAAAGGGGCGCTTTGTATTGTCCGCGCAGATGACAAACTGGTTTTAATCCATGAAATATTAACCAATAAAATTTCTCTTCCTGGTGGCACTGTCATTGAAGGTGAGTCACCGAAGCTCGCTGCTCAACGAGAAACTTGGGAAGAAACTGGCTTAGTTGTCACCGTTGGCGAGGAGCTAGGTAGAACGGACACAGCTGTATTCTATGATTGTGTCTCTGATTCAGAAGTGATTGCTTTTTCTATGACCAACACTTTAGATGGGAACGAGCTTCCAATTTGGTTTGCGCCGCATTATGGCGTAGAAGTCGCCTCTGCAATGATTGCAAACCCGAGCAACATGTCAGCTTCTCTTTACCGTTATCCTGCGCAATGGAAAGAGGTGGCTGAATTTTATTCGCGAGCGACAAATCAATCAGTTGTTTATGTTGACCAGTTGATTGATTCCGCGCCGGGTTTTCGTCAACTTGAGCTTTCTTGGATGGTCGATTTACAAAGCTGGATCGCGTCATTTTCGTCAGCAAGCCGTGAAACAA
Organism: Vibrio sp. B172a; assembly: GCF_030248355.1. NCBI lineage: Bacteria > Pseudomonadati > Pseudomonadota > Gammaproteobacteria > Vibrionales > Vibrionaceae > Vibrio > Vibrio sp. B172a. The sequence continues at coordinate 12,037 of NZ_JAHGAC010000035.1, read as the reverse complement.
CCTGTGAAGTTGCAAAATTGGTAACGAGCATCAGCAATCCAACGTTTCTGTTGTTCTTGTTCCCGTTTGTCATGATGAAGTTTGATAGCCGTTTCGTTTACCGTCTATTTTTCTCTATCACTGCGACTTCTCTAATGGTATTGGTTGCGCAGCAGGGGTTCTCGCTACCAAGGCCGCACGTTTATATGCCGATCACAGAGTTAACGCATAGCTTTGGTTTTAGTTTCCCAAGCTTGCCGATCGCGATTTGGTTCTGTGTGATGACCTTCTTATTCCAAAGAACGAAGAGTTTTGGATTAAATCGAGTCACTTTGTTGACGGGCTTGGTCACTTTAACCGTAATGTTCTGCAAGTTCTTCTTGGGGACTGCGTTTATTCTGGATATGTCTGTTGGTGCGTTGCTGGGTGTTCTAGTGGCATGGCATGTTTTACGTTTGGAAGATAATCCAGAAATAGATGTCGATAGACTGCTCACCTCGAAAGGGGTTTGGTTCACCATGACAGCAATTACAGCGGTGATCTCTGTTATCTGGCCATTGCCTGTGTTCACCAGTTGGTTAGCGATTCTAATTACAGCGTCTGCACTGGTTATGACATTCAAAGAGTCGGATATTCGATTTGAGCGCCAGCAGATGTTGTTCGTTATTTTGGCCTTGTTGCTGGTTGATCAACTCTATCTCTACTTGGGTACAACGGTTTCGTTCAGTGGGTTCTGGTCTCTGGTCTTTAATACGTTCCATTACCCGTTGCTAATGCTGACGTTTATTACGTTAGCTAGAAAGCTGACGTGTGGAAAGCGTGCGAAACAGGGCGCTTAGCTAGAAAATGGATAACAAAAAGCCTCGCTCAAATGCGAGGCTTTTTTACATCAATTCAGATCGACTCAGAGTATTACGCGTTAAGCACAAACTTCTCGATCGATTTTGCTACACCGTGCTCGTCGTTGCTTACCGTGATGTAGTCTGCGATTTGTTTGGTTTCTTCCATTGCGTTCGCCATTGCGATACCAAGACCTGCGTATTCAAGCATGTGGTGGTCGTTCTCGGCATCGCCCATACAAATCACTTCTTCAGCTTTGATGCCTAAGTATTCTGCGATGGCCGAAACACCGACGCCTTTGTTGCTTGATGGATTCAAAAACTCTAAGAAGAAAGGTGCACTTTGCACAACGGTAAACTCTTGTTTTAGCTCTGTTGGTAGGGCTGAGATAACTTCAGTTAGTTTACTTGGCTCTGCAACCATCATTGCTTTGATGATCGCGTGATCATCTTCTAGCGCATCAAAGTTCATCTCAGTGACTGCTACGCCATTGATTTTTGCTTCGATGTCAGTGTAAGGGTTGTTTTCTTCTGTGATCAGACCATGCTCTTGGCTGAATGCGTGAACATAAGCGCCAAGCTCGCGTGCTTTACGTGCAATTTTCTTCGCAGCTTTGCCATCAATGATCTGCTGGTGGATGATTTCATTGGTACCAATGTTTTTCACCATAGAACCGTTGTAGTACAAAACAAAGTCTTTGTCTGAGTTGATGTTTAACTCGTCTAGCTTGTCTTGCATTCCCTCAAGAGGGCGGCCAGAAGCAAGTACAACGGTAACACCCGCTTCGCGTGCTTTTGCAATGGCTTGCTTGTTCTCTTCAGAAATTACTTTGTCGCTGTTTAGCAACGTGCCGTCCATGTCTAGGGCGATCAGCTTGTACATCTTTACTTACCTTAAAAAATGGGGAACCTGCGTATGAAACTACAAAACGACCTATTTTAACAATTTATTTTTGGTTTAAATTGACCTGAGTGCGCCTCTCCATTAAGGTCTTCGCCTCGAAGTATAATGAGTTGAGTGAGTTCTACGTTGTATAAGCTAAATGAGATGTTTGAAACCATCCAAGGGGAAGGGGTTTTCACTGGTGTGCCAGCGGTTTTTGTGCGTTTGCAAGTATGTCCGGTTGGATGTTCTTGGTGCGATACGAAACAGACTTGGTACGCAGAAGAAGAAGACCAGCGCCAGATCGGTGATATCTTGGTGAAAACAGAAGATTCTCCAACATGGTGTTTCGCATCGGCAGAAGACATCGTAGCTGAATACAAAAAGCAGGGCTTCAATGCGAAGCACATTGTGATCACTGGTGGCGAACCATGCATTTATGATTTACGTGCGTTGACGGCTGCATTTGAGGAAATGGGTTGCCAATGCCAAATCGAAACCAGTGGTACTTCAGAGGTCGTGACTTCAGAAAGTACATGGGTGACGGTGTCACCTAAAGTCGCAATGAAAGGGAAGCTACCAGTACTCAAAAGTGCATTAGAACGCGCAAATGAGATCAAACATCCGGTTGGCACCCAAAAAGACATCGATCAGCTTGATGCATTGTTGGCCTCTGCAGAAATCGCTGAGAAGACAGTCATCGCACTTCAGCCTATCAGTCAGAAGCCTCGCGCTACACAACTGTGTATTGATACCTGTGTTGCTCGCAACTGGCGTTTGTCGGTTCAAACTCATAAATACCTAAGTATTGCTTAAGCTCGGAGAGAAAGATGAAAAAAGCAGTCGTTGTTTTCAGTGGTGGACAGGACTCTACAACATGTCTGGTTCAAGCATTAAAAGAGTTTGACGAAGTACATGCCATCACATTCGATTACGGTCAGCGTCATAAGCTGGAGATTGAAGTGGCTGAGAAAGTCGCAAAAGATCTTGGCGTCACTGCACACAAAGTGATGGATGTTGGCTTACTGAATGAACTGGCCATCAGCTCTCTGACGCGTGACGACATTCCAGTTTCTCATGAACTTCAAGAAAACGGTTTGCCGAACTCTTTCGTTCCTGGCCGCAACATTTTGTTCCTAACGCTTGCTGGCATCTACGCTTACCAAATTGGTGCAGAAACCGTCATTACGGGGGTTTGTGAAACAGACTTTAGTGGCTATCCAGATTGTCGTGATGATTTCGTGAAAGCGATGAACAGTGCCTTGGTTAAGGGTATGGATCGTCAGTTTGAAATCAAAACTCCGCTAATGTGGTTGAACAAAGCAGAAACGTGGGCACTGGCTGATCAATATGAGGCGCTGCAACTAGTTCGTGAAAACACGCTAACGTGTTACAACGGCATCATCGGTGATGGTTGTGGTGATTGCCCGTCATGCGACCTGCGCAAAGCGGGCTTAGATGACTATCTGAACAACAAAGACGCCGTTATGCAGTCGTTGATTCAAAAGCAGAAGACGGAAGATCAATAGGCTCGTTATACGCATCAATCACGGCATTATGTCCGTTCTTTTTAGATTGATACAAAGCTTGGTCTAGTATCGAATATAACTCATCGAAGTTACTGAGTGGCTTAGATGTTGAGAGGTAGGCCAAGCTTGCAGTTACATTGAGAGTTTCGTCGTTAGTGCTCTTAATTTGTTTTTCAGAGATAGTTTTGTGTAAGCTCTGGATACGAAATGGCACATCAATCTCATCCACGTTCTTCAACAGCAAGATAAACTCTTCGCCTCCCAAACGACCAAGGTATTCGCCTTTGTTCAATTTAACTTGAATCGCTTTACACACGTGCTTCAACACCAAGTCGCCAGTTGGGTGTCCGTGCTTGTCATTGAGTAGTTTAAAGTTGTCTAAGTCGATCAGGGCTAATACATAGCGCATATCTTCTGGGGCGCTGACGGTCTGATTTCTGATTTTTTCTATGATAGTACTTCGGTTCAACGAACCAGTAAGTCTATCTAAGCGTGATTTTATCTTGGTATTGCGTAATACGAACAGCACGACTAGTAAAATAGTAAGCAGACAGAAAATCACAAAGTTATAAGCTCGTTGCTGTTCACCTAACTTTTCAAGTTCCAAGAGCTTAAGGTTTCGCTCATTGTCTATTTTGACCAGTTGAAGTTCATATTCGTACTCGCTTTTTGTTAGATCCAACGCCTCAATTGCTTTTACGTTGTTGGCATCACGGCTAGCAAGTTCGAGCTTTGCGTATTTTTGATAGTGTGAGAGGGCGTTAGAAAAATCATTTTGCTTTTGATAAATCTGCGATAACAACAGCTGGGCTTTAGCTTGTAGCGCTGATGTGGAGTTTTTGTTAGCGAGTTCTAACGCCGCTTGCGCGTGTTCCAAAGCCTCATGCAGAGAGTCGTGCTTCAAATAAGCAAAGCCCGCGGTAAGATGGCTTTCAGTTTGCAAACGCTTATTTTCGTATTGCTCACCTAATGCAAGTGCACTTTTAATGTAAGGTACTGCACTTTTCAAATCGCCAGAATCAACATAAGCGGAACCAAGTCCAAGATAAGTTAACCCTTGACCGTAGGGATAGTTAAGATCCTCAAGAAGCGTCAATGCATTCTTGTAGTGGCTGACCGCTTTTTCATAATCCATAGACTTGCTATACATCGCCGCCAAGCTATGTTCGACCTGTGCGACTTCTAGCGGTGTTGATTCAAGTTGGCGTGCCAGCAATGCTTGTATTAAGTACTGTTCGGATTGCTCAAACTGACCTAACTCGCTCAGTAAGTTACCAACGTCATTGTAAACACCGGTTGGGTCACTCTGAGTCGGCATTTCTGTCAGCAATCGACGGTACAAATTCAGTGCAATTTCATACTCACCGCGAAAGTCAAAGTTGTTCGCGATAACACGTAAAGCAAGATCCGAAGGGATATTTTGTTGATGATCACCCGATAAATGATTGTTCAATGATGAACAAAAGAAGCTTGCTTTGTGGTACTGGCCCTGTTGATTCAACGTGTAGCAAAGCTGATAGTTCATTAATGCTTTAGTTTCTTCATCACTTCGCTGTTTTGCACTTTGTAGTAAGGAAGTAAAAACGTTTACCGACGTATCGTAGTTGCCATTTTTTCGTTCTGTCAGTGCAAGAATGTACTTGGACTCAAGCTTGGCAAAGCGGTTTTCTAATATTTGACTGCTTCCATAATACGGCTGATCAATATTCGACATGTATTCGTAAATCAAGCCGCTAACGTACAACTTTTCGCTATTAGAATCGGCGCTATGATACCGATCTTGCAGCATGCTGAGCGCAGACTTAGCATTTGTTTTCATTGTAGCTTGATAGACAGCATGCCATTGGGTGATATTTTGAGTGTCACTTGCGTTTGCCTGACCGCCGATTAGGAGTGACGCAAGCAAAGAAAGCAGGGTACGCATAGTGATGTAACCTTATGTTATTTTTATATTGTTTGCTCAGAATGATATACCAATTAGGTACAGTTCATTGTGACAAAAGCCGAAGGGTATAGATAATGGAATGAAGAAAATTATGCGCTCGGTCGAGCTTTACATCGAAAAGGTAAGTAACAATAAAGCAGACCCCAGCACGATGCTGAGGTCTTTAGGAATTAGCCTACGTACAGTTTAGCTAGATCTTGAGGTTCAACCTCTTTACCTTCTAGCTGAGCGTTCCAGTTTGTACCAACAAGCACGCCATCTTCTGCAAGAGTTAGAAGCCAATCTTCAACAAAGATATCTAGAGGGATTTCTAGTACTTCGAAATCTGCCCATTCTTCAACGTTGTGTGTTTGTGCATCTTCCTTAGTAGACCAGAAAGGCATAACCTCGCTGTTTTCGAATTCAGTTGATTCACAAGATAGCCAACCTTCTTCATTGCGTAGACCCCAAACCAACTGGTTTTCTTTGGTTTCAGCAACGAAAAGGTCAAGGTTTGCTTGGATATCTGATGTAAGTTTGCTCATTTCAAAACTCTCATTGTTATGACGCGAGTAGATTACCACTAAAGTGCCGATTCCTAAAGCATAATACGGTTTAGCAAGGTTGAAAAAGAAAAGGAGCCGAAGCTCCTTAAATTGTATTTTCAGGAAGAGTGGTAAATATTGTCCACTCTTTCTTTATTTCACCTTTGTAACCCACAACGGAAGCGGTCACTCTGCGGTTGAGCGCATGGCTGACTTCATCCGTGCCTTGTTGGGCTAAATGAGTATCGCCATAACCTACGATTCGAACACGATTTGCCGCAATACCGTAACCTAATAGTGCAGAACGGACGTTGTTCGCGCGACGCTTAGATAGGTCTAAGTTATGGGTTGAGCCACCGACCTTACTTGCATAACCGTGCAGCTCAATAGATGTGGAAGGGTATTCGTTCAAAAACTCAGACAGCTGACGGATTTGACGGTGGAAAACTGGGTTAATTTCATCAGAATCATTAGCGAATAAGACGCGAACTTGCATTTGTTCTGATGACTTAATGTACTCACCGCAGCCGTCGTTATCGATCTCTGATGTCGGCGGCGTTCCCGGGCATAAATCTCTGGCGTTAATTACTCCGTCATCGTCATCATCTTGAAGATCTGCTATTTGCTGTGCATTCGGAGTGACCATGTAGTCGTATTCATCTTCTGCGAATGCTTGGTTCACAGACAAAATCAATCCAAGTGAGAATAGAATCTTTACTGCTTGCATGTCTTAGTACTCCACCTTCTGATTCCATTCTGTCGGAACGTCAACGCGTAGGGCATTCAATAGTTGTCCTGTTGCGTTCATCACACGATATTTTGCGTATTGCTCAGCGTATTTCGCATCTAAATAATCTTTGCGCGCTTCGAACAGTTCATTCTCTGTGTTCAACAGATCAAGTAGGGTTCGTTTACCAATTCGATACTGTTTCTCATAAGCGATAACGGTTTCAGATGCTGAATCTACGTGATCAGACAAAAACTGCTTTTGTTGCTGGGTAAGATCCAATGCACTCCATGACAAACGAAGACCTTCTTCAACATTTCGGTATGCGCGTTCACGTAAGTCTTTAGCTTTGTTCAATTGGTAAGCAAAACTCTCGGCATTTGCTGCATCACTGCCTCCGTTATACAAGTTGTAACGCATTCGAAGCATTGCGGTCGTTTCGTCACTACTTCCTTCGATACCAGCGGCATCATCACGCCATGTCTGTGCTGCTTCTACCGAGATCGTTGGGTAATAATTCCCTTTTGACTGCTTGTATTGAAACTTCGCTGAATCAACGTCTGCTTTAGAAATTTTGATCACTGGGTGAGAGTCAAATGCCAAGTCAACTGCGTCATCCACTGTGTATGGAATGAAGTTTTGATCAGCTCGTGGGAAGATTAGTCCTTGTGGAGCTTGCCCGACTAATCGAGTAAAGATGGTATGGCTATCAAACAAATTGTTTTGTGCCGCGACCAAATTACCGTGAGCTTTTGCTAGGCGAGCTTCTACTTGGGTTAAGTCTGCGGTTGAGCCAATTCCTGAATCTACGCGTTTTTTGATGTCTTGATAGATCTTTTTGTGCACTTTCAGGTTGTTTTCTGAAAGCGTTAATACTTCATAGGCTTTCACTGCATCTAGATACACTTTGGTCACTTCAAGTGCCGTATCTTGAGCATCTGCAAGCAGTTGATAACGAACAGACTCAGCGTCAGCGGCCGTTCTATCAATGTCGTTTAGTGTTGCTGAACCATCCCAAATAAGTTGGGTTAGGGTGACCGTTGCTTCTTTTCGAGTTAAGTCTGTTGAGTCTCTGCCACCTTCGGCAGGGTTAATACCTTCATAACCGATTCCTGCATCCAGATCGACTGAAGGGAGGTAAGCACCACTCGAGGCTTCATTCACATACTGCTTACTTACGAATTCATTAAACGCGCTTTTGATGTCTGGATTGGTAATAAGCGTGTTTTCTACTGCTTGCTCTAGTGTTTGCCCGAAAGCTGGGCTAACGGTAAGCACACCAAGACATAGGGCGTTGGCACGAGTCCACTTCACTTTAATTCTCCTAGATTTAGTCAAGTCTGAAGGCGAGAAATTATTCTTATAAATTAGGGATAACTCTATAGGCGTCAATAATCTAACGCACAAAGCTATTAACAATCAACTATGGAACTAGTTGCTATACTTAAGTGTGCATCGTTGAAATTCACTATACCGTATGGCTGTTAATATAATCTTTGAATAAAGATCATATTTTCATGATGTTAGAACTATTTTGGCACTTAAACGTAGTGATCCAGTTCTCATACATTTGTTTGGCACTTCATATGGATAATATGTGACTTAAAAGTTGTTTTTTGGTGTTAAAGCTCTGTTATTGCGTTATATCTTCGGGCAATATATAACGAATTAGTATCATTGGTCAAAATGTTGACAGTATTTAAAGGTCAGGGGTTTATATGGATCGTACATCCTTAGTTTCACTTGGTGGTCAGATCGTAGTAATAGGTTTGGATGGGCAATTAAAGACATTAGCTCAAAACGAACAACCGTTACCGGGTGAACTTATTGTTGCTAGAACTGAAGCTGAACCGGAAAAGCTTCAAGTTCAAGTCGCAAGAGAAGAAGGGGTGCAAGACGTCACTGACGATGTCGCTCAAATTATTGACGCACTTCAAGATGGGCAAGATCCAACGTTGCTCAACGAAGAATTCGCACCAGCTGCAGGCGAGAGTAATGGTTCCAGTTTGCAGGCTAGCGGCACTGTAGAGCGCACGGCAGCAGAACTGCTAGCCGATACTGTGTTTGAAACAACGGGGTTAGCTGCGCTTGGCTTTTCCGAAACTCAAAGCCTAACTCTTGCTGAGCTGTATTTAAACCTTCCTAACACCTCTCCAGCCGTCACGCCAATTGCTCCGGTCGCTGAAGATGACAACATTCAAACAGACGAAGACGTTTCGATTACCATTGATGTCCTAGCCAATGACGATGATGAAGATAGCGACTCCCTTACAATTGATTCAGCCACAGTACCTGAAGAGCAGGGAACCGTTGCAATCGTTGATGGTGAGCTAGTTTTTACACCTGCTGAAGATTTCAACGGCGAAGCAACCATCACTTATGTTGTTACCGATGGTGAACTAACTGATGAAGCAACGGTTTCGGTTACTGTTAACCCTGTAAATGATGCACCAGTAGCAAATAATGACAGTACTGCGACGGATGAAGATACGCCAGTTACCATTGATGTACTACTCAATGACACCGATGTTGACGGTGACACACTGACCATCGTGAATGCGTCTGTTCCTGCAGAGCAAGGCACGGTTGAGATCGTAGACGGTAAGCTTATTTTTACTCCTGCTGAAGATTTCAACGGTGAAGCAACTATCACTTATGTTGTTACTGATGGTGAACTAACAGATGAAGCAACGGTTTCGGTTACTGTTAACCCTGTAAATGATGCACCAGTAGCAAATGATGACAGCACTACGACGGACGAAGATACGCCAGTCACCATTGATGTGCTACCAAACGATAGCGATGTTGACGGTGACACGCTGACCATAGTGAATGCGTCTGTTCCTGCAGAGCAAGGTACGGTTGAGATCGTAGACGGTAAGCTTGTTTTTACTCCAGCAGAAAACTTCAACGGCGACGCAACCATTAGCTACACAGTTTCTGATGGTGCATTAGAAGATGAAGCAGAAGTTTCGGTAACAGTTAATCCACTTAATGATGCTCCGACAACCGAAAATGCTATCCCATCCCAAGTTCTACAGGAAGATTTTGCTGAATACACGATTAACTTAAATGACGCATTTAGCGATGTAGATAACTTAGACAGTGAACTGACGTTCAGCGTTTCTGGTAACAGCAATATTCAAGTGTCGATTGTCGATGGTATCGCAACTATCACCCCAACAGCAGACTGGAACGGCTCTGAAGAATTGACGTTTACCGCGACAGATCTAAGTGGGTTAGAGGTCAGCCAAACAGTTGATTTCACGGTCAACGCTGTCGCCGACATTGTCGCTGACAGTGCGGATATCGTTGAAGATACGCCAACAATTTTGGATGTGTTAGACAATGATAGTTTCGAAGGTCAATCACCAGTTGTATCCGTAGAAGCGGGCAATGGTCCTACAAATGGCAGTGTGGTTGTTAACGATGATGGCACCATTACCTACACACCAGACCAAGATTACAACGGTGCTGATGAATTCACTTACACAGTTACGTCTGGCGGTGTGACCGAAACCACAACAGTTAAGCTGAACGTTACTCCTGTAAACGATAGGCCGGTGGTTGAGAATACCATTGCTGACCAAGTTCTACCTGAGGACTTTGCTGAATACACCATTAACTTGAATGACGCGTTCAGTGACGTTGATAACGCGGATAGCGAATTGACGTTCAGCGTTTCTGGTAACAGCAATATTCAAGTTTCGATTGCTGATGGTATCGCAACTATCACACCAACCGCAGACTGGAATGGTTCAGAAGAGTTAACGTTTACCGCGACAGATCCAAGCGGATTAGAGATCAGTCAGACGGTTGATTTCACAGTCAATGCTGTTGCCGATATTGTCGCTGATAGTGCAGATATCGTTGAAGATACGCCAACAATTTTGGATGTGCTGGATAACGATAGCTTCGAAGGCCAATCACCAGTTGTTACAGTGGAATCTGGTGATGGTCCGACTAACGGCAGTGTGGTTGTTAACAACGACGGTACGATTACCTACACGCCAGACCAAGATTACAACGGTTCTGATGAATTCACTTACACAGTTACGTCTGGCGGTGTGACCGAAACCACAACAGTTACGCTGAACGTTACTCCTGTAAACGATAAACCAGTGGTAGAAAACACCATTGCTGACCAAGTTCTAACGGAAGATTTTGCTGAATACACTATCGACTTGAATGACGCATTCAGCGATGTAGATGGCGCAGATAGCGAATTGACGTTTACCGTTTCTGGTAACAGTAACATTCAGGTTTCAATTGTTGATGGTATCGCAACTATCACTCCAACAGCAGATTGGAACGGTTCAGAAGAGCTAACGTTTACCGCGACAGATCCTGATGGTGAAAGTGTTAGCCAGACTGTTGATTTCACGGTTAACGCCGTTGCCGATATTGTTTCGGACAGCGCGAATATCGTTGAAGATACACCAACAATTTTGGATGTGTTAGACAACGACAGCTTCGAAGGCCAATCCCCAGTGGTATTCGTAGAAGCGGGCAATGGTCCTACAAATGGCAGTGTGGTTGTTAACAGCGACGGCACCATTACCTACACGCCAAACCAAGACTACAACGGTGCGGATGAGTTCACTTACACAGTGACCTCTGGCGGCGTCACTGAAACCACAACAGTTACGCTGAACGTTACTCCTGTCAACGATAAGCCGGTGGTTGAGAATACCATTGTTGACCAAGTTCTATCTGAGGACTTTACGCCTTATACCATCGATTTAAATGACGCGTTCAGTGACGTTGATAACGCGGATAGCGAACTGACGTTCAGCGTTTCTGGTAACAGCAATATTCAAGTTTCGATTGCTGATGGTATCGCAACTATCACACCAACCGCAGACTGGAATGGTTCAGAAGAATTAACGTTTACGGCGACAGACCCAAGTGGTTTGGAAGTGAGTCAGACGGTTGATTTCACGGTTAATGCTGTTGCCGATATTGTTTCGGACAGTGCGAATATCGTTGAAGACACACCAACCATTTTGGATGTGTTGGACAACGATAGCTTCGAAGGCCAATCTCCAGTTGTTACAGTTGAATCTGGAGATGGTCCGACTAACGGCACTGTGGTTGTTAACAACGACGGAACAATCACCTACACGCCAGACCAAGATTACAACGGTTCTGATAAATTCACTTACACAGTCACCTCTGGCGGTGTCACTGAGACTACGACGGTTACGCTAAACGTCACTCCTGTTAATGATAAGCCAGTGGTGGAAAATACCATTGCTGACCAAGTTCTACCTGAGGACTTTGCTGAATACACGATTAACTTAAATGACGCATTTAGCGATGTTGATAACGCGGACAGCGAACTGACGTTTACCGTTTCTGGCAACAATAACATTCAAGTTTCGATTGTCGATGGTATTGCGACGATCACACCAACCGCAGACTGGAACGGTTCTGAAGAGCTAACGTTCACTGCAAAAGATCCGAGTGGTTTGGAAGTGAGTCAGAAAGTTGATTTCACAGTCAACGCCGTTGCCGATATTGTCTTAGATAGTGCAGATATCGTTGAAGATACGCCAACCATTTTGGATGTGTTAGACAACGATAGTTTCGAAGGCCAATCACCAGTTGT